>JACCTC010000035.1 GCA_013812655.1 Deltaproteobacteria bacterium | reverse complement strand
GGGCTGCGGCGATCGCTCGCGATGCTCGATGCGGAGCCGGTCACCGTCGCGGCCGAGCTCGGCAACGGCAGCCGCGTGATCGCGTCGGACACGATCCCGTTCGCGGTGTGGTGCGCGGCGACCCACCTCGCGGACTATGCAGGTGCGTTGTGGGCATGCGGCGACGCGGGCGGCGACATCGACACGACCTGCGCGATCGCGGGCGGCATCGTCGTCGGCGCGGTCGGCCTCGCCGGGATTCCTGCGAGCTGGCACGCGGCGCGCGAGCCGCTGCCTCTCGCTGCGATGGCCGTCGCGCTCATCGCAGGGGGCGTGCGTGACATGATGCAGCGATGAGACTCGCCCTCGCGTTCGTCCTCGTGGCCTGCGGTGGCGCGACTCCCAAGGAATCGACGCTCGACAAGGCCCAGCAGGAGAAGCTGTGCCGAGGCAGCGCGGATCACCTCGTGCTGCTGATCACCGGCGACCAGACCGGCGGGGTGCCGACCGCGGATCGGCTACGCACCGGACTCCTCGAGCAGTGCGTGACGCGCAAGTGGTCGATCGAGGCGATGGACTGCTTCACGATCCTCGAGACGATCGACAAGGCCGACACCTGCGCGCCGTACCTCACCGTGCCGCAGCGCGACGGCTTCCAGCAGGCGATCGAGACGGCGGTGCGCTGATGGGGTCAGACACAACTTGCACGACTTGCGATCGGCAACCTCGCGCAATTGCACGGGCGTCGGGCCTGCTGATCGCGATCGTGCTCGGAGCGTGTGGCGGAGGCAACAAGGCCATCGCGATGCCGCCGCCGCACCCGGTCACCACGTGCGTGATGGTGGCCGAGGCAATGGTCGGCGCGCTGGTCGCGACCAAGGAGCCGCGGCCGGGAGACGACGTGATCGCCACGTTCACGACGCTCATCCGCACGCGCTGCGACGAGGACCAGTGGACCGCGGACGCGCGGCAGTGCCTCGCGACGATGACGACGCGCGCCGAGGCCGAGCGCTGCAGCACGCTCATGACCGAGGCGCAGCAGGCGAACCTCGTCCGCGACCAGCAGGCGAAGTTCGGCGAGCCCGAGCCCGAGCCCGAGGCGCCTCGTGCACCCGAGCCCGCGTCGGTGATGCGCGAGCAGCCGACACCGGCCGTGGCCGTGCCGCCGCCGGACAAGAAAGCCGCCCCGCCGAAGCGACGCCCGAAGACCTCGGACCCGGCGAAACCACCCCCGAAGGGCGCTGCGCCGGGTCGTACGGGCGACCCCTGCGACGGCGGTGAATAAGCAAACGGCCGAGGGCGCGGCGTGCTAAACGGCGGTGCATCCATGTCGCGCCCGCTGTTCTCCCATCGCCCGTACTGGGCGCAGCGCTTCGGCATCGCGCCGGTGCTGCCGACCACGCGCACCGAGATGGACGAGCTCGGCTGGGATAGCTGCGACGTCGTGCTGGTGACCGGCGACGCGTACATCGATCACCCGAGCTTCGGGATGGCGCTCGTCGGCCGCTTGCTCGAGCGCCACGGCTTCCGCGTCGGCATCATCGATCAGCCCGACTGGCGCACGCCGGATGCGTTTCGCGAGCTCGGCCGCCCGAATCTGTTCTGGGGCGTGACCGCCGGGAACATGGACTCGATGGTCAATCGCTACACGAGCGACAAGAAGATCCGCAGCGACGATGCGTACACGCCGAACGGCGTCGGCGGCCTGCGGCCGGATCGCTCGACGCTCGTCTACACGCAGCGCTGTCGCGAGGCGTTCCCTGACGACAACGCGCCGATCGTGATCGGCGGCATCGAGGCCAGCCTTCGCCGGATCGCGCACTACGATTACTGGTCCGACAAGGTGCGGCGCTCGATGCTCATCGACTCGCAGGCCGATCTGCTGGTCTACGGCAACGCAGAGCGCGCGATCGTCGAGCTCGCACACCGGCTCGCCGCCGGCACGCCGATCGCCGAGATCAACGATCTCCGCGGCACCGCGCATACCCGGCCGCCGAGTGGCTTCTCCGAGGTCGACTCGACGTCCATCGACACGCCGGGCAAGGTCGAGCCGCTCCCCGATCCGTATGCGATGGAGCCCGAGCGCTCGGAGGCGGCGTGCTCGACGGGCGATGCCGCACCCGGTAGGAACGTTGCTGGGATCGAAGCCGGCAAGCTGATCCAGCTGCGCCCGCGCAAGGTCGATCGCGCGAAGCAGGTGATCCGGATGCCGAGCTTCGAGCAGGTGACCGCGGATCGCGCGCTCTATGCGCATGCCTCGCGCATCCTCCACCTCGAGAGCAACCCGGGTAACGCGCGCTCGCTCGTCCAGCGCCACGGTGTCGGCACCAAGGCCATCGACGTCTGGATCAACCCGCCGCCGATCCCGCTGACGACCGTCGAGATGGACGAGCTGTACGAGCTGCCGTTCTCGCGGCTGCCGCATCCCAAGCACGCGGACACGAAGCTGCCGGCGTACGAGATGATCAAGTTCTCGGTCACCATCCTGCGTGGCTGCTTCGGCGGTTGCAGCTTCTGCTCGATCACCGAGCACGAGGGCCGCATCATCCAGAGCCGCTCCGAGAAGTCGATCCTCGGCGAGATCGAGCGCATCCGCGATCAGACGCCGGGCTTCACCGGCATCATCTCGGATCTCGGCGGCCCGACCGCGAACATGTACCGGCTCGCGTGCAAGACCCGCGAGATCGAGAGCGCGTGTCGCAAGCCGTCGTGCGTGTTCCCCGACATCTGCGACAACCTCGGCACCGATCATGGCCCGCTCGTCGGGCTGTATCGCAAGGCGCGTGCGCTTCCCGGCGTCAAGCGCGTGTTCATCGCGTCCGGCGTCCGCTATGACCTCGCGGTCAAGTCGCCCGAGTGGATCAAGGAGCTCGCGCAGCACCACACCGGCGGCTACCTCAAGATCGCGCCCGAGCACACCGAGGACGGCCCGCTGAACATGATGATGAAGCCGGGGATCGGCGCCTACGATCGGTTCAAGGCGCTGTTCGATCGCTACTCGAAGGAAGCGGGCAAGGAGCAGTACCTGATCCCGTACTTCATCGCGGCGCACCCGGGCACCACCGACGAGGACATGCTGAACCTCGCGCTGTGGCTCAAGAAGAACGGGTTCCGTCCCGATCAGGTGCAGGCGTTCTTGCCCGCACCGATGGCGAGCGCGACCGCGATGTATCACACGGGCTACAACCCGCTCCGCTCGATCAAGGCGCGCCAGGAGATCAAGGTCGTGAAGGGCATGGCCCAGCGCCGCCTTCACAAAGCGTTCCTCCGCTATCACGATCCGAACAACTGGCCCGTGTTGCGCGAGGCGCTGCAGCGCATGGGGCGCGCGGATCTGATCGGTGGCGGAAAGCATCATTTGGTGCCGTCCTGGCAGCCCGCGGGCACCGGCGGTGACCACGTGCGTGATCCGCGCCGCGCGCGCCTGCAACCGGGCGTCGCCTTGACCCAGCACACGGGTCTGCCGCCGCGCGCGACCAAGCTGCCGCGCAAGCAACGCGGGCGCTGAGCACACACGTTATCTCCCCGTACTCAACCGGGAGCACGAACGATCCGACACAGGCTCGGCTCACGTACACCGGGCCCTTTTGTCGGTAGGACGCAGCGCGGTACTCTCGGCGCTGAACTGCCATGGGTGCGACGCTTTCTCCTTCTCCCGACGTCGGGGGAGTCTCGATCGGTAGCGTCCTCGATGGCCGCTACCGGATCGATGGCGTGCTCGGCACGGGAGGGATGGGGCGGGTCTATCGCGGCGAGCACACCGGCATCGGCCGCGCTGTTGCCATCAAGGTCCTGCACACCGATCTGAGCCGCAACCGCGAGGCTGCGCAGCGGTTCCAGCGCGAGGCGCTCGCATCCGGACGGCTCGATCATCCGAACATCGTCGGCGTCAGCGATTTCGGCGTGCTCGATGACGGTGCCTGTTATCTCGTCATGGAGGCGCTCGACGGCGAGTCGCTTGGTGCGCGGCTCGAGCGCGAGCGGCGGATCCCGTGGTCCGATGCCCTCGACATCCTGCGCGGCGTGCTCCACGGCCTACGTCACGCGCACGACCGCGGTGTCGTTCATCGCGACATCAAGCCCGACAACATCTTCCTCGCACGCAAGGACGGCGCGTCCGTCGTCAAGATCCTCGACTTCGGGATCGCCAAGCTGTTCGCGGGCAGCGCCGACGATCCGGCCTCGACGCGCGCCGGCCTGACGGTCGGGACGCCGGCGTACCTGTCTCCCGAGCAAGCGGTCGGTGGTGAGATCCTGCCGGCGTCGGATCTGTACTCCGCCACGATCGTGTTGTTCGAGATGCTCGCGGGCCGCCCGCCGTTCGCGGAGAAGGAGCCACTCGCGATGCTCGGCGCGCACGTCAGCCGGCCGCCGCCGCGGATCGCCGACGTCGCACCGGACGTGGTGTTGCCGCTCGGGCTCGAGGATGTGATCCAGCGCGGGCTCGAGAAGGTCTCGGCGCAGCGCTATCACAACGCGCTCGAGTACCTCGCCGCGCTCGACGCGATCGCAAATGCGCCGGTGATGGCCGCCGGCAGTGCCCCCGTCGCCGTGCCCATCACGCCGGCCGCGCTCGGCGTCCTGCAAACCGCATCGTTCACGCCGTTTCCGCCGAGCGCGGGGCAGTTCGACCACACGCCGACACCGTTTCCCCAGCTCGCCACGCCGAACCCCGGAGCGCCGCCGCGCCCGCACCTCCACACACCGAACCCCGAGTTCGGCGACCAGAGCATCATCATGACGGTGACGCCGGGGTCATCGATGGCGACGCCGATGCCGGGCGTGTACACGACGCCCATCCCAGGTGCGCCGATCCCGGGTCCGGGCTCGTTCGGACCGCCCGACGGAGCAGCGCCGACCGCGATGATCGAGCGCCAGCAGCGCGCGGTGTCGCTCGCCGAGCCGACCGAGTCGATCCCGCGGCGCTGGCTCGTGATCGGTGGCGTCGTCCTCGTCGTCGGCCTGATCCTGGCGCTCGTGTTGCTCGCGTCGTCGTCGGGAGGAACCGAGGACGCGCAGAAGAACCCGGCCAAGCTGCAGGCGCCGATCGTCATGCCGGTGCCGACGGTCGATCGCGAGACCGCGCTCAAGGCGCTCCTCCACGATCTGCAGACCGGCAAGACGTGTGCTGATCGCAAGCTCGCGGTGGCGCGGCTCGCGGATCTCGGAGATCCGCGCGCGATCGATGCGCTGAAGCGTGCGCGTTACCGGATGCGCGGCGGGATGCTCGGGATCGGCGACGACAACACGAATGGCTGCCTCAAGGCCGACGCCGAGGCGGCGGTGAAGAAGCTCGGCGGCACGCTCAGGTAGGCTTGGTCTTCCAGTCCTTCTGAGTCAGCACGTCGAAGTCGATCACCAGGCAGATCGGACGATCGGTCTCGTCGATCGCCCAGTACGCGGCGTATTCGCCCTCGTCACAGCGCAGCGCGAGCGCCTTGCGACCGTCGGCGAGCGCGATCTCGATCGGGCCGCTGCCGCTTGCGTCGCCGACCGCGATCGGGCCGGGCGATCCACTTCCCGCATCGACCAGCACGAGCCAGCCCGACGTCGACGGCACACGTGGCAGCTGATCGGGTGTCTTTGGCTTCTTCTGCCCGGTGAAGTGCGCGACCGTCCACTTCGCGATCGGCGGGCGACCGACGTGAACGATCACTGCAGCGAGCCGTTCCTTGTCGACGCCCTTCTCGGACAGCTTCGCGAGCGACAGCATCACGCGGAACGTGCCGGGCGTGACCGGCCGATCGAACGTCCGCCAGCTCTTGGGCACCGCGGGATCGCAGATCGCGAGCCGGGTCGCTGCGACCGGCAGCTGCACCGGCAGCATGCGGGTATCGATCTTGTGCGGGCCGAACCGCTCGCCGTAGCGGAGCAGGCGACCGATGTCGCGGGGCGCGATCAGCTCGTCACGCGACGGCTCGGGCTGCGGCGGCGCGGGTGGCAACGGCAGCGACGGCGCGGTCGGATGCTTTGGCTTCAGCGCGACCTGCGGAAGCTTCGGTGGGAGCTTCACGGCGGGCTTGCCAGCGGGCCTGGCGGCCGACTTACCGTCGGGCCTGGCGGCCGACTTACCGTCGGGTTTGCCGGTCGAGTTACCATCGACCTTGGCCTTGCCCTTGGCCTTCGCCGGCTTCTTTGCGACAGCCTTCGTCTTGCCCACGTGTCCACGGTAACCGATCTGTGCTGTGATCGACTCATGCGCCGCACGTGTTCCGAGTGCAAGGCCATCAACCGGATCCCCGTTCGCCACCTCGCCGACTCCGGCAAGTGCGGCAAGTGCAAAGCCGCGCTGCCGCCACACGACCTGCCGATCGAGATCACCTCGGAGAACCAGTTCGACGACATCGTCGCCGCGGCGCGCGTCCCGGTCCTCGTCGATTTCTGGGCGCCGTGGTGCGGGCCATGCCGCAGCGTCGCGCCCGAGGTCAAGAAGGCGGCGCACAACCTCGCGGGCAAGGCGCTCGTCATCAAGGTCGACACCGACGTGCTCGGTGATCTCGCGCAGCGCTACCAGATCCAGAGCATCCCGAACTTCGCGGTGTTCAGCGGCGGCCGGCTGGTCCGCCAGCGTGCCGGGGCGGTCGATCACCGCCAGCTCGAGCGCTGGACCGTCGAGCCGCACTGAGAGAAGCCGCCTCGTTAGATCCTGACGCCGGCTCCGGCGTTTAGGGCAGCCATGACGAAGCTGCACGCGACACTGGCAACCCTGGCGGTCTTGGGTGGAGCGGCACATGCCGACGACATGGCGAACGATGAAGGCAGCTCGGCCGGCGTCGCCGCGCTCCAGCTCAGCAGCGGCTCGCGGCGCGGCGTCGCGCAGGACTACATCGTGCTGCCGTCGGGCGGCGAGCTCACCGGGACGATGCGGTTCGTGACGTCGCAACCGTCGCTCGGCGGCGAGGCGCTGCGATTCTCCGATCTGGCGCTGTTCGGGCTATCCGGACGGTGGGCGCTGTTCTCCAAGCTCGAGCTGTCGGCGGGCGCCGAGTTCCTGCCGAAGCAGCCATCGTTCACCGACGAGAAGCCGTGGCAGAGCGTCAACGCGGGGCTGCGCAGTCCGATCTCGCGGCGGATCGCGCTCGCGATCAGCGGCGCCGGTGGGCACCTCATGAATCACTCGGGGATGTGGACGCGCGAGGCGCTCTCGATCCAGTGGCGCAAGCCGATCGTCGACGTGATGACGTTCGACATCTCCGGCGGCATGAATGGCGTGACCCTCTCGGCACCGCGCTCCAAAGGCGCGTTCCTGACCGAGCTGTCGCTGACCACCGCGGTGCTGTTTCGCGAGCCGAGCGGGCACTGGGGCGCGTGGACCGGGCTCTCGTACGCGCTACCCGTCACCGCGCGCGGCGAGGACCCGACGACCGGGATGGCGGTCGATCCACAGCCGCGGCTCGACTTCCGGATCGGCACCGTGCTCTCGCTCGTCCGCGCGTGGGACCTCTATGTCGAGTACGCGATCGTCGATCGAGGCGATCTCGGAGATGCGGCGACTCGCCTACCGATCCTCGATGGCGGCTTCGATCAGCATCAGGTGATCTTTGGTGTGACTCGCCACTTCACAAACAAGCGGAAGCGGTCGACCTACAGTGGTGATGCGATGCAGCTAGGAATGCGTTAGGCCCTGGGTACCTATCCTGGGGTAGTTTTTTACCCCGGGTAGAACGGCACTCTGGCGACTTGCATTCTAAGTATCTTGAATCGCGAGAATTGATGCTGTCTTGACGTTGGCGCGCCCCTTGTAAAAGGGTCCCATCGTGCAGCAAGAACAGCGGAACCAGCTCATCGCCCAGCATGTCGACATGGCCCGCCGGATCGCCCTCAAGATGGCGCGCCGATGCCCGGCTCACGTCGTTCGCGAGGACCTGGTTGCCGCGGGCCTGCTCGGCCTGACCGAGGCCGCGGGCCGCTACGACGACACCCGCGCCGAGCCGTTCATCCCGTTCGCCGAGCAGCGCATCCGTGGCGCGGTCCTCGACGAGCTGCGCCGCGGTGATCTGCTCCCCCGCCGCGTTCGCCAGACCGCGCGCAAGGTCGCGACCGTCATCCGCAAGCTCGAGGCCGCCGGCGAGACGGCGACGGACCAGAAGGTTGCCGATACCCTCGGCGTCTCGCTCGAGACCTACCGCACCGACCTCGCGCACCTCGTCAACGTCGACGTCGAGTCGATCGATGGCGACGGCGCGATGATGCTCGCCGACGCCGAGCGTGGCCCGGACGAGCTCGCCGCCCACCGCGAGACCATGCACAAGGTGCACGGCGCGCTGGCGCTGCTCGAGGGTCGCGACGCCACGCTGCTCGGCCTCTACTATGTCGAGGAGCTCACGTTCCAGCAGATCGCCACGTCGATGGGCATCACGCCGTCGCGCGCGTGCCAGCTGCTCTGGCGCGCGGTCGACCGCCTGCGCACCCGCCTCGGGGACCAGATGATGGCAGAGGCCGCATGATCGCGCGCGTCCTCGTTATCGACGATGACGAATACATCCGCCGCGCGCTCGCGAGGTCGCTGACGCACGCCGGCTTCGAGGTCACGACCGCGACCGGCTCGACTCCCGCGATGGAGCTGACGCACCTGTTCGACCTGGTCGTCTGCGACTACAACCTCGGCAGTGACGCGAACGGCGCCGACGTCGTCCGTCACTTCAAGGCCCAGTATGCCGGCCACATCTACTGCGCCGTGCTGAGCGGCGAGGATGACCCGATGACCCGCAACGAGTGCCTCGCGGCGGGCGCTGACGACGTGTTCGTGAAGCCGGCATCGCCTCGCGAGCTCAAGCAGCGCTTGCTCGCGGCAGCGCTCGAGCTGCGCAGCGTGGCTGCGTGAACCTGGCTCCCACCTCCGCGGGTTGGATTTCGGAAGGGGTGCATGCGAGCCTGGTTCCCCCGATGGCCGAAGACGTAGCTCGGGCAAAAGTGCTCGTGGTCGAGGATGACCCCGAGGTCAGCCGCCTGATCGCGCGCAAGCTCAACGCCGACGGCCACGAGCTCGAGATCTACGACGATCCGAAGCCGGTCCTCGAGCGGCTCGGCACCGGTGGTGCATGGGACGTCGTGATCCTCGACGTCGGTCTCCCCGGGATGTCGGGCATCGACGTGCTGCATCGGTTTCGCGAGGCCGGTTCGCTCGCGTCGATCATCATGCTCACCGGCGATCACAGCGCGGCCACGGCCACGACGTGCATGCGCGCCGGCGCGTTCTACTACCTCACCAAACCGTTCCAGCCGTTCGAGCTGTCGGCGATGGTCGAGTCCGCCGCGCGCTATGCGAGGCTGCGGCTCCAGCTCGCCGGCGCCCCGCCGATCCAGGACGACGCCTCCGACTCGATGCTCGTCGGCACCGCCGCCGGCATGCGCAAGCTGCGCTCGGCGGTCGCCCGGCTCGGCAGCCAGGACGTGTCCATCCTGATCCAGGGCGAGAGCGGCACCGGCAAGGAGCTGGTCGCGCGCGCGCTCCACGAGCGTGGCACACGGCGCGCGGGTCGGTTCGTCGCGCTCAACTGCGGTGCGATCCCGGAGTCACTGATCGACAGCGAGCTGTTCGGGCACACCAAGGGCGCATTCACCGGCGCGACCACGGATCGCCCGGGCGTGTTCGTCGAGGCCGAAGGCGGCACGCTGTTCCTCGACGAGATCGGTGACATGCCAGTCGCGGTCCAGGCGCGGCTCCTCCGCGTGCTGCAGGAGTCCGAGGTCCGTCCGGTCGGTGGCAACGGCGTCCGCAAGATCGACGTCCGCGTGATCGCGGCGACCCACGTCGATCTGTCGGCCGCAGTCGAGCAGGGTCGGTTCCGGCAGGATCTGTTCTACCGGCTCAACGTCGTCGTGCTCGACGTGCCGCCGCTGCGCGATCGCCTCGACGATCTGCCCATGCTCGCCGCGCACTTCCTCAAGAAGCATGGCGGCAAGTCGCCGCCGAGCCTGTCGCCCGACGCGCTCGAGGTGATGGCGGGCTACGCGTGGCCGGGCAACGTCCGCGAGCTCGAGAACGCGTTGATGCACGCGATCGCGCTGCACCACGACACCGTGATCCGCCCCGAGTCGTTGCCGGCGCAGATCGGTGCCCGCTCGCGTTCGAGCTCGCAGGGCATCAAGGTGCCGGCGTTCGAGGGCGATAACGAGTTGCTGCCGCTGACCGAGGCGAAGCGTCGCGCGAGCGCGGCGTACGAGCGCAGCTACCTCGTGCGCGTGATGGAGAAGGCGAAAGGCTCGGTCTCCGAGGCGGCTCGGCTCGCCGGCCTCGATCGCACGAACTTCCGCCGGCTCCTGCAGCGCCACGGCCTCGAGCCGACCACGTTCAAGTAGCGCGGCGACGGCGACGCAGCAGCAGCCCGAGCACGGGGGCCGCGAGCAGGACACCGGCGCCGGCTCCGCCATCACAGCAGCCAACGAAGCCGGTGAGTGGCGGCGCGTTCACGTAGATGTGGCTGGTGACGACGATCCGGTTGTTCGCGTCGTTGATCAGCTCGACGCGATAGCGATGCCGACCGCCGCCCTCGGTGTCGTCGTCGAACGTCGTCTTGAAGTCGTCGCTCGTGATCGGGCGCTGCTCGAGCTTCTCGCCGTTCTTCCAGAGCTGTACGAACATGCCAGAGCCGCCGGTGACCGAGACCGCGACACGTGCGGTGTCGGCGGTGATCTCGTCGCCGATCTCGGCATCGCCGATCCGCATGTCGACGAGCGGGTCGTCGGGACCGCGGAGCTGGACGATCGTGCGGCCCTTGCGTATCCCCTCCATGATCGCGGCCTCGGAGAGGTTGTCGGCGAGCACGAGCGTCGTCGGGCTGCCGATCGGCGAGTCCGTGAGGCTCGTGCCCGTACCGGCGCGGTGATCGTCACTGCCACCGATCGCGGCGATCCGGTAGCCCTGGCCGAGCAGCTCGTCCCACAACGCGATCGCACGCGGCGCGAACAGGCGCTCGACGACCTCCCACGGACCGGTGAGGATCTCGATGCCGGCGACCCGGGCCCACGGCGTCGTCGGGTGATCCCACGCGCAGCCGATGCAGTTATCGCCGAGATCCAGCGTCGGGTGATTGACGATGAACAGCGCGTTCGCGGATTCGACGGCCTCGAGCATCGACTCGATCGTGACGCCCTGGTAGCCGATGCGATGGTCGACGTACGTCGACAGCCCGACCGCGTTGCCATGGCCACGGTAGGTCGTGATCTCGGCGCCGCGCAGGAACAGCACGTCGCCGTACATCGGTTGCGCGGCGGCAGCGAGGTCGAGGTGCGAGCTCGTGTTGTGATCGCTGAGGTTCACGAAGTCGAGGCCGCGCTGCTTCGCCAGCGTCGCGATCTGCTCGAAGCTGGCGGTCGCGTCACCACTCTCGGCCGAGTGGACGTGAAAGTCGCCCTTGTACCAGCGTCGGGTGTCCTCGAGGACGACCGGCATGAACGTCGCCTTCGGCCGCACCGCGAGCGTGACGTCATCGCGGCAGATCACGTCGATCGTGTAGTGGCCGCCGTCGGCATCGAGCTTCGCCTTGCCGATCGTGACGCGCCAGGTGCCCGGCGTGATCGGGCCCGGCAGGTAGCTGCGCGATGACTGCTCCACACCGATGACGATGTCCTCGGTGTTGCCGCCGCCCCAGCCGCGAAAGCCTTCGGGGCTCCACACGCCCCAGTCGAGGATGTCGAAGTCGGACCCGTCGTCGTGCTTGATCTGGATCTCGCGCGTGCCGGCCGGGACCTCGAACAGGACATCGACGTAGTCACCGCCGTCTACCGCGACATCAGCTTCGTAGTGCATCGTCGACAGGACCGCCGCGAGAGCGAGGAGCATGCCTCAGCGTACTACGGCACTCACGTCGAGAGCCCGGTCCATTCGGCGCTCTTGGTCCACAGCGTGCCGGCGAGCACGGTGTCATCCGCGAGCCGCGCGGGCCGCTTCTCGTGACCACCGACCGTGTAGTACTTGCCGGTCTCGGTCGCGAGCGCGGGATCGGTCGCGCAGCGCACGCTCGACGCCGCACCTTGCTCGGGCGTGATCATGAAGCGCTTGACGAGCCAGCGCAGCGGGTTCGGCAGCCGCCGCCAGACGTCGGTGGCGACGACGCCGGGATGAACCGCATAGGTCGTGACCTGCGTGCCCTCGAGCCGGCGGGCGAGCTCCTTGGTGAACAGCACGTTCGACAGCTTCGACACCGCGTACTCGCGCATGCCGGTCACAGAACGCGTCGGCTTCTGGAGGACGTCCCAGTCGACGCCCTTCGCCTGGTAATGCGAGGCACTCGACACGTTGACGATCCGCGCCGGGCCGCTCGCGATGATGCGATCGAGCAGGAGGCGCGTGAACAGGTAGTGGCCGAGGTGGTTCGTGCCGAAGTGGATCTCGAAGCCGTCCTTGGTCTGGCCGCGCCCACCGCCGAGGCCGGCGTTGTTGACGAGGCCGTGGATCGGCAGGTCACGGGCGAGCAGGGCAGCGGCGCAGCTGCGAACCGAGGCGAGGTCGCCGAGATCGAGCGAGACGTACTCGACCTTCGCGCCCGGGATGTCGCGGCGAATCTCGTCCATCACCACCTCGGTCTTCGGCTGCGACCGGCAGGCGAGGATGACGTGCGCGCCGCGGCGGGCGAGCTGGTGCGCGGTGATCTTGCCGATGCCCGTGTTGGCGCCGGTGACGATGAAGGTCTTGTTCGCGAGGTCTTGATCCATGGCGGCGGCAACATGGTGCCTGACCGCGAACGATCAAGAAACGTGATCTGGCTTCCCGTTGTTTCCGGGGAGACCCCGAGAGTTCCCACCATGTTTCATGATGACTTTGCGTCACAAAGACGTGCATTGACCGGCGTCATGCGACTGCGCTACGCGGGCGGCATCGTATGCGCATGCGCCTCGCTGCAGTCATCGTGGTTCTCGGCATAGTCCTCGGTGTCGGTCGCGTTCACGCCGACGAGGACGAGCCTCCGACCGCGGCCGCGCCAGCCGAGCCCGCGCCGGCCGAGCCCGCGCCGGCCGAGCCCGAGCCGGC
>JACCTC010000506.1 GCA_013812655.1 Deltaproteobacteria bacterium | reverse complement strand
GGCATCGCGAGCTCGCCGAGCGCGACATAGGCAGCGAGCCGCAGCTCGGCGGGCTCGGGCGCGGCGCACCGCCGGACCAGCGCGGGCGCGAGCTCGACGAGACCGAGGTTGCCGGCAACGTAAGCGGCGCGCCGGCGCACCATCGGGTTGTCGTCGTCGAGCATCGGCGCGACGAGCTCGGCGATCCGGGTGGCATCGCTGCCGGCCCGCCCGGCGAGCTGCAGCGCCCACAGCACCGCGCCGCGGATCGGGCCCGACGGTGACACCGCGAGATCGCCGATCCGGTCGATCAGCTCGGTGCTGCTCGCGAACGCGCCCATCGCCTGCACGGCTGCGGCACGTAGTGCCTCGTCGGTATCGGCTCGGTGCGCGAGCTCGGCGAGTGCCGCACGCTCCCAGTCCTGATCGGCCTCGATCGCGCCGACCGCACGTGCGCGTACCGCGGTGGTCAGCGCGACGCGTCCCGCGACATCGAGCAGGTAGTGGGTGACCTCGGGCTCGCGCAGCTCGCCGAGGATCTGGACGACGCCTGCTGCATCGTCGCCGAGCAAGACCTCCGCCTGCTCGATCACGACCGCGATCGGCAGCGTGCGCAGCCGGCGCGCGAGCACCGCACGTACCGCGCGATCGGGCTCGCCGAGCGCGACGAGGAACCGCTCTGCCGGATCGCGCGAGCGCTCGTCTTCGAGGGCGCGGGTCGCGGTGTTCGACGACAGCCGGACCTCGGCATCCTCGTGGCGCGCGAGCCGGCGCAAGATCGGCAACACCTCGAGCGCGCCGAGCTCCGCGAGGTAGCGGACGGCCGCGATCTGCACCTCGGGCTCGAGCGCGTGATCGAGCGCCGCAAGCGCGGCATCGCGGCCGGCCGTGGAGCGAATCTCGGTGAGCGCGGTCAGCGCGGCGGCGGCGTCGCCGGGATCGCCGAGGACGAACGGGACGAGTCGGTCGACCGCGCTCATCGCGCCCATCCGGCCAAGCGCCGCGATCGCCGCCCGCCGAAGCGCCGGTGGCGACGCCTCGCCGAGAAACCCGGCCACCGCCTCCTCGAGCGCGGGAAACCCGAGCCCACCGGCGGCCTGCAGCGCCACCTCGACGATCGTCGGATCGCGGTCCGAGAGCCGGCGATGCACGAACGGCAGGAGCCAGATGTTGCGGAAGCCGTGGCCCATCGCGGCGAGCACGCCGCGGCGATCGGCGGCGGTGTCGGCGGTGCGAGCCGCCTCGAGGAGCGCGAACGCCGCGCGCTCCGCAGCTTCCCACTCGGCGCCGAGGGCACGCCCCGCGAGATCGCCGAGCAACCGGCAAGCCTCGAGGCGTGCGGTGCGGGTCGCGGCGCCGAGCGCGGCGGTCGCCATGAGCTGCACGGCGTCGCTGGCGCTGGCCTCGCCGTGCTCGAGGCGCAGCCTCAGTTGCTTCGCGCTGGTGTCACGCTGCGAGGAGCCCGCATCGACCATCGGGGCACCGTACTGTAAAGTCCGCGCCCGTGTCTCAGAGGTTCTCGATCCCCATCACCGCGGCGTCGGCGGACATCGACGAGCTCGGCCACGTGTCGAACCTGGTCTACGTCCGATGGGTCCTCGACGTCGCGATGGCGCACTCGCGCTCGGTCGGCTGGGATCATGCGGAGTACCGCGCGTTCGGCGCGGTGTTCGTCGTGCGTCGTCACGAGATCGACTACGTGGCGCAGGTGCGCGAGGGCGAGCAGCTGGTCGGCTCGACCTGGGTCGATGACTGGCGCCCGGCCTCGTGTATCCGGCGCACCGAGCTGCGGCGCGGCGATCAGGTCGTCGCGCGGGCCGCGACCACGTGGGCGTTCATCTCGCTGACGAGCGGACGGCCGCAGCGGATCACCGACGAGCTGCGCGGGATCTTCAGCGACGGTCCCGGAAACTGACGAGCGCCGCGGCGAGCGCCGCCGGTTGCTCGAGCAACGGATCGTGACCGGCGCCATCGATGATCGCGAACGGCACACCGAGCGAGCTCGCGATCGCTGCGTACTTCGGATCGTCGGCACCCGCGATCGCGAACAGCCGGCCCGCGAGCCGCGGGATGTCGGCATGGTAATCGGGCATCTCGGCGAGCCCCATCGTCTCGAGGCTGCGCGCGAGCTGCTCGGGATCGAGCTCGAGCCGCCGAGCACGACGGGCCGCACGGCGGTCCTCGGGGACCTGGGCCTGGGTCGCGAACAGCGGCTGCGCTTCCCAGGCATCGAGGAACGTCGCGAGTCCGCGCTCGCGGAGCATCGCGGCCCAGCTCGCATCGAACACCCGCCGCGCATCGCGGGCATCAGCATCGACGCCCGGGTTGACGCTGATCAGGATCGCGCGCGCGGCCCGATCACTCGCGACGAGGCCGAGCGCGACCCGGGCGCCGAGCGAGTAGCCGACGACGAGATCGGCATCGCCGAGCTGCTCGGCGACCGCACCGAGGTTCGCGTCCCAGCTGTCGAGGACCGGTCCGCCACCGTGGCCGGGCAGGGCGAGCGCCTTGCCGGGGACCTGGGTGGCGACGTCATCCCAGGCGGCCGGCGAGCCAGCGAAGCCGTGCAGGTAGGCGATTCGCATGGGCGGCTCCGGACCGTATCACCGGACCACCTCGACGCCGCGGCGCCGTAGCGCCTCGATCGCGGCCTTGCCACCGGGCGACAGCCGGAGCTGGGAGACGCCGAGCTCGCGAAGGTTCGGCAGCCCGACGAGCGGCGACGGATCGTGGATCTCGGTCGCCGACAGATCGAGCCGCGCAAGTGACCGGGCGCGCGCGATCGTGGGGAGCTCGGCGTCCCCGAGCTCGAGCCCGACGATCGACAGCGTGCGCAGCCGAGGCCAGGCGGTGAGATCGGCGATCGCCGTGCGCATGCGGGTATCGCCGAGGGTCAGCTCCTCGAGCAGCGTGAACCCGCGCAGCGTCGCGAGTGCGTCGTCGGAGACGTCCGTGCCCGCCAGGTGGAGGACGCGCAGCCCGCGCGCGCCCGCGATCGCCGCGATCGTCGTGTGATCGGCGCGGGTCTCGGCGAGATACAGCCGCTCGAGCTGCGCGAGGTGTCGCAGCTCGGTGAGGCTCTCGCGCGGCGCGATGGTTCTCGACAGGACGAGCGTTCGCAGCGCCGCAAGCTTGCCGATCCGCGCGAGGGTCGGCGCACCGATCGTGGTCCCGCCAAGCCCGAGCGTGACAAGCTGCGGCGTCGCGTCGAGGATCGCGAGGCCGGCATCGGTGACCCTGGTGCGCGCGAGGTACAGCTCGACGAGCGCGGGGCCAGGCGCGGCGAGGCCAGCATCGCCGAGCCGCGTGCCATCGAGCCTCAGCACGCGGAGGCGCGGCAGCGCGAACAAGGCGGCGGCGCTCGCATCGGCGATCGCGGTGTCCGCGAGGTCGAGCTCCTCGAGGTTGGTGCGCGTGGCGAACGTCGCGATCGCGACATTGGTGATCGGCGTGGCGGCGAGCCGCAACTCGCGCAGCGCGGGTCGCGCGGCGATCGCGATCGCGAGGCGGTCCGTGATCCGCGCACCCGAGAGCCCGGCCTCGACGAGGTGGGGCGCGGTCGCGATCCACGCGAGGTCCGCGTCGGTCGGCCGGTAACCGACGAGCGCGGACACGTCGATCCGCTCGAGCACCGCCGCGCTCGTCCGGAAGCTCGCGACCGCGCGGCCGACATGGGTGTGGTCGACGAACAGCTGCTTCAGCGGGCGTGCCGCGAGCGCCTTCGCGGTCGCCGTCCCGACGGTCGTGCTGCCGAGATCGATCACCTCGAGGTGGGCGAGCGCGCCGAGCGCTGCGCCGCCGGCGTCGGTGAGGCCGGTGTGCGCGAGGTTCAGCGCGCGCAGTCCGTGCATCGTCGCGATCGCGCGAATCCCGGCATCGCCGATCGTGCACTCCTCGAGATCGAGCACGCTCAGCGCGTGATGCTGTGCGATCCACGCGACCGCGGCGTCGTCGATCCGCGTGCGCGCCAGGTAGAGCCGATCGAGCGCGAGTCGCGTGCTCGCGAGCGCATCGCCGTCGACGTCGCTATCGTCGAGCACGAGCGCGGTGAGCTGCGGCAGCTCGGCGAGTGCATCGAGCCACCGCGCGACCGCCTGACCGCGCAGCGACAGCCCAGGCACCCGTTCGCTGCGAACCGCTGCGACGAGGCGGCGAAACGTCGGCTCGTCGAGCGCGACCGTTGGCTCGACGAACCACGGCGTCTGCGGCAGCTGCGCCGGCGGGGCATCGGGCAGCACGCCGACCTCGACGAGGCCGGCCGGCGTCCACGTCATCACGCGCACGGGCACCGGCCACACCGACGCGGGCTCGGGAACCGGTGGCGGCGACGACACGCGCGGCACCGGCACGGCGGCGACCGAGACCGGGTGCACCGCGGCAGGCTTCGGCGTGCAGGCTGCCAGCAAGGCGACGATCGCGAGGCGACGCATGTGCAGGAGGACAGCCTCGCACGCCCGCGGTTGCGTGGCGATCAGACGAGCGTGGTCGGCGGCGCGGTCACGAGCTTGATGAACTCCTCCCGCGTCGCGAGCTCGAGGAAGACGCCGCGGACACCGCTCGTGACGAGCCGGGCCTCGTGCGCACCGACGCCGCGCGCCGCCATGCACATGTGCAGCCCCTCGATGTAGACGGCCGAGCCCTGGCTCTGGAGCTGCTCGTGGAGGATGTCCGCGAGCTCGTGGGTCAGATCTTCCTGGAGCCGGGGTCCGCGCGCGATCAGCCGGGCGAGCCGCGACAGCTTCGAGAGCCCGAGCACCTTGTCCGTCGGGATGTACGCCATCGAGACCCGGTAGATCACGGGCAGCAGGTGGTGCGGACAGACGCCGAAGCACGTGTTGTGCTTCGAGATCACCATCTCGGTGTACTTGGCGGGAAATGTCTTCGCGAGGAGCGCGGCTACCTCGGCTTGCGCCTGGGCCTGATCGTGGACGAGCTCGTGGAAGCCCTTCGCGGCGCGGAGCGCGGTGTCGGCGAAGTTCTCGTCCTTGCTGACGTCGAACCCGAGCTCCCCGATGCCTTCGATGATCTTCTTGAAGCCCTCGTTGAAGAGGGCGAGGGCGCGGGGATTTTGCTCCATGGAGAGTCCTGGTACTTGCGGAGGATGGCGACGGTCTGGGCGGCAACGCCGAGCAACTCGACGCCGGCGAGCGGCACCCGCCGAAATGCCTCGTAGCTCGGATCGCGCGCATCCACAAGCCGCGCGGGCATCGCGCCCCGCAGCACGGTGACGCGAAGCCGGCGATGGGTCAGCGTCTGGTCGTGGTGCGCGACCGCGGCGCGATCGACCGCAATGCCGAGTCGCTCGATGGTTGCCAGCTCGGGGAGCTCCCAGAGGCCGCCGAACAGCCCGCCGGCAGGCCGCCGCCCGAGCACGAGCTCGCCGCGTTCCTCGATCCACACGAGCGTGCGCGCGAGCAGCGGCAAGTCGCGCGCCTGCTTGCGCGGCGCGACCACCGGTAGCTCGGTGACGCGACCGGTGCGGCGCGCCTCGCAGCGCTTCGCGAGCGGACAGACCAGGCATCGCGGCGAGGTCGGCGCGCAGATCGTGGCGCCGAGCTCCATGAGGCCCTGGTTGAGATCGCCGGGGGCAGCGTCCTCGGCGAGCGCGGTCATCAGCTCGCCGGCGCGCGCCCACAGCGCCTTGGTTCCCGCAGTCGACTTGATGTCGTCCTCGATCGCGTACACCCGCGCGAGCACGCGCGCCACGTTGCCATCGACGAGCGGCGCGCGCTCGGCAAACGCGATCGACGCGATCGCACCCGCGGTGTACGGCCCGATGCCCGGTACCTCGCGGAGCTCGCCGGCCCGCCGCGGCAGCGCGCCGCCCCAGCTCGCGTCGATCGCACGGGCGCCGGCGTGCAGGTTGCGCGCGCGCGAATAATAGCCAAGGCCGGTCCACGCGGCGAGCACGTCATCGAGCGGCGCGGCCGCGAGCGCGCTCACCGTCGGAAACCGCGTCATCCAGCGCTCCCAGTACGGGATCACCGTCGCGACCCGGGTCTGCTGCAGCATGATCTCGCTGACCCAGATCGCGTACGGATCGCGCGTGCGCCGCCACGGCAGGTCGCGCCGCACCGCCTGGTAGTGCTCGACGACAGCCGAGGCGATCGCGGCGGACCTCATCCCGCCTTCGTATCCCGCGCCTGGCGGGCCCGCAATCGATCAGTTCTTCGCCTCCGCTGCGCTCCGGATCGACTATCCCTGGCGTGTTTCGCACGCCGCGTGCGCTTCGCGCCCGCCAGCCGCTTCGCGTCTGGGGCTAGTTGGGGCTTAGTTGTAGAGGTGAACCATGAAGATGACCGACGGGTCGAACACGAGGCCGAGCGTGGTCTTCGTCGTGACCGTCTTCGTCATGAAGCCCATCTCCTGGCTGTTCTTGACGCTCTCGACGATCGGGTTCAGCGCCGACATGCTGACCTGCCAGTGACTCGTCAACCACGCGCTGACCCCGAGGCCATAGCTCGCGGTGAAGGTCGTCACCGTGAGCTTGTTGTCGTCCTCGGGCGGATCGGTCGTCACGTTGCGCACGAAGACCTCGCCGAGGGCCTCGAGGTCGACGCGACCGCGCAGCACCACCGGGTAGCGCACCAGCGCGCCGATCGCGAGCTGGGTCTCCTTGATCTCGACCTTGTCGCCGGTATCGACGGCGTCGGTCGTACTGGTCAGCGCGAGCCGCGGCTCGAACGTCAGGCCGGACGGCAAGCGGAACCGCACGCTCGTCGTGTTCGGTGTCTCGAGCGAGGTCGGCAGCTCGTAGCCAAAACCGATGCCGAACGACATCGCCGTCGGCCGCTGGTCATCGACTGGCTCGGCCATCGGTTCCGGAGGTTGCTTGGTCTCGACGAACGTCGGCGGCGGCGCCGGCGGCGGCGGAGGTGGTGGCGGGTCGGCCGGCGGAGTCGGCTCGGGCGTCGTGGTCTCTGGCGTGGTCGGCTGCGCGGCGGCAGTGCCAGCCACCAGCAAGGTCGCGAGCGTCGTTGCCAGCGTGATAGTCCGTGTTCTCATCGAGGTTCTCCTGCATCCATGATCGGGCCTGGGTCGGGTTCCGGACTCCTGCAGAGGGGGTCGCAGTCCTCGACGAGCGTGCTGCATGCGTTCGCGTGCGCCTGGATGCACTCGAAGCAGTCCTGCGGCACGCTGCCGAGCCCGCTCTCGTCGATGCATCGCGCGATGCACTGCTCGGTCTCCGACGGCACTCCGTCCCCGTCGAAGCAGTTGCAGATCGTGGTGCACGCCATCTCCGCCTGGACCTGGGGCGGGATGTCGCAGGCGCCGAGCGCGATCGAAATCCAGATCCCGTGCCACATCCCCCTGCGCATCGTGGCGATCTTCGGACGCCAGCGTACGCGGTCGCAAATTTTTTGCGGCGAGGCGACGGGTCAATCACTCGACGCGGATCGGCCAGACGCGCCACACCACGCCGCCCGCGATGTCGCGGCGGACCACGGCGAACGACCCGACGAGCGGATCGGCATCCGCCTCGACGCGGAGATACGACTGCGGGAGATCGAAGTCGTGCATGTCACCGACCGAGGTCAGCCAGTTGATGTCGTCGTCCTCGAACGCGGCGATCGAGAACCGGACGTCGACGAGCTTCGGCACGACGATCTCGGAGATCGCGTCGAGTGGAGCGCCATCGATCGTGATCTCCGAGAGCGTCGGATTCTCCGCGGTCATCCCGAGCCACACGGTCTTGAGCGCCGCGAGGGTCTGGCCGCCGTACGCGACGCCGACGCGCAGCGGCACCGGCACGCCCGGCGGAAGACCGAGCTCGATCCGCGCGGCCGCGAGTGCGGGCTCGTCAGGCGCGGTCACGATCCATCGGCCACCTTCGGTCGTCAGCGCGCTCGCGAGGCTCGTCGGCGAGATCACGGTCGCGAGCTCGGGCGGCTGCTCGCTCGTCACGCCCTCGACATCGGAGACCAGCGCATCGACATCGGCGCGCGCGCCGGACTCGATCGCCGGTGGCGTCGCGCGCACGGCAACGATGCGGGCATGCGCGAGCTGCCACGGCGGATCGAGATCGCCGGTGCAGCCGGCGGCGCCGAACATGACGACCGCGAGGACGGCCGCTCTCACAGCACACCTCGCAAGCCGATCGAGGGAATGATCGGCAGCGACCGGAATGCCGCGCGCTGCGAGTAATCGTAGTTGTAGAAGTACGTGACGATGCTGTCGTTCACGTAGACGTTCTGGACGTCGAGGAAGCCCGTCATCACGACGGGGCCCCAGCGCCACGACCGATCGACGCGGAGATCGAGCTGGTGGTGGATCGGCGCGCGGTGGGAGTTGGGCTGGCCGTAGATCGGCACGTAGATGTTGCGGTCGCTGTCGAACACAGAGCCGAGCGGCGGCGTGTACGGCAGGCCGGAGTAGAGCTGAAACCGGCCGCCGAGCTGCCACTTGCCGCGCTTCCAGCTCAGCGCGGCGTTCATGCTGTGGGGCTGGTCATAGGTGAACAGCCGCTCCATGTCGCCGGGGTGATCGACGCGCCGCGACTGCGAGTACGAGTAGCTGAGCCACGCGAACCACGGCCCACCGCGATACGTCCCGAGGAGCTCGGCGCCCCGCGTCTTTCCGCGTCCGTTGTTGCCGAGCGAGCCATCCTCCTCGTGCGTGATCAACGCGGTGCGATCGGTGTAGTAGACCGAGGCCTGGACGCGTGCGCCCTCGCGGGGCTCGTACTGCAGGCCCGCGATCGTCTGCGTCGAGCGCTCCGACTGCAGGTGCTCCTCGAGCACCTCCGACTGGTACTGCGGTGGACGGCGATAGGCACCGGCCGCGAGCCGCGCCGTCCACGGCTTCGTCAGCTTGATCTGCAGCTCGCCACGCGGCTGCACCGCGAGCTCCTTGCCCCGGCCGAACACCTCGGCGCGCACTCCAGTGGTCACCCGGATCCGCGGGTCGAGGTGCGCCTGTACGGCGGACCACGCCGCGAAGTCGGGCGTCCACACGGTGCCGTCGAAGCGGACGCTGGTGTCCTCGGGATCGAACTCCGGCATCGGCTCGCCCTCGCGCGGCTCGAGCGGCAACGCGAGATCGATCGCCGTCCGCCCGATCTGGGCCTCGGCGCCGATGCGCCACACGACATCGGTGAGCCCGCCGGCCTTGCTGGCCGTGCGCGTGATCTCGGCCCGCGGCGTCATCGAGGCGACCTTCACCGTGATGTATTGCAGCCGGCCGATCTCGAACGTGAACTCCTGGAGCAGCCCGGACAGCGCGAGCTTCGCGCTCCACGGTCCCTCGTTCCAACGTGCGCCGGCCGTCGTGCGGACGAAGCGGGTGCGGTTGAAGAACCGCTTGTCCTTCGCATCCTCGTTCTTCGTCGCGTAGAGCTCGAAGATGTCGTCGGTCGCCAGCGTCGAGAACATCAGCGCCCACCGCGAGCTCACCTTGTGATCGACGCGCAGCTGCTGATCCCAGTAGCGCGGGACCGTGGTCAGCGACAGATCGACGCTGTCGGGGATCAGCGCGGGCAGCACGAAGTCGATCGTCGAGCGCCGCAGCGCAAACATGTAGCGGGTGTCCTGGCCCGCCGGGCCCTGCGCGACGACGCCGCCGTCGATGAACGAGACCTCGGCCTGCGTCGACCGCGTATCGGCGCCACCGCGGGTCTCGAGCTTGACGATGCCCGACGACGCGCGGCCATGGGCGACGTCGAAGCCGCCCGGGATGAAGTCGAGCGTGGCGATCGTCTCGGCCGGAGTGATCGCGCGAAATCCGATGTTGTGAAACAGCACCGGGACCTCGAAGTCGTCGATCAGGACCTTCGAGTCCTGCGGCGACGAGCCGCGGATCACGACCCCGGAGTAGCCGAGCGGGATCTGCAAGTTGACGACGCCGGGCATCACAGTCAGCGCACGAACGATGTCGCCGCCGGTCCCGGGCACCCGTTGCAGCTCCTCGCGGTCGAGCCGCGCTGCACCCGGTACGTCCGCGGGTGCCTCGCCGCTGATCTCGATCGTCTCGTTCGTCTGCTCGATCGTCAGCAGCACGATGTCGTCGAGCGCGAGGCTCGCGACCGTCGCGAGGCCCGCGTTGTACCCGGCGGCCTCGACGATCAACGTCGTCCCGAGCGGTGCCGGGATGCGATACCGACCCGCCCGATCCGTCGTGACGCTATCGGTGCTGCCCTCGATGGTGATGATGGCGCCGCGCACGGGCCTGCCGAGCGCGTCGATCACGCGGCCGGAGATCGTGAAGCGTTGCACGGCGGGCTGGTCGGGCGGCTGCTCCGGTGGCGGTGCTGGCTGCGCGTGGACCACGGTCCCCGCCAGTAGCAACATCAGGACAACACGGCGGGCAGGCATGCGGCGGCGAGGTTAGCAACGCTCGTGCCTCAGGTGCAGGCGCAGCTCAACGAGTTCTGCACGGATCGCTGTGAGGAATCCCGACAGCTGTCGGCGGACGCGACAGGCGGCGCCGATCGGGTAATGCTGCAATTGGTGCGGCACGTGTGTCCCGAGTGTGGCGAGTCCGGCGATCCGGGCGTGTGCGCGAAGGACGACACCACGCGCGAGCCCGCCGGCATCGACACGTTGCTCGGCACGACGATCGGCTCGTGGCGAGTCACCAGGCTGCTCGGCGCGGGCGGCATGGGCCGGGTCTACCAGGCCGTGCAGCCAGCGATCGGCGCGCGCGTCGCGATCAAGGTGATGAAGGAGAGTGCCGATCGCGAGCTCGTCGAGCGGTTCTTCAACGAGGCGCGCGCGGTCAACATGATCCGCCACGAGGCGATCGTCGACATCATCGATCTCGGCCGGTTGCCGAGCGGCGCGCCATACATCGTCATGGAGTTCCTCGAGGGCGTGCCGCTGCGCGCGCTGTTTCGCGCCGACCCGCGACTGCCGCTCGGCACGCTCGGGCGCTGCCTCGCCGACGTGCTCGCCGCGCTCGAAGTCGCGCACGCCAAGGGCGTCGTGCATCGCGACCTCAAGCCCGACAACGTGTTCGTCAGCCCGGGCGGCCGGATCACCGTGCTCGACTTCGGGATCGCGAAGCTCGTCGCCGATCAGGTCGGCGCGACGCCGACGCAGACCGGCAGCCTGCTCGGCACGCCCGCGTACATGTCGCCCGAGCAGGCACGCGCGCAGCCGCTCGACGCCCGCGCCGATCTCTACGCGGTCGGCGTCATGCTCTACGAGGGCGCGACCGGCGTGTTGCCGTTCCAGGCGACGAGCCTCTACGACCTGCTCGACATGCACGTCAAGGCCGCGCCGGTGTCGCCACGCGCGCATGCTCCGGCGATCCCCGAGGCCGTCGAGGCCGTGATCCTGCGCGCACTCGCGAAGGAGCCTGGCGATCGCTTCGCATCCGCCGCCGAGATGCGTCGTGCATTGCTCGCTGCGGTTGACGCTCTGCCGCGCTCCGAGCTCGTGGTGCCGGCGCTCGCGCGCGACACGAAGACGGTGCCTTCGGATCCACTCGCCGCCACCGTGCTGACCGGCGCCGACGTCGGCCCGCCGCCTGGCGTGCGTGATGGCGCGCGATCCGGACGGCGGGCCACGGACGTCGCGCGCGATCCCGCACTCGCGCTGAGCGAGACGCTGCCGAGCGGAACGGGGACGCCGACCGCGAACGCTGCCGTGCGTGATCGCAGCGTGCGAACCAGTCCGCTGATCCTCGGCGCGCTCGCCGGCGCCGCCGTGCTCGGGATCGGCGCGACCGCATTCCTGGTGCTGCGCGATCCGAGCCCGCGCGTGATCGTCGCGCAGCCGCCGCTTGCGGACGCAGCCCTCGCGCTGATGACCGACGCACCCGAGGCGCTCGACGCCGGGCTCGAGCCGGTCGCCGTCATCGTCGCCGATGCCGCACAGCCCGATGCCGTCGCCGTCGCCGTCGCGCCGAAACCGAAGCCGCCGCCGCCGCAAGTCGAACCGCCGCCAGACCTCACGAAGGGCCCGATCATGCTGACGGTCGGCTCGCCGAACCGGTTCGACCCCGTCGCCTACTACAAGGTGGCCGTCACCAAGGCGCGGTGGGCGCTCGGCGGTGAGGTCTGGCCGATTCGCGTGACGTACCGGCTGTTCGACCGCGCCGGGCGCGTCGATCTCACTGCGGGCGGCGCCGCCGACTATCTGTTCCGGGCCGCGGCGCCCAAGAACGAGTACTGCTACGTCAACATCACGTCGTCGGCCGGGTCGATGCGACTCGCGGTCGGCAGCAGCAGCGCCGGCTGTAATGGCCGCACGGCGCCCCCGCGCTGCACGATTCCCCAGCTCTGGGAGCGTGCGCTCGCGAAGGGCTTCCCGGCGACCGCGACCCACGCGAACGCGAACAAGATGGGACGCGACTGGGTGTTCTCCGGCGCGAACGTCGAGTCGATCTACATCGACGACGACTGCTGAGCCTGATCACCGGCGGATCACGGCCGGCACAGCTCGAAGTCGTCGAACCGCGCGAGCCCACTCGAATCGGTGTTGGTCGCGTCCGTGACGACCGTGAGCGTGAGCGCGACCGCCGTCAGTGCGAACGTCACGCTGATCGAGTGGCGTTCGGCCCATTCGACCGCATCCGGGCTCGTGCTGAACACCATCCGGGACGTCGGCGTCGTGACGTGCTGCATCCGCAGATAGCGATGCGGCACTGGATCGTAGAGGATCTCTTTGACGTCGATGACGGTGCCGCCGAGACTGCAGGTCATCTTCAAGTCGGAGAAGTTGCTGGGTTCGTAGTCGTACTCGAAGAAGCAGTGCGTCGTGTCGGGTGCGGCGACGACGCGAAAGTACATCCCACCGTGGTCGATGGTCATCGCCTCGACAAGCTTGATCTGGGCGATCGCGCCGGTGAAGTCGTGCGAGCTGTTCGTGCGGATCGTGGGTGCGGCATTGAGCCCGGGGCGGAACGCCACCGCACCCTCGATGATCTCGATCGTCGCGCTGTCGGGTCGCTTGTCCCAGTGCCGCGCAAGGTCGAGATCGCTGGCAAATTCGCTGCGTACGATGCTCGTGCCGTCGCAGCTGATCATCGCGTCGGCGGTCGCGGCATCCTCGACGCCAGCCTCGAGACGTGGTCGCTCGTCGAGCCCGAGCACGACATCGCACCCGGTAGCGAGTAGCAGCAGCACCGCGAACCTCACGGGCTGGATGATATGCGGTTTCTGTCACCTACGGCCGGCAGATTCGCGGTCGGCGATTGCGCTGGCCGAAACGACGACGGGCCGAGCAGAGGTGCCCGTCGCTCGAAGCGGACGAGTCGTCCTGCTCGCGGGCCGTCTTAGCAAGCTGAGGTATCCTGGAAGCATGAGCGGGTACACGCGCGAAATGATCGCGATGCTGCAAGCACAGCGCGCGTACTTCTCGAGCGACGAGCTGGTGCGCGACCGAGCCGAGAGCTTTCGCGGGCTCTCTCCGGAAGAGTGCTGGGGGGCGACGATCGAGGCGTGCGAGGAAGTCGAGTGGCTGTTCTCGCTCATGGATCCCGAGACGCGCGCACGTGCCGAGCTCCCGGAAGTAGTACCGGTGTCGGTGATCGCGAAGCTCGAAGCGATGCAACGCCGATGAACGTCGCCGAGGCAGCCACCCGCATCGGCCAACTGCTCGAAGCCGACGGCCTCGAGTACGCCATCGGCGGCGCGCTCGCGCTGGGTGTCTGGGGCGCGCCACGAGGCACCAAGGACGTGGATCTCTCGGTGTTCGCAACACCGCCGGAGTACGGCCGAGTCGCAGACGCGTTCGAGCGAGTGGGGGTCGTCTTCGATCGCATCGGTGCCGAGCGAGACCTCGGTCGGATCGGCTTCTTCCGCGGCCGACTCGGGCGCATCCATATCGACGTGTTCATGTCGGCCCACCCGCACTTCGACAGCATGCGCGCACGTCGGCGGCGCATCGAAGCTCCCGGCGGACAGCACCTATATTTCATCAGTGCCGAGGACCTCTGCGTGATGAAGCTCGTGTACGCACGCGACAAGGACTTCGCCGATCTCGAACGGCTGTTCGCGGTTCAACCGCAGCTCGACATGGCCTACATCCGGCAGTGGGTGCGGCAGCTGCCCGTCGGCGACGACGCGCTCGCCACACTCGAGGCCCTGGACCGGCGTTTCCGGGCTCCGAGAGGAAGCTGAGTCAGCAGTCCCGAAACGTTCGGCGCTGCGCCGGCTCGCGTCGATCACGCCAGCATCGAAGTGCTGACCCGGTGCGAGCCCGAAACGACGAAGGGCCGAGCAAGGTGCCCGGCCCAACGCTTCACACCGTTTTACTTCAGGTGTGAATCAGTCGTCCATGTCGTGGCCGTGGCCCGCGTGGCCACCGCCCTTGTCTTCACGCTTCGGCTTCTCCGCTATCAGGGTCTCGGTCGTGATCATGAGACGAACCGCGCGAGCCCGGTCGGGTCGTCGTTCGGCGTGTACGTACCGACCCGAGCGAGAACGTGACCGCGGTCAGCGTGACCCGGTAGCGAGCACCAGCTGGACCGGGAACCTCACGGGCTCGATGATCCGCGATCGCCGCTCATGGCCCGCACAGCTCGAACTCGTCGAACCGCGCCTCGCCGGTCGAGCTGGAGTTCCCGGTATACGTGCCTGCACCGAGGTCGATGATCACGTCCGTGATCCCGATCGTCAGGTTGATCGTGTGATGCACTGTCCAGTTGATGGAGTCGCGGCTCGTGCTGTACACGATGCGACGGCGACGAGAAGTGCTGCATCCGCACGTAGATGTGGTTTACCGGGTCGTACGGGACGGTCTTGGCGGACACCTTGCATGGTGCCGACCCTGCACGCCATCGCGAGGAACTTGTTCGTGGACGAGCCGTACTGGTAGTTGACGTAGCAATTCTCGGCTGCCTGCCTCGACGACACGTACAGGAACATCTCGGCGAACGTGACATCGAGCGTCTTGACGAGCCGCACCTGCGCCACCTTGCCCGTGAAGTCGTAGGACAGCTTCGATCGGAGCCTGGGATAGGCTTGCAGCCCCGGCCTGACCATCAGCGCGCCATTGTCTGCGCGAATGGTCGCGCCGTCGGTCAACGTGTTCCAGTGCACGGCGATCTCCGAGTCGTCCGTGAAGTCGGTGCGGATGAGGCTCGCGCCTCCCGAGCATCCGACCCGCGCGTCGGCCGGAGGACCGTCGAACGCAGCGTCGGCCGGAATTGCATCCGGATCGCCATCAACTGCATCCGCGACGCCTGCCTCGGGTGGCGTCCGGTTGTCGAGCCCGAGCACCACGTCGCATCCTGCAAGCACGAGTAGCAGCGGGTACGGCCTCACCGTTCGATGATACGCGACTGCGGGCCCAAAACGCGACGGGTTGCATCGCCGGCCGAAAATGCTGCGGGCCGAGCAAGGTGCCCGGCCCAACGCTTCACATCAGGTGTGAATCAGTCGTCCATGTCGTGGCCGTGGCCCGCGTGGCCACCGCCGCCCTTGTCTTCACGCTTCGGCTTCTCCGCGATCAGGGTCTCGGTGGTGATCATGAGACCCGCAACCGACGCCGCGTTCTGGATTGCCGTGCGGACGACCTTGGCCGGGTCGATGACGCCCGCCTTGATCAGGTCCTCGTACTCGAGCTTCGCGGCGTTGAAGCCGAAGGCGCCCTTACCTTCTTTGACCTTCGCCGCGACGATGCCGCCATCTTCACCAGCGTTCTGCGCGATCTGACGCAACGGCTCCTCGAGCGCGCGGCGGATGATGTTGACGCCGTAGCGGCGGTCATCATCGAATGTCAGCTTGTCGAGCGCCTTGATGCAGCGGATGAGCGCCACACCGCCGCCGGGGACGATGCCCTCTTCGACGGCTGCGCGCGTCGCGTACATTGCGTCCTCGACGCGTGCCTTCTTCTCCTTCATCTCGACCTCGGTCGCGGCGCCGACCTTGATCACGGCCACGCCACCGACGAGCTTCGCCAGGCGCTCCTGGAGCTTCTCGCGGTCGTAATCCGACGTGGTCTCCTCGACCTCGCGGCGGATCGTCTTGACGCGCGCCTCGATCGCTTCCTTCTTGCCGCCGCCCTCGATGATCGTCGTGTTGTCCTTGTCGATCGAGACCCGCTTCGCGCGACCGAGGTCGGCGAGCGTCAGGTTCTCCATCTTGAGGCCGAGATCCTCGGTGATCGCCTGGCCACCCGTGAGGGCGGCGATGTCCTGCAGCATCGCCTTGCGGCGATCGCCGAAGCCCGGCGCCTTGACGGCGGCGACCTGCAGCGTGCCACGCAGCTTGTTGACGACGAGCGTGGCGAGCGCCTCGCCATCGATGTCCTCGGCGATGATCAGGAGCGGCTTGCCCTGCTTGGCAACCTGCTCGAGCACCGGGAGGAGCTCCTTCATGTTCGAGATCTTCTTCTCGTGGATGAGGATGTAGCAGTCCTGCAGGACGACCTGCATGCGCTCGCTGTCCGTCACGAAGTACGGCGACAGGTAGCCACGGTCGAACTGCATACCCTCGACGACGTCGAGCTCGGAGGTCATCGTCTTGGCCTCTTCGACCGTGATGACGCCTTCCTTGCCGACCTTGTTCATCGCCTCGGCGATCATCTCGCCGATCTCGGTGTCGCCATTCGCGCTGATCGTGCCGACCTGCGCGATGTCGTCCTTGCCACGCGTCGGCGTGGACATCTCCTTGATCTGGGCGACGATCGAGACGACGCAGGCATCGATGCCGCGCTTGAGGTCCATCGGGTTGAGACCCGCGGCCACGAGCTTCGCGCCCTCGTTGTAGATCGCCTGCGCGAGCACGGTCGCGGTGGTCGTGCCGTCGCCGGCGACGTCGGAGGTCTTGGAGGCGACCTCCTTGACCATCTGCGCGCCCATGTTCTGGAACTTGTTCTCGAGCTCGATCTCCTTGGCGACGGTGACGCCGTCCTTGGTGACCGTCGGAGCGCCCCACGACTTCTCGATGACGACGTTACGACCGCGCGGGCCGAGGGTGATCTTCACCGCGTTCGCGAGGAGGTTGAGCCCCTTGGCGATCTCGCTCCGGGCAGACGACGAGAAAATGATTTCTTTGGCAGCCATGTTCGTATCCTTGTTAGCGGAGCGGGTCAGTCGAGAACGGCGAGCAGATCGTCTTCGCGGAGGATCAGGTGTTCCTCGCCGTCGATCTTGATCTCGGAGCCGCTGTACTTGGAGAACAGAACTTTGTCGCCGGCCTTCACATCGAGCGGGATGATCTTGCCGTCCTTGTCGCGCTTGCCTGCGCCGACAGCGACGACCTTGGCCTGGATGGGCTTCTCCTTGGCCGAGTCGGGGATGAACAGACCACCAGCGGTCTTCGCCTCTTCTTCGAGGCGCTTGACGAGAATTCGATCGTGTAGCGGACGGATCTTCATGAAGTCACTCCAGCAGTTGGTTTCGCGCTGGTACCTATAGACACCGTGGTGTGTCTTGGCAACCCTTCGCGGTGACTGCTAACAAGTTTCTGGTTTACCCAACAAATACAGTGACTTGAAAATCCCGCTACTGGGGTACTTCGAGACCGCGTTCGGTGCTATCGCGCCGCGATCAGAACGCGCCCGCGATGCCGGCGCCGTCGTGCCCGACGTATGGACGCGCGCCCGGACCGACGTGGATGCGCGGCATCGCGCTCTGGATCAGCTTGATCGACAGATAGAGTCCGACCGCGCTGGCGACGCCGGTGATCTTGCCCGCGGTGCACATCCGATCTCGATCGGTGGAGCAACCAACCGCGGTGAGCGTGATGCCCGTGACGAGGCCCATGCCCGCGAGCGTCGTGAACGTCACGCCCGCGGCGAACTTGCCCTCGGCCCGCGGCTGCGCGCGCACGAACACGTCGCCGGCGGGCAGGTGGCCCACCGAGAGCCGCGTCGGCGCGCGAGCCTGGGAGTGCAGCGTCACGAACCGCAGCGGCTCGACGAAGATCGAGCACGGGGTCGTGCACACCGCGTTGCCGTCGAGCCGGACGTCCCTCCGCATCTCGGCAGTCGAGACGAACGTCGCGCGCGAGCCCGGTACCATCGGCTGCGGCTGTGCGTACGGCTGAGCCGGCGGATACGGCTGTGGCTGCTGGTACGGCGGCGGCGCGTGCGGGTCATATGCCTGCGGCAAGGGCGGCGGCGGTTGCGCCTGGTTACCGTAAGGATCGGTCGGTGCGGGAGGCGGGTCGGAGCTCCCTCCCGGTGCACCAGGCTGCGCCGTCGCTACCCCTAAGGTTCCTCCGACGACGACGAACGCGATCAAGCCAAGGCAGTGCCGCATGGTTGGTCTCACCTGGACGGGCCACGACCAGTATCTCGTGGCTGCCGCCGCAACGGACACGGAGCGCGAAGTTTGCCGTCGATTTCGGGGTCCCTCGGATGTGGTAGACAGACCGACAGGATGGCGCCCCTGACCGACTACGAGAAGTACATCCGCACCGAGGAGCTGCTCTCGTTGCAGAAGGCGCCCGAGGCGTTGAGCTGCCACGACGAGATGCAGTTCCAGGTCGTGCATCAGGCGCACGAGCTGTACATGAAGCTGATCGAGCACGAGCTCCGCTTCCTGTGTGCGCTGTTCGAGCGCGGCGAGATCGCCCGCGCGGTCACCACGCTGCGCCGGGTCGCGACCGTGCAACGCGTGCTGCTGCACTCCGTCGACCTCCTCGACACGATGGCACCGACCGATTACATGACCATCCGCCTCGGCCTCGGCCGCGGCTCGGGCCAGGAGTCGCCGGGCTTTCGCACGATGCTCAAGCTCCCGGGCGAGCTGGTGTGGCCGGCGTTCGAGGCGCTCCTCGCGAAAAACTCGGTCACGCTGCGCCAGGTCTACGACGAGCCGCACGCGCACCATCATCTGCTGCAAGTCTGCGAGGGCCTCGTCGACTACGACCAGCTCCTCCAGACCTGGCGCTATCGCCACCTGATGCTGGTCTACCGGATCATCGGAACCGGCACGCCCTCGCTGAAGGGCAAGCACTCGGACCTGCTTGCCCACGGCCTCAAGACGCGGTTCTTCCCGGCGCTCTGGGAAGTTCGTGACGAGGTGTTCGGCGACTGGACCGCGGCGCAGGCGGCCAAGGGTCACGAGACCGGTTATCACGGCTGATGTCGCGCGCGGCTTCGCTGACCATCCTCGCAGCGCTGCTCGCAGCGACGCCGAGCTGCGCGTTCGCCGTCAAGCATCCGGCGATCACCGCGGGCGCCGTCGCCGGTACCGTCGCGCTCACCACCTGCGAGCTCGCGAGCTCTGACCACGGCCGCTGCTTTCTGACCTCGGGCGCCGTCGGCATCGGGCTTGCGCTGATCGCCGGTGTCGCGCTCTGGCTCGGCAGCGAGGACGAGGTGGTCACGACCTCGGAGCCCGCGCCGAAGATCGACTGGGAGAAGGTCCCGGACACCACGCCGGCGGAGCCGACGAAGGCGCCTCCGCCGCTTGATCCGGCGCCCGCGCCCGTGACTCCGCCGACGCCGACGCCGACGCCGACGCCTCCGACGCCTCCGCCTCCGACGCCTCCGACTCCGACGACTCCGACTCCGACGACGCCACCGCCCGCGACGTGATAAGCCAGCGGCATGGCTGACCCCGTCGCCGATAGCCTGCTCGAGTACCGCAAGCTGTTCCCGGCCCTCGAGGACTGCGTGCACTTCATCTCGCACTCGCTCGGCTGCGTGCCGGCACAGGCGAAAGAGGACCTCGGCGAGTTCTTCGATCTCTGGCAGAAGAAGTCGATCACGGCGTGGAGTGACTGGTTGCCCGAGGTCGATCGCGCCGCCGAACGGATCGCGAAGATCATCTCGGCCGGTCCGGGCACCGTGATCATGCAGCAGAACGTCTCGGGCATCATGGCGACCGTCGCCTCCTGCTTCGAGTACGCGCCGGAGCGCAACAAGATCGTCTACGAGGCGCTGCAGTTCCCGACGGTGTCGTACGTCTGGCAGGCCGAGCGGCGCCGCGGCGCCGAGTGCGTGCTCGTGCCCTCGAAGGACGGCACCACGATCGACACCGACGCGATGTGCGCCGCGATCGACGAGCACACGCTCGTCGTCCCGATCTCGCACGTCGTGTTCTCGTCGGCGTACATCCAGGACGTCCGCAAGATCTGCGATCGCGCCCGGGAGGTCGGCGCGCACGTGATCCTCGATTGCTACCAGTCCATCGGCACGGTGCCGATCGACGTGACCGAGCTCGGCGTGTCGTTCGCGTGCGGTGGCTCGGTGAAGTACGTGTGTGGCGGTCCCGGCGCGGCCTGGCTCTACGTCCGCAAGGATCTGATCGAGCAGTTCACGCCCCGCGTGACCGGCTGGTTCGGCAACGAGGCGCCGTTCGCGTTCACGATGCCCGACCAGAGCTACGCCGATAGCGTGTGGCGCTTCATGGGCGGCACACCCGCGGTGGCCGCGCTCTACCAGGCGCGCGCGGGGCAGCGCATCATCGGCGAGATCGGCGTCCGCAAGATCCGCGAGAAGAGCCTCGTCATGACCCAGGCCTGCATGGACTGGGTCGACGAGCTCGGCATGAAGCTCAACAGCCCGCGCGCCGCCGAGCTGCGCGGCGGCTCCGTCGTGTTCGACTTCGTCGGAGCCGCCGATGTCTGCCGCGAGCTCAACCGCCGCCGGTTCTTCTGCGATCACCGGCCCGGCGCCGGTATCCGCATCGCGCCGCACTTCTACACGAAGCGCGAGGAGATCGACCTGTTCTTCGGCGAGCTCAAGAAGATCCGCTCCGGCGCGGGCCGCTGAGCGAGCCGGGCTCGGCTACGCCACCGGTGGCCGCCGTCGTCGCCCGGGTCGCAGCGCCACCGCGACCGCGAGGAGGAGCGCGAGGGCGCCCGTGGGATCGTGGGAGGCGCACCCGCTGCACGCGTAGAAGCTGGTCCGGTCGAGGTCGCGATCGTCGCCAGAGCCGCCGCCGTCGCCCGTGATCCCCTCACCGACGAGGACGATCGGGATCGGCGCGACGCTCGGGGTCTTGAACGTGATCAGCATCGTCTGCTCGTAGCGGCCGAGCGACGTCGGATGAAAGCCGATGCCGAACGTCGCCGACTCGCTCGGCCTCAGCGTCGTCGGGAAGTTCGGGCTATCGATCGTGAACGGCGCGTCGATCTCGGGCGCGGCGAGCTCGAGCTCGGTGTCCTCGCAGTTCTGCAGCGTGATGGTCTGCGCGTTCATCGTGAGCCGGTGGAGCGGCACGCTGCCGAAC
>JACCTC010000501.1 GCA_013812655.1 Deltaproteobacteria bacterium | reverse complement strand
TCGGGAGGCTCGAAAATTGTCGCCTCGCTCACACTGCTTGCGCAGCCTTCGTCCCGCCGGTTCGGTTCTTGCCAAGCCCAGGCTGCGTTCGCCGCACCGAAAAGCCGCATCGATTCGCCTATCCTCATCTGCACGGACTGGATCAAGCGGTGGTGCTCCTCGACGAAACCCGGCCGATGTGATCAGGATGGGATCCACACCCGCCCTAACTGCCAAACACCACAAACACGTAGAAAGTTGACTCTCACTTCATCAACTGCGCCAACAGAATTAGCGAGTACACATATTCCGTCCGCTCGCTGAACGCCGCCGTCTGACCACGCATCTCCACGCCCAACGCGTAGTCTCGCCCCCGCATCGGCATGTATCCAGCCGTCACGCCAACCGCTGGTGCAAAGTTCGCGGGCTGCCTCGTGGTCTTTCCGGCCTCGTAGGACACCGGTTCCTGAACGTCTATGCCAACGGTCGACTGAAAATGCAGGGCTGCGAAGTCATAGTAGCCAAACGGCTGCCACCACCAGCCCATCGGGGTTGGTCTCGGTTCGAATGGCCTCCAGCGAAGCCCGACCGAGAAGAAGCCGTGACTATCCACCGTCACGGGATTACTGGAGAGCAACCCGCCTGACATTTCGTCGACTTGCGCGACAACTTGGAGACTATGTGAGAGCCGTATCCCAAATTGCAGACTCCACACCGTTTCGTCTATATGCCTGTCGTCAGCTGTGCGCCTCGCAAGCACGGCGCCGAACCCGAGGCCGAGGAACGATCGGACGCCTTGCGGAGCGATGACATCCTCGTTGATTGGATCCGCAAACGCAAAACGGTGGCCACGTGCCAATAAGGCGGGGACCATAAAGAGACTGATCGCGACGCCTAATCTTGTCCTCATTAGTTGAGCTCTCTATGGTGAAGTTCCGTGTCGAATGTGTCGAATGAACATCAACATACGAGTCAATTCTTGATACAAACAGATGTGCCATTCACAGTGTCTACGATGCCGAGATGCCAGCCCTTCGGACAGGGCCCTCTAGGCTGATCGGGACATCGCCCAGCCACGTTTAGTACAACCATCGTTACCGTGCCGGCTAAAACACCACATGCGAAACTCCTAGGCCCTGAAGCGCCAAGCTGACTGCAGCCATAACCTGAAGCGACACCTGTGAGCACTCCCGCAATAGGCGAAATAGCATCACAAATGACATCAATTCTTGCGGGGTATGAGCCTACAGGCCGAGTCTTCGGTGGTGGCGTTCCGCCGCCACCCGTGCCGCCGCCGCCGCCACCACCGCCACCGCCACCGTCGTCATAGCACTTGCAGTAACAACCTGTTCCTTCGTCGTTTGGGCACGGTTCTTGGTCGAATCCGAGCGAAATGCAGCCGGGCTCGCATGTGTTACCAAGCGATTTCCCAGCACTACAACTAGCACAGTCACAACCTGCTCCGAGACCGAGCCCACAGGCCCCCTTACAATACCAGCTGCAATAGCCGCCTGCGCCTCCGCCGCCTTCCTCACCAGGAAGCGGGGTCGTACAACTCTCGGGAAGGCATACAGACAAACCGGAATCGTCGGCCTTACCAACAGGATCGCTGTCTGCGTAGACGTACGTGCTCCACGTAGAATCCACCAACGGATCGACCTGCAAGTATGATCCCGTCCAAGGGTCATATGTCCGGAATCCATTCAGCGCGATTCCAGGGCGGTGAACGGTGGTGCCATCATCGAGCGGGGCCATCGTTTCTGAGTCCTGATATTGGCCGGCGAACAAGATCGGCTGAAAGACCGTCGGTCCAACCTTGTTCGTGTCGAGGGCCCACGCCCGTGGATTGATCGCCCAGACGCGAGCTCCGTCGCCACTTGACGGCCAGCTCCACATGTCGATAGGGCGTTCGCTCTCGTCGGTACCAACGTAGCGCTTGGACGTAGCTGCGCTCGGGTAGTCAGTTTGCCAGTAGCTCGCGAGGCGATTCTGGAGCCAGAATAGCTGGAACACGCTGTACGTACCAGACGAGCCAGTGTTCGGCGTGTGCCGTACCTCGACGAGTCGGTCATGGACATCGTAGTAGAAGAACCACTGCGCCTGGGCTCCGGTTCGCACGTTGGTGAACGACTTGAAGACGCGGCGGTTGCGCGCATCGAAGGCGCTGGTGACGTCGTAGGTCTCCCAGAGTCCGCCCGATTTGAAACGGCCGCGGACGTTGGTGACGTTGCGGCGTGCGTCGTAGCTGTAATCGCGGCGGTCGTAGGTCAGTGTGGCCGTGTTGTCCTCGTAGCTTCGATTGCCGCGTCCGTCGTGACCAATCGTCGTGGCCTCGAATCCGCACCAAACACCGGTGTCTGGTTGGTCGACCGAGCTAATCTGGTGGGTGCCAGTGTTGAAGTAGAAGTTGTGAGAATTGCAGTCTGAAACACCAGGAATGGGTCGATAAACCCCTCTCCAGTCGCCCGCCGCGGTGAATGGCGGGCTAAACGCGCTATGGCTGTTTTTGATGTTTGTAGCCGTGTACGCAGGGCACGAGGTCACCAAGCTCGTGGTCTCGCAGAGCACGCGATCCTGATAGTCGTACAAAAAGTATGAATCCTCGACGCCGGTCGCGGCAGCCGAATAGTCGCGGGTGATAACGCGTCCCTTCGCGTCTTCAGAGATCGCGACGCGATGAACGTCCGTTCCATCCGACTGCTTCTCGACCTCGAGGTTGGTGATCCGGTAGGCGAGGTTGCGGGTGATCTTGGTGCGCAGCGCGGTGCCGCCGGCCGTGTTCAGCTGGTTGAACTGCTGCAACGGGCCGTAGGGAGTCCACAGCACGTTGTCGATCACGGGGTCGACGTCGAGGTTCGCCACAGCGCGCTGATCCGATCGGTGTCGGAGTTGCTGCCGGTCGAGCCAAACGTCGCGCCGAGCACGGCGCCCGACGGCGTGGTGGTCTGCGCGAGCGCGCCATTCTTGGTCCACGTGTACTGGTGCTCGGCAGTACGGCCGGTGTCGTCGCGGATGTACTCGCGGATGATGCGGCCGGCGTCGTCGTAGGAGTAGAACGTCTCCTGGTCGAGCGTCTTGTCGGTGTAGGCCGTCGAGCACATCAAGGTGACTTTGACATACGCGAGGCGCCCGAGGATCCGATTACAGCCGCCGCTGATCGGGCAGGTGACGCCGCTCGGCATCGCGTCGTACGTGTACTCGATCTCGGGCAACGCCGCGGACCCGGTACAGTAGCCCTGGTAGTCGACGGCGGTGGTACGCCGGACCTGGTCGTAGTAGTAAGTGTGGGTCTGGGAGCCGGTTCCGCCGACCCTCTCCTTGTACGCGGAGAGCCGGTTCGCATCGTCGTACAGCCGGAGCGTCGGGTACCCGCCGAGGTCCGGGCTCTCGAGCCTGACCGTGAAGCCGCGATCGTCGCGCACTGACTTCGTGATCTTCGAGTCGCCATCGGTGACCTGCTTCTGGTTGCCGATCCAGTCGTAGAGCAGGCTCCACGAGTCGTAGGCGCTCGAGGTCCGGTAGCGGCTCTCGGTCTGGACGCGACCTTCGATGTCACGCGTGTAGGTGGTCTTGCTCAGGTTCCCGCCGCCGTTGACCTCGCTGACGAGCCCGAAGCTGTCGTAGATGAGCCCCGTCCACTTGCTGGTATCCGCCGGGTTGATGAGCTTCTCGAGCCGCCGGCTGTCGAAGTAGGTCATCTCCCGCCGGTGCGTGACGGTGCCGGCGGCGTCGAACCGTTCGATCTTGGTGAGCAGGCTGTCGGCGCTGTAGGTGTACTCCTCGCGCTCTCCACTCGACGTGGCGTTGCAGTCGTCCCGTCGCTTGGTCTTCGAGAGCCTGCCCTTGGTGTCGTACTCGTAGTGCAAGCACGAGCCGTCAGGGCGCGTCAGCTTGGTGAGGCGCAAGGCCGAGTCTCGCAGCCAGCCGGTCACGAGGTCAGCGCTGTTCGTGGTGCAGCTGGTCTGGCCCGCCATCGCCTCGCGTTGCTCTGCCAAGTAGCCGCGCGCGGCATCGTAGGTCTGGCAGGACAGTGTGCCGTCCGGGTCACTGACCGCGGTGGCGTTGCCCCAAAAGTCGTACGCGAGTGACGACTGCGTCAGGTAGCTCGACGTACCTTTCTGGCGTTTGTAGTACTGGAGGAAGCCGTCTTCGAGCGGGCTCGTCGAGGTCCAGTACTCGAAGAGCGTGACCGCGTACTCGGGCGACGGGCCATCGACGCGAGTGAGCCGACCCTTGGTGTCGTACGTATACGACGACGAGGACGAGTAGCCGACGACCGTGTTGGTTCCGTGGAGCGTGTTGCCGGTGTTGGTGACCAACGTCAGCTTGCCATCGGAGTTGTAGGTGTAGACCGTCTTCGCGCAGTACGTCGCGTCCGTGGCCGTGCACGCACCGGCGTTCCACAGCTCGCTCGCCTTGCGGACCTCGGTGAGCCGACCCGGAAAGTTCGTGTCGTAGTAGAGGAAGACCTCGCGCGTCGCACCCGTGTTGCTCGGGTCCGAGTCGCGATCCCCATAGGTGATCTTGGTCGGCAGGCCGTTCGTATTGAATGCCCGCGCGGTGTAGTTGCCCGACGGATCCTGCACGGCCTTGAGATCGAGGACACTGGTGCCGGTGTTCCAGATGTACTGCGCGACGTCGAGGCATGTCCCGTCGCAGGTCTCGCCAGGTGGGCCGAGCGCGGTCACGGTCGTCACCACGTCCTCGCTCGGGCTCGTCACCGTCAAGCACCGCGCGCCGCGGAAGCAGACGCCGGTCGAGCCGGTGCCGGTCTTGCCGCCGCACAGCAAGCCCGAGCCGCAGTCCGAGTCCACGCTGCAGCTGGTCGTGTTGCCGCGGTTGAAGTAGAGGACGGTCTTGCCCGAGCAGCTGGTGCGCGACGAGTTGTATTCCCAGCCGACCATGCCGCGCGGGGTGTCGGCGCGCACGGTCTTGCCCGCGGTCGCCGCGTCGTACGCGAAGCTGACGATCTCGTTGCCCGCGCCGTCGTTGATCTGCGTGAGGTAGCTGCTGGTGTAGATGTTGCTCTGCGCGAGCTGGCCTCCGATCGTGACCGACGTGAGCTGTCCGCTCGTATAGGCGTAGGTCGTCGTGTGGTAGGTCGTCCAGACGCTCGACACGTAGAGCTGGAACTGCAGCGAGGTCAGCATGCCGGTCGTGTACGCGAACAGCAGCCGCCGCTTGCCCGACGCATCGATCACCGTCGAGACCTGGCCGTTGCCGTCGTAGGCGACGAGCACCTTGTTCGGCGTGGCCAGGGTGTCCCAGATCTCGGTGAGCCTGCCGGAGGTGTTGTAGACCATGACCTCGCCGGTCAGCTGTTTGAGCTCGTACTCGAACGGCGAGGCCAGGCGACGCCGGACGTGCTTGAAGTGGAAGCCGGGCTGCGGCGTGAAGTACTCCCAGGTCGCGTCCGATGAGGTCTTGTTCATCAGGATGTCCTGCCCGCGCGTTGTGTGGAGGACGATCTTCTTCGGCCCGCCGTTCGAGACGTCATCGAGCCATGTTGCGTAGGTATGGCCCCACCGCTCGCCCATCGGCTTGCGATACGCGGGGGCACCCGTGCCAGGCGCGTACTTCGACAAGTAGAAGCGCCGCATGCCGATGCCGGGGCCGAAGGGCACCTTCGGCGCGATATCGGGTGGCAACGAGTAGCGCGTGGATCCCGACGACGGGCTGATCATGCCGGTATCTTCACAAGACAGCGGGCTCTCGCACTGTCCCGTCGTGAGCGTGGGATAACAGCTCTCATCGGTGGCGCCGTTCGCGTCGTCATCCAAGCCATTGCCGCAGATCTCCGCCGCGTCGGCGCGCGTCGAGATGGCCACGAGCGCGAAGGCGATCGGTGCAAGCCACTTCCACATCTCAGGCCCCCTTCCGCTGCAGGGTGTCGAGCACGCCGTCGAAGGTCTCGAGGCTCGCGTCCGGTTGCTGGGCGGTGTAGAGGACGTGCACGAGCGAGTCACCGTCGACGACGACCGCATGGACGCGGCCGTACGGCTGCGTCACGCCGGCAGGTGTGAAGGAGCCTTCCATGCGAGCACCGGCGAGGCCGTGGCTCGTCTTGAAGGTGGTCGCGGGCATGAATCGCCCCCGGAGCGCGAGTTGGGCGGCCGCGAGGTGCTGGCTCACCGCGGCCGCGCCGGCCTTGGTCAACGCCGGCAACGGCTCGCTGCGCACCAGCGTGATCGTCTCCTTGCGAGGGTTGTGGGTCGGTGACCAGACGACGATGCGTCGCCCGTGGGACACCTGCTCCTGCGCCTGCCAGCCGGCGGGAAGCTCGTACTCGAGCGTGCCGAGCTCGTGGATCTCCGTCGGGCGCCCGGGGTCGTTGCAGCCCGCGAGCGCGATCAGCAGCCCGAGGTGTCTCATGGCAGCACGCCGAGCGTCGCGAGGTCATCGATGCCGAGCTGCGACGTGGCCGCGCCGGCTGCGAACGCCGGCTGTTGCTCCAGCACCGCGTTGCGAAAGCCATCGTGAACGGAGCTCCAGCCACTCACGTCCCGACCGTGATCGAGGACCGCCTTCTCGGCGGCGCCGAGCTGCTCGGACCCCCACAGCGCCTCCGGTGGCCCGGGGTCGTACGGGGAGAACGGATCGCGTTGCGGCGTCTCCGAGCCGGGTCGTGGCACGGCGGCCTTCCCGGTGATCGGTTCCGGTCCGACGGGGTACGTCGGCGGCGAAACCGTCGCGTCACTGCGCGAGGTGACGACGGTCGCGAAGATCACGGCGACGACGGTCAAGATTGCAAACGCGAGTGACTTCACGGACCCTCCTGCACACAAAAGCGGCCGTCGGAGCGAAGTGCTCCGTGCCTGTGGCTCCGCCGAGCGAGGCGAAGGACGGCCACGCTAGATGGATGCGCGCGTCTTGTGCAGTGCCAATATTTTCGGCACCACAATGTGCGTGCGTTGGCTACCGGAGCTTCAGCTTCTTCAGCTTGTGCTGGAGTCCGGTGCGCGTCATGCCCAGGACACGCGCGGCCCCGGAGACGTTGCCGCCGCACCGCGCGAGCACTTGCCGGACATGATCTCGCTCGGCGTCCTTGAGCGTCCGGAGGTCCGCGAGCGGGGTCACCGGCCGCGCAGGCAGCGCCTCCAGGCGAGCGATCAGCTTCGGCAACGAGAATGGCTTCGTCACGACGAGGTCCGCGTCAGCGCACACGGCAGGTGCGTCCATCAGCATCGCACTGCAGAGCGCGATCTTGATGCCGGGAACGCGCGTCCTCAACTCGCGGACCATCCCGAAGCCCAGAGGCTCGCCAGCGAAGTACACGTCGACGATCGCGAGCTGCGGCGCCTGACTCGCGAGCTGCCGAGTCTCGTCGGCGGTTTCGGCGACCAGCACGGTGAACGCGGTCGAGCGCAGCGTTCGCTGTGCCGCGCGCAGCCACCGCCGGTCGTCGTCGACTACCAATAAAGTGCGCTCCATGCCCGCCATGCCCGCCCTCCTGGATCGTCATCGTAGCGCGGTTCACCGGCGGATCGGGACGCCGGCCTCGACG
>JACCTC010000454.1 GCA_013812655.1 Deltaproteobacteria bacterium | reverse complement strand
ATCGCGCGCAGCACGTCGCCCATCCGCAGCGGCGTGGCGACGACGACCGCGACCACGAGGCCGACCGCGCCGAGCAGCGCGGTGCCGGCAGTGCTGATCAGCGCGCGCGTGACCTCCGCGAGGTGCTCGCCGATCGCGCCACCCGGGCCATGGCCGACGATCCGGTAGCCGGGCGCGACGAGGTGGACGAGCGTCGCGAGCGAGACGACGCCGATCATCACGCCGACCGTCACCACGATCGGCATCACCGGCTCGCGTTCGAGCAGCGTGCGGATCGCGGCGACCACCGCGAGCGCGATCAGCGCGTATCCGCAGATCCCGGCGAGCCCATAGAACAGGCCGGCGGTCGCCTTGCCGAATGGCCCCATGACGAGCGCCCCGGCCTGAAGCGAGATCATCGCGACCAGCAAGAACAGCCCGACGCCGAGCCCGACGACCCCCAGCACCTCTCGGCGCCGATCCGCGGAACTGACGGATGTGTCTTTGATCTTTCGGTTTTTTGACATGGGTTGGTCCCGAGGCTCCCAGGACCACCTTATCCTACATTGGAGCCATTCAGCGGCCCAAGTTTTCCCTGTTCCCTCGCGGCCCACCCGCTGCGGCACCGGTCAGGGAGCTCCCAGTTCTGCCTGCGGTTCTGCAGACAACGGTGCGCAGTCTACATACCCGATGGCGCAAGTACTCGACCTCCCTCGCATGCCAACCGTGTAGGCAACGGTACGCCAGCTGCACATGGGAGAGACCATGCACACCTCCTCGATGACGGTGTTGATGGTCGCGAGCGTCTTCGGGGGCTGCGTGGTGGGCGAGGAAGACGACATCGGAGACCATGACCTCGCGCTCGCTGGCAAGACCACGGCGATGATCAAGATCGTCCAGCACAACATCGAGAAGAAGCCCGACGTCCTCCAGCGCGTGATCGCGCACGCCCAAAATAGCGGCGCTCACGGCATCGCGCTCCAGGAGGTCTGCCCGGCCGAGGTCGCGTGGCTCCAGGCCAACTACGGCAGCCAGTGGTCGATCGGCGCGGTACGCGGCAAGAAGCGCGCGATCAGCGGCTGCGATCTGCCGGATGGTACGCATGACTATCCGCACGCGGTCGTGATCTGGACCGGCGGCACAGGGGCCTCGACGTTCGCGCACGAGGCGATGGCGAGGCCGGCGACCGCGCCCGGCGCCATGGTGTGCGTCAACTTCGACCGCGCAAGAGTCCCGGTGCACTTCTGCTCGGCACATCTCATCGCGGGCGACTGGCGCGACCCCGCGACCAACATCGACTACGACGGCAAGACGCTGCGCCTGCAGCAGACGACGTACATCAAGCAGCTCGCGCGCGATCAGTGGTTCGGCGGCGCGAAGAACCATTTCGGTATCATCGCGGGGGACCTCAATGGCCAGCCGAGCTCCGAGCCACTCGACAAACTCTACGACGGCGCGCTCGGCGGCACCGGTGACTTCACCGAGTACAACCGCAACGGCGGCAACCGCGATGGCCAGGTGACCGCGCACCCCGATGACTCTGCCGCCAAGAAGATCGACTACGTGTTCTATTCGACGAACCGCGCGCCGCTCGACGGTCCGGCTGTCAACGTCACCGCGACCGCGTCGGATCACGACATGGTGACGTCGTCCGTGCAGATGCATAAGTAGTCAGCGCGACAGCGGCTGCCAGACTGGACGCGGCCAAGCACCGCGCTGCGGAAGCCAGCGGGACCTGACCGGCGAGCCGGCCATGGAAAGTTGCCCGGCTGATCACCGCGTCGCTAAGCTCCCGGCGATGGGCCACGGCACGCTCGCACGCGCGGTCTTCGCGGTCGGCGTCGTCGCTGCCGCACCGCTCGCGCACGCGCAAACGCCCGTCGAGCCGGCCGCAATTCCCGCCGGCTTCGAGCGCGTCGAGATCGCCGACCTCACGTTCACGATGCGAGACGACGCGTTCAGCACGATCGCGACCGACCCTTTCGATTCGCGCGTCGCGTATGTCGGGACCTACCAGGGCCGGTTCTACAAGACGGACGATCGCGGCCGCACGTGGACCGAGTCGACGATCATCCCCGAGCAGGGCCTGCTGTGGTCGACGCCGGGCAGCACGATCTTCTTCGGTTCGGTGCGCGGTGGCGGTGGTGGCCGCAGCAACCTCGACCTGATCGGCGAGAGCGGCTATCCGATCGATATCGACCGGGTTCCGTCGCAGCTGAGCCGCCTGCTTCCGCCCGCGGCCCCACGCGACGTGCTCGCCGGCGAGAGCGCGATCAGCGCCGGTGGTGGCGGCGGCTCGCTCGGCGTCGGCCTGTCCGACCGCTCGCCGCGGCTCTCGGTCTACACCGCCTCGCGCGGTCGCCCGGTGCCGACGCTGAACCGCGTGAAGTTCCTCCTCGATCGCTCGTTGCGCGGCACCGCGATCCTCAACCTCGCCGTCGATCCGAGCGACCGCCGCCGGATCTTCGCGGCCACCTTCAACGGGCTCTACAAATCCTCGGACGGCGGCGATTCGTGGTCGCGCAGCTTCGCGGGACTGACGTCGGGCGAGCGCATCGCGCAACGCATCGCGATCCGCCCGGGCGAGCCGAAGCTGATGATGCTCGGAACCACGGGCGGCGCTTACGCCTCGACGGACCAGGGCGATACCTGGAGCAAGCTGACGACCGTCGGCGGCATCGTCAACGACATCGCGTTCGACACCACCGACCCGCGCTTCATCTACATCGCGACCAACACCAACGTGCTTCGGTCGATCAACGGCGGGCTGAGCTTCGGCCCGATCTACGACTCGAGCTTTCCTGCGGAGGCCGACGTCCGGAGCATGGTCATCGATCCGTTCGACATGGCGACCGGCTACATCGCGACGGCGCGCGGCGCATTCGTCACCCGCAACCTGCGCGATCCAGTCGTCACCTGGACCCCGCTCGAAGGTGTCCAGAGCATCCTCACGGTCCTCCAGTTCAGCGCATGTTCCAAGCACCGCGGTCACCTCTACGCGCGGACGCGGCTCGAGCTGTTCACGATCAACTACGGCGCCGCCGGTCCAGAGAGCGCGATCATGGAGAGCTGGGACGGTGGGCAGACCTGGCGCCAGCTCTTCACCGGTCACGGCAACGGGCTCTCGGAGGCGTTCGCTCTCGACTCCAAGGATCCCGATCAGCTGTGGATTGGATGGTCGACGGCGCTGCACTACCTCGAGCGCGTGGCGACGACCAAGGTGGCGCCGGCGCGGCCGCACGCGCGTGATCTCGGACCGCCGGGTCCGCCGGTCGGCGAGGTCATCCTCGCGGCGCTCGGCCATCACGGCCTCGAGATGCGGGCCTACGCCGACAGGCTCAGTCGGCCCCTGGCGTGGCGCATCATGCCGCGCAAGCTCGACGTGACCGCGACCTACCAGCGGTGGTCCGCAGGCGGCATCCAGGACGACCAGCAGTTCACGGCGAGTCGCTATTTTCAGGTCCTCGATGCCAAGGAGTGGCGGGTCATGGCGTGGGCGTCGTGGAGCCTGCCCGATTTCGTGTACTCGCCGAACTCGGTGCCGATGCTGCGCCAGCGGGTGGCGGTCCTCAACGACGAGCTGCGGCTGCGAATGATGACCACCATCCATCGCAGCTACGGCGAGCTCGTCCGTCTGCGGGCGGTCCTCGCGATGACGCCGCTCGACGTCAAGACCGAGGTCATCTACCGGCTACGCGTCGAGCAGCTCGAAGCCATCGTCGATCTGGCGTCTGGCGGGTACCTGACCCGCTGGCAGAAGAAGAAACCGAGGAGAACCGAATGAAGTCACGAGTCCCGCTGCTACTCGCCACCTGCATGTTGCTCGCATCCCCTGCGGCGCGCGCGGATGACGAGGTCGACAAGATCATGGCGCGCTTCGAGAGCGAGCCCTCGATCCGGCAGGTCCAGGTCGCGGCCATCGAGTACTACAACGTCAGTCCCGACACGATCAGCTCGCTACGCTCCAAGGCGCGGCGCAAGGCGCTGATGCCCGGGTTGAGCATCGGCGGTGCGACCTCACGGCAGAGCTCGGCGCTCGCGATCGACGACATCATCTATCGCCCGGTCGGGGTCGCGCGGTTCGAGGACCAGAACGGCGTCTACTTCGGCCTGTCCGCGAACCTCACGTGGAACCTCGACAAGCTCGTGTTCAACGCCGAGGAGCTCGACGTGATGTCGCTGATCGGCATCCAGGACGGCATCCAGCGCGAGGTCACGACCCTCTACTACGTGCGCCGGCGGCTCCAGATCGAGCAGCTGCTGAGCCCACCGAGCACGGTCGGGGCCCGGGTCAACGCCGAGCTCCGGCTCGAGGAGCTCACGGGCCTCCTCGATGCCTATACCGGCGGCTTCTTCTCGAAGTCGGTCAAGAAGGGCAACAAGCGCGGCGGCGAGTAGTCGCTACGGCCAGTCGCTACGGCCAGTCGCCAGTCGCTACGGCCAGTCGCTACGGCCAGTCGCTACGGAAAGATCGTGAGCGTGTACTTGCCGGTACCGCCGTCCCTGAACGAATAGATCTTCAGGTAGTACGTGCCAGTCGCGGCCGCGACGTAGGTGAACTCCTCGATCCCGGTGGTCGTCGCCGAGCGCGCGACCGACACCGTGGAGTTGCTCTCGGCCGCCGCAGGCGTCTGCAGCTTGATGTCGAGGTCGAGCGCCGTCGAGGTGAACGTCACCCTGACGCGGAGCGACCGGCCTTGCACGAGGTTGAACGCGAACCAGTCGTCGCGGCATGGGCAGATCTGCAGCGGGTAGGTGCCATCGGCGATCATCGGGACGAAGAACGGCACCCAGTTCGGACCGAAGCCGTCGTCGACGCAGCCGTTACACGTCGGCTCGCACTCGTCCGTGTAGCCGTTGCAGTTGTCGTCCTTGTCGTTCGTGCAGTTGTTGCTCGCGGTGTCCTCGGCGACACAGACCGGCTGCTCCATGCCCAGGCACTGCGGCATGGACGGAATCGGCGCGGCGGAATCCTTGGTCACCGTGATCTCGGTCGAAGGCGAGACCAGTCCGTTCTTCAGGGCGTAGACCGTGAACGACGTCGGGCCCGTGGCCTCGAGCGGGGCATCGATGCAGAAGCCTCCGGTCGGCAACACCGGCGCGACGACTGGATCGCCGGGCCCACCCTTGACGACGACGCGCGCGCCATCGGTCGTACCGCGGACCGCGACCGTGCCGCGTGGCGTGGTGAGCGGGGTCTCGACGATCGCAGGCGGGTCGAGCGTCGTGGTTCCCGTGCCCGCGTCGTCTGGCTTGTTCTCGCCCGGACGTTCCGCCGAGCACCCCCACGCGAATGCGGCGATCGCGGTGACCGCGCAGCCGATGGTTCGAACCTTGAGCATCGCGACTATGGTGCACCACAAGGCGCGATCAAGCACTCGGCTTCGGGCAGCGAGGACTTCGGAAACGGCGAGCAGGTCTCGCCCTGGGCCAGCTCGAGCGACCACAGGTAGTCGAAGAACTGAGCCTCGCCCACGACCTCGGCATTGCCGCAGAGGTTGTACGCGACGATCTTGCCGGCAATTGCGGTCCGCGTCACCTGGCGATAGAAGACACCGAAGCGGCGGGGAAGGATCAGGCCGGTGAACATGAGGGACTTGGCCTCGGCAGACGACACGGCCCAGAAGTCCGAGCCACCCTTCGTGACGTTGTGTGACTGAGTCGACGTGGTCGCCCACGACTCGGTGTCGGACTCGCTGAAGTCACCACCGACCGAGCGGCTGTCGCTGTAACCCCAGGTGTGGTCGTTGCGGATGCCGCCCGTGACGGTGGAGCTGAGGCTCGCCTCGGCCAGGCCGAAGAGGGCTGCCTTGCCACCAGCGGTGACCGATGCCCCTGCATCCCAACCAAAGCCCCAACCCTCCATCTCGGTGTGCGTGGTGTTCCAGTTGACGCTGTTGGTGCGGGTCGTCGAGCCACCGGTCATGTTCGAGACCGAGTCGAGCCACGACTCGTCCCAGTTGATGCCGAGCGTGCGCGTGCGGGTCTCGGTGACGGTCTCGGTGTAGGACACCGTGCTGCCGTTGGTGTCGCCGCCCGAGAGGCAACCGGAGTCCGGCTTGGCCGGCTCGATCTGCGCGATCTCGACCTCGCCGCTGTCGATGTACTCGATGGGGCGGTGGACGCCGACCACGAGGTGCATCGTGCGCTCGATGCCGTCGGTGCCCATCGCGCGGACGCCGAAGCCTGCGAGGTAGAACGACTCGCCATCGGGAACCGGGGCGAAGTAGAACTCGCGGTCAGCGCCGAAGCTGTCGGTCGAGCCCTTGGCGAGCGTGCGGTAGACGCGCGGCGGCTGGTTACGGCTCTCGCCCGCGATGATGTAGGAGAAGTTGACCGGCGTGAAGCCGAGCGCCTCGACCGAGATCTTGTAGGCGAAACCACCGAGGACGCGCTTCGCGGGCTCGTCGCACGCGGCGTCGAGCGGCTGGAAGTCGCGAACGACGATGCTCGGGCCGAACTTGAGGGTGGCCGGCATCGGGAGCGACTCGGCCTCGTCGCGGTCACCGTCGATGTTGGTGACGTTGATGGCGGTGACCGTACCGGTGAACTCACCGAGCTGGTCGCCATCCTTGCCCGTGAACGGGTTCGAGTACGGACCGACGAACGGCCACACGACGCGGTTGCCATCGGCCCACCGGGTCTTGATGCGCTGGTCGACCGCGTAGGTCTTGCCGGCGGTCGACTTGAACTCGCCCTTGAACCGAACCTCCGAGTGGCCCGACTTCGTGTTGTTGATGAAGTTGCCACCGATGAAGTCGAGGCCCTGACCGATGGTGATCTGGTTCGAGGACAGCGCCAGCAGGGTCGGCACCGGGGCGTCGTCGCCGTCCAGTGAGCCCGTGCAGGAAGCCAGGACCGCGGTCGTCGTGAGGGCGATCAGTCGGTTGAGCTTGCGCATGATGTCCCAGGCTTCAAGAACCGAACCAAGATCGGGTGGTCGTGTTCGGTACGCTGGCCCCCACTTCCGCTGTCCAGGGCACAGGTTAGGCCCCTGTCGCACTGGCTACTAGGGTCGCCAGTCCCCGGCATAGGTTCTGGCCTGGGCTTCGAATCCTCGCTGCCCACAAAACGAGGCAGCACCGTCGTGAAGATCAACGGCAGGCGTCGTGTGTCGCTTCGATCGAATCGACCGTGATCGTGCCGGTCACGTTGATGACCCGAACGTAGATGGCGGAGGTGAAGTCCGACACCGCGACGTCGACCTCGTTGATCATCGGGGTCAGATCCCCGGCGTAGCGAAACTCCATCTCCGAGGCCGCGACGTGGACGATCGCGGAGGCGCCACTCGCGACGGTCGCGTGGATCTTGAGATCGGTGCCCGACGCATCGGTCACGCCGCCGAGCCCGATGAAGCCGACGGTGACGATGTGGTTCGCCATCAGCGTCACGGCCATCCCATCCGGAGCGCCGAGCACCGCATCACCGTTGGCGAGCGAGGTCGGGAACACGTCGACGAGCAGATCCGCGAACGGCCCGCTGCACGCGGCATCGAGCCCTTGATTGGCGTCGGTGATCGTCGGCAGATCTGCCTTGCACGCTCCGGACAGCGCGAGCACGCCAAGGACGGCCGGCATTGACCGAAGGAGAGCGAGGCCGTCTGGCCGAGCGACCGCGGAGGCCACAAGTGAGCGCATCATCGGGCACCGCTGGGAGCACGCGGCGCGGGCCGCTGCACGCCGAGGTAGACGGTGCTCCACAGCTGCACGGCGTTCGATTCGTCGGTGTGCCCGGCGCCCTGCCCGAACGGCGCGAGCACGATGCGCCGATCCTTGACGTCCCACGTCCAGAGCTCGCCGGTGCGCTGCTCCGCGGTCGCGTCGATCACGGTCCATAACGCCTGCTCGGCCTGCGCGAGCGTGGTCAACGTCGCCGGCGGGAGGTCCGTGCGCGCGAGCTGACGGGCGAGACCTGCGGCGAGCATCGCCTGTTGCCACGACCACACGACGGCGCCGTGGTAGTGGCCGCGCGTGAACAGATCGCGCACCGGCTGCTCCGCCACGAACGCCGGGTTCGCGACGACCATCCCGACGGGCGTGCGCAGGCCGGCGGGGAACGCACGCGTCAGTCGGCCGGCGACCTGTGCGAGATATTCGGGCGATGGCGACGTGAACAGCATCACGAAACCGTCGTCGGTGTGCATCACCGGGATCGGCTTGCCTACCGCGTCGAGCGACAGCGCGTGGAACACGAGCGGGCCCTGATTCTTGATCGACGCGAGCGCTTCACCGGCGTCGAGGTCCTGCGATGCGGCGTACTGGGTGAGCCGCGTGGTCGCGACCGCCTCGGAGAGCTCGACGCGAAACAGCGCTTCCGCGCCCTGCCAGGCCTTCGCGAGCCGGCGCGCATTCGCGGCCGCACTCGCCTTGGCGCCGAGCAGCGGGCTCTCGTAGAGGCGAGCCGCAGCCTCGAGCGCGGCAGGGACGAGGGCCACGTTGACGTTGAACGCGTAGCGGCCATGGCCCAGGCCGATCTCGGAGTCGCGCCACTCGCCGACCGGGAGGCCCGGCATCAGCGCGACGAGCGTCGTCGGACCCGGCTTGTCCGCGAACGGCGTCGCTCGCTTGATCACGAGGTCGAGGTTGCGCTCGAGCGCGGCGACGTAGCTGAGACCTGCCGTCGTCTTGCGGTCGAGGAACTGCTGCGCGCGCGAGCGGCCGGTCTCGGTGTCGAGGAAGTACGAGACCAGCACCGGACCGAGCAGGAAGTCGTCGTCGACCATTTTATAGTCGTAGATCGGCGCGGTCACGTCAGCATGGCGCGACTTCTCCGCGAGGTGGCGCAGCGTCGCAAAGTCGCCGATGTCTTCCTCGTGAGCGACGTCGCCGTCGGCCGCGAGCCGCTCGAGCACCGAGCCGAGCGCGGCCTCGGTGACGTCGGGCTGCAGCACCGGCAGCAGCAGCCGGACCGACAGCAGCGTGTCGCGGCCGAAGTACGTCAGGAAGCGCCACGAACCGGCGAGCAGCTTCTCCTGGTAGCTGAGAAACGCGAGCGCGCGGAGATCCTGCTCGCTCGATGCGGCGGCGCCGGTTACGAGCTTGCCCATCGGGATCGGCGTCAGCGGGTTGTTGTTGGCGAGCGCGGTGGCGTGGACGCGGATCGTGCCGCCCTTGGGCGCGGTGAGCACGACGCGATCACCCTCGACGGTCGCGGTGGTGCCGTCGCGGGGCTCGAGGATCAGCTCGACGTGATGCTTGCCATCGGCCGTCACGCGCCGCAGGACGAGCGGGGTGCCGGGCTGCGTCTGGTGCGCGGTCTCGGGCGGCGCGGTCCCGTGATGCGCGAAGTCGCGGATCGTCCGGATGCTGCCGAGCACGGCGCCGCGCACCGCGAGCCGAGCGGTGTTCGCGGTAAGCAGCGCCGCAACGCCGCGCATCCGATCCGCGCGCTCGACGCCGGCGAGCTCCCCGTCGACGGCGAATTGCACCGGCACGCCGACCTTGTCGAACCACACCCCGATGCCGGTGTTGCCGGCCGGGAACGCGACGATCAGCCGCGGATCGAGGCCCGAGCTCACGAGGACGTGCGCCGCGATCGGCCCACGCCGGAAGAAGTGATTGCTGATCGCGCCCTCGTGGATCGCGAACGCGAGGGTCTCGCCGCTCGCCGGTGCAACTGGCTTCGCCGGTATACTCGGGGACGAGCAGGCAGGCACGACGACGACGAGCAGCGCGACCACGCGAGCAGGACCGGCGAGCATCGCGCGATGGTACTCTGCGGCTTCGGTCTGTACCATTTGGGAGGCTACCAGTCGCGATGCGCCTCGATCACGGCTGCGGCATCGTCGGGATCGAGTCCATTACGCTTCGCGACAGCGACGAGCTTCTCGAACAGCTCCTCGCGGCTAATCGTGTCGATCTCGCGCTCGTGTCGGTTGGTCGCGACGACCGTCTTGCGCAATCCAGCCTCGGTCGCAGGCTTGATCGAGGCGAAGCGTGTCACGGCGGCATCGATCGCCCGGAGGGCGCGGGGGTCGACAGCCTTCCAGCCCGGGAACAGCTTCGAGCGAAACGGCGGAGGTTGCTGCGCGAGATCATCCTTGACCTGGGCCGGCGCGTAGGTCCAGTTCGCCCAGTTGGGTAGATGATCCTCGTCGGCGCGCGGCGACGTCCGAAACGTTTTCGGCAACGCAAAGGCGAGCGCGACGGGGCGGCGGCCGAGGCGCTTGAATGACGGCGGCGGGTCACCCGGGCAAGCAAGGTAGAGTGGTTCGTTCTTCGGTCGGGTGTGCCGCAACACGTAGATGGGCGCGCCATCGACGATCTTCGCGGACGGTCGCTTGGTCGAAAGCGCGTCGAACACGATGACCTGCCAGTAATTCTTGATCGTACCGATGACCTGACAGGGCACCCATTTGCGTGCCGCGGTGAAGGCGAAAACGTCACCGACTGCAATCATGCGAACAAGTGGTAGCAGCAGCCGTCGCGCTTGGACACTTCGTAGAGCCCCGACGCTACGTAGGTCAAGGCAATGACGACCAGCGGGACGCACAGGACAGACCGAGGATCACGGGCCCATTGACCGTACGGAGCGAGGCCGTCCAGGCGCTGACGATCACTTCACGACGGAGCTGACATTGAGCCGGGCAGCCAACCGTCGCCACACCGGGATCAACCCGACGCCAAGGACGATCAGCGCGATCAGCCAGACCGTGCGCGGCAACCAGCTCGGCGGTGGACTGTCCGCGAGCAGTGCCGCCGCGGCCGTCAGGATCGAGAACAGCGAGATCGCCGCGACCACGACGGTGCCCGCGCCGAGCCAGAGCCGGCGTAGATCCGCCGCAGGATCGGCGCCGGCTGCCAGCGCGACAGGTCCCCATGCGCCGGGCGGCCGTGCCCGCTTGTAGAACACGACCAGGTGCTCCATCGACTCTTTGCGCGCGGTCAGCGACACGACGATGCCGGTCGCGGTCGAGACCGCGAACATCACCAGCAACCGGATCGCCTCGCCCTCCGACGTATCGGCGTCGATCGTCGCGAGCAGGATCGGCGCGAGCACTGCCGACGCGATGATCGCGGAGAGCTCGCCCCACGCGGTCAGCCGCCACCACAGCCACCGCAAGAGCAGCACGCCGCCCATGCCGGCACCGAGCAGCAGGCTGGTCTTCCAAGCCGACGCGATCGACCCGAGCTGAGTCATCACGACGAGAGAGATCCCGAGGATCAAGAAGTTCGCGCCACGCGCGACCCACACCAGGCTGCGGTCGCTCGGCTCCTTCTTGCGCCAGCTCTGGCAGATGAAGCGCTTGTAGATATCGTTCGTCCAGTATGACGAGCCCCAGTTGAGGTGGGTGTCGACGGTGGACGCCAGCGCGGCGAGCATCGCGGTGACGAGGAGTCCCTTGAGCCCGACGGGTAGCTCGGCCATCGCGCGGACGTACGTGAACTCGCGATCGGCGCGGGCGTGCTCGAGGCTGAGACTCAGATCAGGCGGGAACATCAGCAGCAGGCCGAGCCCGAGCGGGACCCACATCAGGCTGCGCACCAGGATCTGGATCACGACAAACCACACCGAGGCCTGCTGAGCATCGCGTTCGGATCGACACGCCATCGATCGCTGCGCGAGGTAACCGGTGCCATCCGCGTTCATCTGCGCCAGCCACTGGATCGCGAACACCGCGAGCACCGCGAGGCCGACGTCCTTCGCCATCCCCGGTGTGATCGCGAGGATCTCGTCGGGCTTGATGCCGCCAGGGCCACCATCCGCGAACCGTGCCCGGATCTGGTCGGGGACCTCGCCCAGACCGCCGACCTTGTCGACGACGAACCACATGAACAGGAAGGTACCGACCAGCATGATGCCGAGCTGGACGACATCGGTGTCGACGACCGAGCGCAGGCCGCCCGTCGTCGAGTAGAACGTCGTGACGAGCAGGATCGAGAGGATCGACAGGATGTTGTTGGCCGAGCGGATCCACACGTCGGCGGGCCACGTCGCCGGATCGTCGCCGACCAGCGTGATCGGCGTGCCCATCCACTCCGCGAACGACACGAACGCGCCGTGGATCACGTCGGGAAACCACCCCCACTGGTCCCACGTCATGAACGGCTCGGCGATCCGGGTCGCCGCGAGCAGCACGAACGACAGCACGGCGCAGTTGAAGATCGTGCCGAAGTAGACCGCCTTGACGCCGCGCAGGACGGCCGCCGCCTTGCCGCCGTAGCGCAGCTCGGTGAGCTCGGCATCGGTGATCACGCTGGCGCGGCGCCAGCTCGGCGCGAGGATGAAGCCGAGGACGAGGAACGCGATCGCGTAGATCCACATCCGCCACAGCGAGAACACACCGGCGGTCGCGATCAAACCGGTGACCATGAGCGGCGTATCCGCTGCGAACTGCGTGGCGGCCATGCTGCAGCCCGCCTTCCAGCCCGGCAGCGTGCGGCCGGCCAGGAAGTACTCCTCGAGGTTCTTGCCCGCGACCTCGCGAGAGCGAAGGCCCGAGATCACGGCATACGCGATGAAAGCCAGGATGATCGCGACGTCGAGTAAGCTCACAGCGTCCGACGCTACATGGCATTGGCGCGCCGATCGAGCGGTCGGCTGCAAACTCGCTGGCGTTCGCTCGACGGTCGCCGACCGCAACCCCGACCACGACGTATACTGCGACGGTGCAGGCGAGCGCGTTTGATGAGGTCGCGTTCTTTCGTGCGATCGCCGACAGCGGTGTACGCGCGCTCCTGATCGGCCGTCGAGCCCTGATCGCGCTGGGCCTTCCGGTCATGACCCGCGATTACGACTTCTGGATCCCGGCCGACGAGGCCGGACGCTTCAACGATGCCTTGCAGCCGCTCGGGCTGCTTCCGACCCGCACGCCGGACGAAGCGCGGAGTCACGGTCGCTACATCGTCGAGGGTGACGAGCGCGTCGACGTCCTCGTCGCACGGGCCGTCTCGACCATCGACGGTGTGATGGTGGCGTTCGACGACGTGTGGTCGCGCCGCGTGCTACTGCCGATAGCTCCTGGCGTGGAGGTCGCGATTCCTTCGATCGACGACCTGATCCTGACCAAGAAATTCGGCGCTCGTCCGCGTGACGCGGATGACATACGCTGGTTGCAGCAGCTGAAAACACTCTCGTCATGACGCTCCCTGTCCTCACCCCACAGCAGCACGCCGAGCTCGCAGCGTGGGAGAGTCGCGCGCTGTCGGCCGAGGAGTTTGCCGCGCGCGTCGAGGCGCCGTGGACCGAGCACGAGCGCGAGGACTTCGCGGCGCTCGTCGCGTGGTTTCAGCGCCGCTATCCCACGGCGGGCGAGCGCCTCGCGGCGACCCGTGTGCTTGCCGCCCAGTGGGCACGGCTAACGTCGCACTGAATTATCGAATGATCGTGGTCACCGAGTCGGCGGCATCTGCGCGGCGAGCAAGTTGTGCAAGTTGTGTCTGCCCCTACTGGAGCGTCGCGCACGAGGGTGTATCAGGAGCGTTCTGGCCGGTCGCGGCCGCAGATCTAACTTCGTCGAGAATTCCGCAAGCCGGCTCCAAGGATTAAGCTGGATCGAGCACGAAGTGGGGACGGCACAAGATCTTCAGCGCTGGCAACGCACCCTGCTGTTGGTTGTCGTTGCTGTCCTTGCATGCACCGGCCTCGTCACGTTCTGGCTCATCGGTGAGCTGCGTGCCGCAAGTCGCAACGTCAGCTACGCGCACGCGGAACGCGTGATCGATGCGGACGGTGTCGAGATCGCATTGTTCGCACGCTCGGCGAGCGCGCGCGGCTTTCTGCTGTCCGGTGACCCGTTGTTCCTCGAACACCGCGTCGCTGCCAAGGCCGAGCTCGCGCGACGCCTCGACGCGCTGCAGGGCCAGAGCGACGCGCACAGTCTCGCGAACATCCGCGCGCTCGTCGGCCGACTCGATGCGACGAGCGACCGCGCGATCACCCGATACTCGAGCGCGCCGGACGAGGCGCGCAAGATCTGGGAGAACGAAGCTCGGCCAGTCCAGGACCAACTCGCGAAGCGAGTCGGCCAGCTGGTCTCCGTCGAGCGTGCTGCATTCTCCACGGCACGCGACCAAGCAGCAGCGGCCTGGCGGCGCACATCGATGCTGCTCGCGGTGCTTCTCGTCGGCGTTGCCCTGCTCCTCACCGCGCTTTTCTATGGATACGCGCGCGCGACGCGTGCGTTGCTGGCACGTCAGAAGGCCGAGCAGGAGCACGCGACCTTTCAATTGCTCGAACAGGTGCCTGTCGGGATCTTCGTGCTGACCGCGAAAGGCGACCCGTACTACGCGAACCAGCACGCGCAGAAGCTACTCGGTCGCGGCGTCGTGAAGGCGTCGCCTGGCCAGCTTGCCGAGACCTACGGGGCATACGAGGCCGGCACCGAGCGCTTGTATCCCGCCGATCGTCTTCCCGTCGTCCGAGCGCTCGCGGGCGAGGTCACCGAATGCACCGACATCGAGATCCATCGCGGCGACGAGGTCGTACCGCTCCACGTCGTCGGCGCGCCCGTGTATGACGCGAAGGGCCTGTTGCTCTACGCGGTTGCAGGTTTTCAAGATGTCCGCGAGCTCCAGCGAGTGGCGATGCGCGACTCGCTCACCGGGCTCGCGAACCGCGCAGCGATCACCCAGATCTATTCGCGCGAGCGCGCCACGTCGGCCCGGGCGCAGCGTCCGTTCGCGGTCGCGCTGATCGATCTGGACCGCTTCAAGTCCATCAACGACACGCACGGGCATGCGAGCGGTGACGACGTCCTCAGGCGGACCGCCGCGGCAGTCACGGGAAGCTTGCGGCGCTCGGATGCTGTCGGCCGATGGGGTGGTGAGGAGCTCGTCGTCCTGCTACCGAACACCGACAGGATCGGGGCCGGCCACGCGCTCGAGAAGGTGTTGGCCGACGTGCGGGTGCTGGAGTTCGTCGGCAAAGGCGGCGCGAAGTTCTCGGTCACGTTCTCCGCGGGTGCGGTCGTGGCGACCCCCAACGAGTCTCTCGACGAGGCGATCGCACGTGCCGATATCCTGCTCTACGAGGCGAAGGACGCCGGACGTGATCGCGTCAACGTCGGCCGAGTACTCGAAACTTAAGTGGCAACGCCAGCACTTGCGAACGTGACCACGACGAGCCCCGCCGCGTGTCTGTGTCCCTGCTGAGCAGGTTCACCGTCCGCGGATCGGCGTCCCGGCTTGCACGGTGATCGAGCGACGCGCCTTGCGGCCGGCGTCGTCGGCGACGACGAGCTCGTGCTTGCCGGGGCTCGGCAGCCAGTAGTGGCGCGCGCTCGCGGGGCCAGTCGCGAGGAGCTCGCCGTCGACGAACCACGAGACGGTGCCGGCGCGCGTCGAGGCGGCGAGCGGGACGAGCTGGTTCTTCGCGGGGACGCCGGGGATCAGGGTGACAACCTGGCCCTCGACGGGCGTGACCATGATGGGCGCCAGCCCGGCGACGGTGTCGGGCGCGCAGCCGTCGGCGAACACCGGGCCTTCGGGGACGGCGCGGTTGCGCTCGGCGAGCCACGCGGTGATCGCGCTCGGCAGCACGATGAAGGTCTTGCGATCGTAGGTGCGGCCGGGCACGCGGCACGACGGCAATACCGCGCGACCGGTCTCGCGATCGACGTCGTAGGCCTGGTGGTACGGATCGGGCGCCGTCGGCACCGCATGCACGGGCGCGAGCGCCGTCGTGCGCTGGCCACAGACATCGCTCGCGATGTGGCCGGAGTAGGCGCAGACCTCGACGGTGACGAGCTCGGCGGGCGGCGTGTTGCGCGCGGGGCGCGTGCGATCGGCGACGGCCTCGAGGATGTCGAACAGCAGCGGGCCCGCCGCCTCGGAGCCGACGAGCTCGCTGCTCGGCGTGGTGTCGACGTTGCCCGTCCACACGACCGCGGTGTACGCGGGGTTCGAGCCGATCGCCCACGCGTCCTTGAAGCCGAAGCTCGTGCCGGTCTTCCAGTGAACGTCCGACGGCAGCCCGGTGAGGCGACGCCGCGGGAAGTCCGGGCGGTCCTTGATCGCGAGGGCCTGGCGGGTCAGCCACGCCGCGCCGGGGCCGTAGATCGGCGCGTCGGTGCCGGTCGGGTCGGTATCGACGAGGCGCAGCGGGCGGTGCATGCCGTCGCTGGCGAGCGTCGCGTACACGCTCGCGAGCTCGAGCGGCGTCAGCTCGATGCCGCCGATGATCATCGAGAGGCCGTACTTGCCGGGCTCGACGCGTGACATCGCCATGCCCATCCGGCCGAGCTCGTGAAGAAACGGCTCGACGCCGAATTGCTGAAGAAGATCGACGAACGGGATGTTGAGCGAGCGCGACAGCGCGTCCTGCACGGTGACGAGACCAGACCAGTCGCCGTCGAAGTTCTTCGGGCGATAGGTCCCGTACTGGGTCGGCACGTCGGCGACGAGGTAGCCGGGCAGCGCGAGGCCGCGATCGATCGCGAGTGCGTAGAGGAACGGCTTCAGCGTCGAGCCCGGCGAGCGCGGGCGATCGAACATCGCGATCTGGCCGCCGTGCTCGGCGTCGTGAAAGTCGAGGCTGCCGACCAGCGCGACGACCTCGCGGGTACGGTGATCGACGACGACGACCGCGCCGCCGAAGATGCCCTTGTTACGGAGCTCGGGCGCGCGCATGCGGACCTCGCGCTCGACGAGGGCCTGGGTGCCGGCATCGAGCGTCGTGCGGATGCGGGTCAGGCCCTTGTGGCGACGCGCGATCGCGATCGCTGCGTGCGGGGCCTCGCGCGGCATCCGGCGCAGGCGCTCGGGCGGTGGCGTCGTCGCGGCATCGCCGCGCGCGACCTCGGCATCGGTACCGGTGAACACGCCGGCGGTGATCAGCTTGCCGAGGATCGCATCGCGGCGGATCCGCAGGCGCTCGAGGTTCGCGGGCTTCGGTGCGTAGCGCGATGGTCCCTGCGGCACCGCGAGCAGCGTCGCGATCTCGAGCGGCGTCAGGTGCGCAGGGCCGTGGCCGAAGTACGACCACGCCGCGGACTCGATGCCCTCGATGTTGCCGCCGTACGGCGTGCGCAGCAGGTACTCGGCGAGGATCTCGCGCTTGGTCAGCCGCAGATCGAGCTGGGTCGCCCGGAACATGTCGATCAGCTTGTTCGGCACGGTGCGAGCACGCGGCTCGAGCAGCCGGGCGAGCTGCATCGTCAGCGTCGAGCCGCCCGAGACCCGCCGCATCCGCGTGACATCGGTCCACGCCGCGCGCGCGATCGCGAGCGAATCGACGCCGTCGTGCGACCAGAACCGCTTGTCCTCGAGCGCGACGAGCGCGTCGACGAACTTCGGATCGAGGCGCTCGAGCGCGACCGGCAGCCGCCACTTCTCGTCGGGAGACAGGAAGACATACGCCGGCCGGCCGTCGCGGTACTCGACGACCACCGATGGCGTCGCGCCGTGCGCGGGCAGCGGCACCGCGAACGCGGCGGCGAACAGCACGAGCCACAGCGTGTTGATCACGGTCAGCGCGAGCACGGCCCGCCGCGCCCAGCGCCACGCGCGGAGATGGCGACACCGCGATGCGGTCACAGCGTCTTGCCGGTCCAAGGTCCGCCGACGAGGGCCGTGCCGCCCTTGGCGCGCGCCCACAGCGTCGGGTCGTACATCGCCTCGGCCTCGACCGGCGGGATGGTGAACTTGCCCGATGTCACGGCACGAACGGTGTAGACGATCTTCTTCGACGTCTTCGGACCGAGCGCGCCGAAGGCCTGCAGCCGGTCGTCGCGCATGTTCATGAAGTCCAGCGCCCAGATGTGCACCGGATCGAGCCAGTCGATCTTCTGGGTCCGGCCGAGCCGAGGATTCTCGATCTCGAAGCCGGCGGGCAGCCGATCGACGAGCGCGATGTTCTGGATCGTCACGCCGCTCGTGTTCTCGAGCTGGACCTCGACGAACAGCACGTCACCGAGCTTGATCGCATCGGTCGCGGCAGGATCGATGATCTCGCCGTCCATCGAGCGGTACGTCCGCGAGATGGTCATGCCGTTGCCGCCGACCTTGTAGTCGCTGCCGGTGCGCACGCCCTCGCTGTTGATCACGAGCCACAGGCCCTGCGCGGACGCGGGGACCTCGAGCGTGAGCGCCTTGTACTCGCTCGCGCGGAGCAGCGACCACGTCTTGTCCGACGACGCCTGCTTGGACTTGCGCGGATCGATCACGGCGCCATCGGCGCGCAGCGTGCCGGCGGCCGTGCCCTTCGCGGCCGACGCCTTGACCCACTTGCCAAGGCCGGTCACGCCCCACACGAGCTCCTGGGTGTTGTAGTAGCCCGAGCGGTTGTCCGCGAGGCCCTCGGCGACGCGGGTCGCGAGCAGCTCGCCGGCCGGGTCGTTGCCAAACAGATCGAAGAACGTGCTGAGCATCAGGCCGCGGCGGCGGCGGTCCGAGTAGAAGCTCCAGCTGTTGATGCGCTCGGCCGAGATCGGCGAGACATCGACGGCCTTGAGCTCCTTCTCGTGGCGACGATCGCCGGCGAGGTAGAGCGCCGCCTTCAGCATGTAGAGGTCCTCGAGCTGCTCGCCCTTCGCGGTGGCCGGGATCTTCGCGATCAACTTGCTGATGCGCGCCTTGCGGCCCTTGCCGGCAACCGCGAGCACGTAGTGGAGGTACGCCTCGGACTGCTCGTCGTAATAGTTCCACTTGTCGCGCTGGATCCGATCGCCGCGCTCGTGCTGGGTGACGCGCTGCTCGATCCAGCCGAGGATCTCCTTGAGCCGATCGTCCGGGACGGCATAGCCCGCCTTCTTGGCATCGAGCAGCATGTGGGTCGCGTACGCGGTCGCCCACTCGAGCGGCTCGGTCGAGCCCGGCCAGTAGCCGAAGCCACCGGACGGCGTCTCCATCGAGAGCACGCGGTTGATGCCGGCGAGGATCATGTCCTCGATCTTGAGCGCCGCGAGCTTGGGATCGACCTGCTCGGCGAGCGCGCCGACATAGAGCAGCGGCCGCACGGTCGACGTCGTCTGCTCGATGCAGCCGTACGGGTAGTGCACGAGGTACTGCAGGTGCTGGAACGCCTCGCCATACGGGTTCGTCGTCAGCCAGAACGTCGTGTGCTCGCTCGTCGGTGCCCAGCCCTTGAGCGCGGCGAGCGTCGACAAGTTCAGTGTGCCGGCATCGACCTTGAGCTTCTGGACGGTGCGCTCCTTCGGTCCGGCCGGCAGGAACGGGACCTCGACCTCGTCGCGGACCTCGAGCGTGCCGATCGCCGCGCCCTTCGCGGTCGCGATCACGCGCAGCTTCGCGCCGCCGACCGGGATCATCGCCTTCGCCGCGAACACCAGCGTCTCGGCGCGGCCGTCCATCAGCTTGACGCTGCCCGTGCTCTTGCCCGTGAACATGATCGGCGTCACTGGCGTGCCCTTCGGCTGCACGAGGCCGGCGACCGGCAGGTGCTCGCTCGTCAGCGTCAGCGAGACGTCGAGCGGGCCGCCGGAGACGTTGGTCAGGAACACCGGGATCTGCATCTCGTCGTTGTGGCTGACGAAGCGCGGGAACGTGACCTAGACGACGAGCGGGTCGCGCACCGTGACCTTGGCCTCGGCGCGGCCGACGCGGGTCGCGCTCGACGTGATTGCCATGATGCGGAGCTGGCCGCGGTACGTGGGGATCTCGAAGGGGATCGTGACCTTGCCGTTCGCCGCCACGGGCACGACGCCCGAGAACAGCGCGACCGGCTTCACCGGCTGGACGCGGCTGTTGTCGAGCTCGCCGCCGTTCTCGCCCTCCTCACCGTAGTCGTCACCACCACCGGTGCGCGACGACGCGCCTGCGGCCTGGTGCAGCATCGTCCAGCCGATCGTCTCGTAGGTCTCGACACCGAGCGCGCGCTTCGCGAACAGCTGGGCGAGCGGGTTCGGGGTCTGGAAGCCGGTCAGCGACAGGATGCCCTCGTCGACCACGGCGATCGTCGCGAACGTGGGGCCGTCCTTCGCGGCGGCGGCACCGAGATCGAGCGTGACCGTCAGCGGGCTCGACGAGCGGATCTCCTTCGGCACGGTCAACGTGACCGGCTGGGTGAACTGCGTCGGGATGACACGCGCGGAAGCGACGCCGAGCGCGCGGTCCGGCATGAACGCGTCCTTCGACTCGAGGTGCGGATCCTTCACGAGGAAGGCGCTGACGTAGATGTTCGGCGCGAACGCCGCGACCGAGAAGGTCCACGTCGACTCGGCGCCAGTCGCGTCCTTCCACTCCGCCTTGACGAGCTGGTTCGTCTCGACGGTCCACAAGAGCTTGCCCTTGTACGGCGTCTTCACCTTGACGGTGATCGGCTTGCCGACCTCGATCTCCTTCGGCAGATCGATCGCGAGCTGCGTCGGGCGCGCGGGGCGCGGCGTCTGATCGACGGTGCGGCCCCCGCCCTCGTCCCACTCGTCGTACTCGTACGGGTACTCGCCTTCGAGCAAGAGCTCGGTCTTCGCCTTGCCCGCCTTGGCGCGGACCGTGAAGCCCGCCTGCGACTCGCCGGGCGTGACGTCGAAGCTGAACTTGCCGTTCGTGACGACCACCTCGCGCTTGCCCTCCGGCACCTCGCGCATCGAGCGGTCGTAGCGCTCCTCGCCGGAGTCCGCGTTGTAGCCGTATCCGTAGTCGGCCTCGAGGTGGACGAGCTCGACGTCGAGCTTCTTGACCGCGGTCGTCACCGGCTTGCCGGTCCAGTCGACGATCATGCCCTCGACGGTGAACGTGTCACCGGGGACCGCCCGCGACGCCTTCGACTTGAGGCCGATGTAGAACTTCTCGGGATGGATCGTCGCGCTCGCGGTGCGCACGGTCGCGCGGCCGCTGCCGGCCTCGAGCACGGACACCGTCGCCGTCAGATCCGCGGTCCGGGTGAACGGCGTCGTGGCATCGGGGCACGCGATCGTTGCCTTGCCCGCCATGTCGAGCTGACCGCGTGCCTCACCGAGCGGGACCGCCTTGCCGCGCGGCTCGACGCCGTACGTCAGGTCGTCATTCATGTCGGGCACGAACTGCATGGGCTCGACGCTGCACACGACCTCGACGCCGCTATCCATCGCGTTGCCGCCGAACAGGTAGCGCGCCCCGACGTCGATCTGCACCTTGCCGCCGGCGAGCACCTGCTCCTGCTTCGCGGCGACGGTGACCGCCATGCGCTCGGGGACGAACTCCTCGACCTGCAGGTCGTAGCTGGCGAGCGGCTTGTCGGCGACCGAGAGCTGGACGCGCCAGTGGCCGGTGTCGGCGAACGCGGGCAGCGCGTGGTCGAACGAGATCATGCCGCCGGCATTCGTCTTGAGCGTCAGCTTGCGCGCGACCTTGGTCCGCGGATCGACGAGCTTGACGTCGACGGGCAGCGGTTGATCGGGGGCCTTGTCCTTGGCATCGCGGACGATCGCGACGATGTGCGTGGTTTCACCGGGGCGATAGACGCCGCGATCCGCGAACACCGACGCGCGGTACGGGGTGTCGGAGACGTACGGCTGGCCCGCCGTGTTGCCCTCGACGGTCGCCCGCAGATCTGCGTAGCGGATGTACGTCAGGTCGTCGCCCTTGCGCGCGATGATCGAGAACGGCTCGGCCTGGTCGGGGTCGGTGTCGGAGTGCGAGCTCAGCGTGCAGCCCGCGCCATTCGCGGTCGCGCACCGGCCGACGACCTTGCCGCTCATGCGCACGAGGCTGACGTCGACGCTGTCGATCAGCGCGCCGCTGTCCATGTCGAGCGCCCACACGCGAACGCTCTGATCCCACGGCTTGCCGGGGACCGATGTCTTCTTGGCGACGAGGGACATGTTCGTCAGCAGCAGGCGCGAGGTCGACTGCACGCCGAGCCCGACGAGCTTCATCTCGAGGACGCCCTTCGTGGTCGCCGGCAGCATCGCCGCGACGTCGAGCCAGGTCGTCGCGCCGGCGTCGGGATCGCCGCGCAGCGGGATCGTCTTCGTCAGGATCACGTTGCT
>JACCTC010000453.1 GCA_013812655.1 Deltaproteobacteria bacterium | reverse complement strand
CGCTCGGGCCGCGGCGAGCGTGGCTGCGCGCGTTGCGGCCGCCGCCGTTCGCGCTCGATGCGGCCGTCGTCGAGGAGTACCGGACCTCCGCGATCGGCGAGCTGGCGTTCTCGGATGATGGCCTCGAGCTCGGCGTCCACGGCGCCACCGGCGCAGTCGTGTTCGAGCGGTCGACCGGCCGGCGCGTCGAGCGAGCTCCGCGCGCACCGCGGACGCCGTGCACGGTGATCGGCCGCGACCCCGGCCGGATGACGCTCCGCTGGGGCGAGCAGACCCTGACCGTCGCGCACGGCGTCGACGAGGAAGCCAGCGCGGCGTACACGCTCGACGGTGATCTCGCACTCGTGAACTGTGGCGTCGGCGAGCCCGACTACGACGGCGATCGCGAGGTCGTGCACTACCTCGTCGATCTGCGCGCTGGAGAGCTGCGCTGGCGTGCGGACCGGGTGACCGGTGCGTGCGCGACCACGGGGACGACGGTGCTCAGCGCCGGTGTCCACGAATTGACCGAGCGCGACCTCGCGACCGGCACCGTCACCGCGCGCTGGCCGCTCACCGACGTGTGGGACCTCGCGGCGACGGCGGGCCACGTCGCGGTCCGCGATGGCGACGTGATCCGGGTCTGGGAGCTGGCCGCGCTCGGTGACAAGCCGCTGCGCATCCACGGTAGCGGTCCCGTCGAATTCACGCCCGATGCGTCGCGCCTCGTGACCGGCAAGCTGCTGTGCGATGCCCGCGCGGGCGCGGTGATCGCCGAGCTCGGTACGACCGTCGGCGGCTGGCTCGAGGGCGGACCGCCACGCGGCAACAAGCGCCTCACCGCCGCCGGCTTCGTCGAGATCCTGCCGATGGGGCTCAAGCTGTGGGACGCAGTCGATGGCCGCCTCGTTGTCGACGACCGCACGCGGGACGCCAATGCGCGCGACGCCGTGTGCTTCGACCGGGCCGGCCAATATGTCGCGATCGCGTTTGATCGCGGTACGCTCGCGGTTCACACGCTGCGGGAGGGAACCGTCGTCCTCGAGCACGCGGCGACGGTGATGCGCGAGGGCGTGACCTTCGCGTTCGGGTTCTCCGACGCCGGTGACGAGCTGTGGTGGCTCACCTCAGGTCGCGAGCGCTGGGTCGCGCGGCTGTCACCCGTCGCGATGCGCCGGCTCGCCGATGACGAGCCATTCCCCGAGGAGACGCCGCCCGCCACCGTCGCGGTCACCGACGGTTGCCTCGTGATCGGTAACGTCGCGATCCCGAGCGACGACCGCGAGGCCGTGATCGCACCCGATGGCCGAGCCATCGCCTCGCAAACGAGCCACTACTTCGTCGAAGGCGAGCCGCTGCAGTCGCGCGGTGGGGTGTAGAACGGAGGCACGAAGCGAGCGGCCCTCAGCTCTGTCGCCATGCGCGCGATTGTTTGCCGAGGCTCCACCAAGACACGGGTCGCTGTCAGCACCGCTCGATGATCGCGGCGCTGCCCAGGCCCGCCGCACCGCTGACAGCGATCGCTGCATAGCGCGCACCGCGGCGCTCGAGTTCGTCGAGCGCGTCGACGACGAGGACTGCCCCGGTCGCGCCGTACGCATGACCGAGCGCGATCGTTCCGCCGTTCGGATTGAGGCGATCGTGGTCGAGATCGAGGTCGCGCATGAGACGGACGCACAGCGCAGCGAACGCTTCCGCGAATTCGACGACCGCGAGGTCCGCGGCGCGCAGGCCGGCCTTTGCGAGGGCGCGCTCGAGCGCAAACTGGCCGGCGGTCAGCATCGTCACCGGATCGCCGGCGCACGTAGCGGTCGCGACGATCCGCGCGCGTGGGGCGAGGCCCGTGCGGTCTGCTGCCGCACGATCACCGAGGAGGACAAGGGCAGCGGCATCGGCGAGGCTCGGTGATGTGCCACGCGTGTGGATGTGGCGGATCGTGGCGAGCTGCGGGTGACGGGCGAGCGCGATCGCGTCCTGGCCGAGCTCGCCGAACAGCGGCGGCAACGCTGCGAGCTCGTCAGTGCTCGGCGCGTACCCGACGTTCTCGTCGTGATCGAGCACGACGCGATCATCCGCCCGGACCGGGACGATCGAGCGCCGGCGTTGCTCGGCATGTGCGCGCCGCGCCTTGTCGCGAGTCGCCGTTGCGTAGCGGTCACAGGCATCGCGGTCGATGGTCTCGAGCGTCGCGACGAGATCCGCGGCGACGCCCATATGGATGGTGCCGGCCGCCGCCATCACGTCGGGATCCGCGTACAGCGGGCCGTGATCGGAGAACGTCGGTACGCGCGAGACGCTCTCGACGCCGCCCGCGACGATCAGCGAGGCGTCGCCGGCGCGCACGCGCGCATCGCCGAGGTTGATCGCGTCGAGGCCCGACGCACAGAATCGGTTGATCGTGACGCCCGGGATCGCGACGTTCCAGCCCGCGAGCAGCGTCGCCGAGCGTGCGAGGTTCGCGCCCTGGTCGCCGGTCTGCGTCGCACAGCCGAGGATCACGTCGTCGGGAAGCGCGCCCGCAAGGCGCGGATCGAGCGCAGCGAGCAGGCCGCCGACGAGGCGCACCGGTGTCACCGCGTGGAGCGCGCCTTTCGGCGAACCCTTGCCGCGCGGCGTCCGCACGCACGCCAGAACGAACGTCATGCCGGCATCCAGCACGCGTGCGTACCGCTCGAGATCCGCTCGGGCAGCGCGATCCGGGCGATCGGCCCGGCCGCGATGTCGCGCGCATCGAACACGTGGCACTCGGAGACATCGCGGCGGATGTCCGACACGAACGTGATCGCGTAGCCGTCGTCCTCGGCGCGCGCACCGATTCGCGGTGCCATCGCGGTCTCGCTCGCGAACACGTCGGTCGGCCACTCGAAGCGCTGGACGGTGCCGGTCTCGAGATCGAGGCGGCGGAGCCCCGCGAACAGGAACCAGCCCGGCTTTGCAGTCATCGTCCACGCGTAGCGATGGCGGCGACCACCGACGCGACCGTTGATCGAAGGGAACTCGCTGATCTCGTCGAACAGTCGCTCCTCGCGCACCTTGCCGGTCGCGAGGTCGAGCCGCCAGCGATGAGGACGGGCTCCCACGGACGCGACGTCGACCAGCTTCTTGAGCCCGGCCCATGGACCGTCCGCCGGATCCGGGACCGGCATCGGTTCGGTCTGGAAGTAGCCGTCCACCACGATCGTGTCGCCGTCTTCATACGCGTTGATGAAGTGGAGCACGTACGTCGGCGCAGCCTCGAACCAGCGCGGCTCACCGCCCTGACGGGGAACGACGCCGAAGCGCGTCGGCATCTGTGGATACCAGCGCGGGCGATGGACGCCTTTCGCGAGGAGGTCGGGATCCCAGAACAGCGGAAAGTCGCCGATGATCGCGAAGTTCTCCGTGAACGCGATGTCGTGCGGGAGCCGCGCTCCAGGGAGCGCGACCGGCTGCTCGCGCACGAGCACTCCGTTCCGATCGAGCACACCGAGCGAGAAGTACGGTGGCTTCGTGCCGTACCCGAACACGAGCAGCTCTCCGGTGGTCTCGTCGAGCTTGGGATGTGCGGACACCCCAAACCCACCGAATCCGGCGGACCACGGCAGCGGGCCGGCGCCCTCGAGCGTCTCCGGGTCGTGCGCGTAGAGCTCGCCGCACTGATAGAAGCTGGTGAGTGCGCGGCCCGCGTGCACCGTGACGTCGGTCGAGGATGCATCCTTCATCCGGCCGCGCGCGCCCCAGCCGTCGCGCAGCGACTTCGCGGGCGACTCGATGATGCCGGCCCACAGCGGTGCCCCGGCCGCGAGCTCGTCGGCAAGGCCGCGAGTCTGGATCATGCGGTTGCGATAGGACGCGCGGCCATCAGCGAACCGGATAGCGTGCAGCATGCCGTCACCGTCGAACGGATGATAGCGGCCGATCGCGGGAAGCAGCGGGTTCTCGGTATTGCGCAGGTAGCTGCCGGCTAGGTCCTCGGGGATCCGGCCCTCGATCACGTCGAGGTCGTCGGCGTCATACTCGGTGAGCTGCGGCCGCCACGCGCCGGTGCGATACGGATGATCGTCGTCCGCGGGCAGTTGATTCGCGTAGCTCTTGACGGTGCGGACAACCATGGCGGAACGCTCGCTCACGCCGCCGCGATAATCAAGCAAGCCGCGGTCGTACCGCTGCCGCCGATATTGAGCATGCCGAACGTCGAGGCACCGGCGACCTGCGTCGCGCCAGCCCGGTTCGTAACCTGGTGCGCGCAGTCGACCAGCATCCGGACGCCGGTCGCACCCACGGGGTGCCCTCCGCCGATCAGCCCGCCGCTCGGATTGATCGGCAACGTTCCGGTGCGCTCGTGCGTGCCGGCCTCGATCGCTTGCCATGCTTGACCCGGCGCCGTCAGGCCGAGGTGATCGATCGCGACATACTCGGTGATCGTGAAGCAGTCGTGGACCTCGATGCCCGAGAGAGCGCGCGCATCCGGGAGCTCCGCGCGACGCAGCGCATCGACGACGCTCTGCTCGAGGTGAGGCAACAGGCGCGCCGAAGAGTCCGTGTGACGCGCGAGCTTCGCATCGAGGCCGAGGCCCGCGGTCCGGTGTCCCCATCCCGCGATCCGCGCCTTCGGTCCACAATGCGCGGCGGCGCCCTTCGCGGACGCGAGGATCACGGCGGCCGCACCGTCCGTGACCTGTGCGCAATCGAACCGGCGTAGCCGGCCCTCGACGACCGGATTGCCGTCGTCGGGCGCGAAGCTCTCGGTGCTCCACTTCCAGCCACGGGTCTGCGCGTTCGGATTCGTGCGCGCGTTTCCGAGGTTCTTCCTTGCGATCGCCGCGAGGTGCGCATGCTCGAGGCCCCAGCGCTCGGCGTAGGCATCGCCGATCCGCGAGAACATGTGCGGCCACAGGTAGCGCGCGGTCTCTCCCTCGTGACCGACCCAGGCGGCGGCGCCCATGTGACGCGCGGCGAGCTCGCCCGGAACATTGCGCTCCTGCTCGACGCCGATCACGAGCACGGTGTCGTAGCGGCCGGCCTCGATGTCGGCCATCGCCGCGAGAATCGCCATGCTTCCCGATGCGCACGCGGCCTCGTGGCGGCTCGCGGGCACGCCCCAGAGCTCGGATCGCACTGTCGCCGGCATCGCGCCGAGGTGCGCCTGCCCGGTGAACAGCTCGCCGAATGCGTTGCCGACGTGGATCGCCTCGATGGCAGACGCCGGGAGCTCGGCGGCGGCGAGCGCACCGTCGATCACCTCACCGATCACAGCGCCGACATCGAGGCCCTCGCGGCCCAGGTTGCGCGCGAAATCAGTCTGGACACCGCCGAGAACAAACACGCTCATGGCAGTGACCTTAGCGCTAACATGTCGTGGTGCGGCTGGTTCGCGGTTCCGAGTCCTGGGAGATCTGGCACGAGGGCACGATGGTGCGCCTCGACGGTGGTGCGCTGCGCCGCTTCCAGAGCGTCCGCCAGGCCGGCGCCGCCTACGAGGCCGCGATCGCGGCGCGGCGCGACGACGGCTTTGTCGACGCGCCGGATGTCGTCGACGATCTCGATGCACGCCTGGTGTACGCCGACGAGCTGCAGCTCAAGGGCGATCCACTCGGCGAGCTGATCGCGGTGCAGCACGCGCACGCGCACCAGCGCACCGGCAAGCTGCCCGTGCAGATCCGCCGGCTCGAGCGCCGCGTCCACGCGCTCCTCGAGGATCACCACGATGCGCTGTTCGGCTCGCTCGCGTCCTTCGTCCGCCGGCCGTCACGCAGCACGCCCGCGCGCCCCGCGCTCCAGATCACGTGGCGCTCGGGCTTCGCGGACGAGGTGCGGATCCAGCGCGCGCCCAAGCTCGAGCTCCACGACCTGTGGTCGCAGCTGCGCAAGCTGCCGATCTCGCGCTTCATGACGAAGCTCGTCGTCGGCAGCCCGACCTTGCCGAGCCCGTACCTCGAGCAGGGCTCGTATCGCCAGCTGCTCTCGACGATCGCCAAGGACGGCGCGCCCGCGCACCTGCGGACGCTCGTCCTCGGTGATATCCCGCTCGCGCAGCGAGTGTCGCTCGATCTCGGCGATCTGCGGCCCGTCGTCGAGAGCTGCCTCGACCTCCAGCATCTCGAGGTCAAGCGCGGCATGGGCATCCTCGGCCCGCTGGTGTCGACGAGCTTGCAGCGGCTCGTGCTCGAGAACATCGCGGAGCCGCTGCGCGACGTCCCGCGCTCGAGCTTGCCGGCACTCAGCGAGCTCTCGGTGATCAACGGCTACGGCACCGTGCTGCTGCGGTTGCTCCTCGAGGTCCCGCTGCTCGATCAGCTGTCAGCGCTGACGCTCCGGCGCTGTCACCTCCAGGATCCCGATCTCGACTCGATCCGCGCGGACGCCGACCGCTTCGGGCACCTCACGCGCCTCGATCTGCGCGACAACGACTTCTCGCGCGACGCCGTTCGTCAGGCCCGACTGCGGCTGCCGCGCCTCAAGGCGTAGCGTCAGAGGTCACGCTCAGCTCGGCGATCGACTTGCCCAGCCACATCGCGGCGATCGCGATGATGTCGTCGGGCGTCACCGTGTCGCGCAGCATGAGGTTCGGTGTCTGTGCCGCACGCAACTGTGTTTCGTAGTGCTCGATCTGGTGGCTGACCTCGGGCAGCGCGCGATATGCGATCTCACCGGCGCGATGCAGCTGCCCGGTCCGCCGGGCGTGGTCCTCCTCGGCGCGCAGCTTCTCCTCGGTGTGGATCAGCTCGCGGATGTTCGCGACCATCTGCTTCTGGAGATCCCAGCGCCCGCGCAGCGCGGTCGCATCGGTGCGGGTCGTCGTCAGCTCGTGGGCGAGCCACTCGCGGCGGTGCTCGGCGACGGTGCCGGTCTCGGCCTCGAGCGCGCGGTATTCGATCTCGAGCCGGACGAGCGTCTGCTCGACGTTGGCGACATCGCCCGGCACGCTCTCGGCCTCGAGCTTGAGCTGGCTCGCCGCCTCGTCGATCAGATCGATCGCCTTGTCAGGCAGGTAGCGATCGACGATGTGCTTCGCGCTGATCTCCGCGGCGGTGACCACGGCAGCGTCGGAGATCCGGATCCGGTGATGGGCTTCGTAGCGATCCTTGATGCCGCGCAGGATCACGATCGTGTCGTCGACGCTCGGCTCGCTGACGCGCACCGGCTGGAACCGGCGGAGCAGCGCCTTGTCGCGGCTGAGGTACTGGTCGTACTCGGCGGTCGTCGTGGCCCCGATACACGTGAACTCGCGACGCGCGAGCACCGGCTTCAGCATGTCGCCCGCATCGAGCGCGCCCTCGCGGCTGCCAGCGCCCACGATCGTGTGCAGCTCGTCGATGAACAGGATGACCTCCGGAGACGCGAGCACGCCGGCGACGACCGCCTTGAGACGCTCCTCGAAGTCACCGCGGTAGCGCGTGCCCGCCATCAGCTGGCCGAGGTCGAGCGCCCGGATCCGCCGTGGCTTCATGCTGTCGGGGACGTCACCCATCGCGATCTTCAGCGCGATCCCCTCGACGATCGCGGTCTTGCCGACGCCGGGTAACCCCACGAGTACCGGGTTGTTCTTGCTGCGCCGGCCGAGGATCTGCAGCGTGCGCCGGATCTCGGCGTCTCGCCCGATCACCGGATCGAGCTTGCCGAGCCGCGCACGCTCGACGAGATCGGTCGTGTACTGGCGGAGGGCGTCGGCGGTCATCACGCGAACGTTACTCGCAACGCAGCACGCTGGTGTTATAGACCCGGCATGGATCGCACCCTGTTCACGGAAGAGCACCTGGCGTTTCGCAAGGCGTTCAAGCAGTTCGTCGAGCGCGAGATCACGCCGCACCAGGCGCGGTGGCGCGAGCAGGGGCAGGTCGATCGCGAGGTCTGGCGCAAGGCCGGCGCGCAGGGCTTCCTGTGTCCATGGCTCGACGAGAAGTACGGCGGTGCCGCCGCCGACTTCATCTGCTCGGTCATCATCATGGAAGAGCTCGCGATCGCCTACGAGAGTGGCTTCGCGATGCCGCTGCACTCCGACATCATCGTCCCGTACCTGTACGCGTTCGGGAACGACGAGCAGAAGCAACGCTGGCTTCCAGGCTGCGCGTCCGGCGAGATCGTGACCGCGCTGGCGATGACCGAGCCCGGTACCGGCTCCGACCTCGCGGCGCTCGCGACCACTGCCGTCCAGGACGGTGACGACTACGTGATCAACGGTGCGAAGACGTTCATCTCGAACGGCCAGCTCTGCGACCTCGTCATTGTCGCCGCGAAGACCGATCCGGATCCCAAGAACGCGCACAAGGGTATCTCGCTGTTCGTCATCGAGGCGAACCGCAAGGGCTTCGCGCGCGGCAAGCGGCTCCACAAGATGGGCATGGCCTCGCAGGACACGTCGGAGATGTTCTTCGAGGATTGCCGGATCCCGGCGACGAACCGGCTCGGTCCCGAGGGCGGCGGCTTCATGATGCTGATGCAGAAGCTGCAGCAGGAGCGGCTGTGCGTGGCGATCGGCGCGGTCTCGGGCGCGGAGCAGGTGCTCGCCGACACGATCGCGTACACCAAGGAACGCAAGGCGTTCGGCAAGCCGATCAGCAAGTTCCAGAACACCCAGTTCAAGATCGTCGAGAGCCTCGCGAAGGTTCAGGTCGGCCGCGCGTACGTCGACAAGGTCGTCGCCGAGCACGTCGCCGGCAAGTACCTCGTCACCGAGTGCTCGATCGCGAAGTTCTGGACGACCGACATGGCGCAGGAGGTGATCGACACGTGCCTGCAGTTCTTCGGCGGCTACGGCTACATGCTCGAGTACCCGGTCACCCGGATGTTCATGGACGCGCGCGTGCAGCGGATCTACGCCGGCACGAACGAGATCATGAAGGTCATCGTCGCCAAGCAGCTCGGGCTCTGAGATGGCGACGTCGTCCACGGCGGTCATCGACATCGGCACCAACACGCTGCTGCTGCTGATCGTCGACGCCGCCGGTCAGCCGCTCGTCGATCTGTGCCGGTTCGGCAGGCTCGGGCAGGGGCTCGACGCGACCGGCCGGCTCGCCGACGAGGCGATCGCGCGCAGCCTCGAGATCTGTCGCGAGTACCGCAAGGTTCTCGACGAGCATGGTGTGGCGTCGCCGACCGTGATCGCGACGCAGGCGACCCGCGAGGCCACCAACGCCGCGGCGTTCGTCACCGAGGCCGAGGCGATCCTGAACGCGAAGTTCGAGGTGATCGCCGGCACGCGCGAAGCCGAGCTCGCATTCACCGCGGTCTCGCACACGCTGAAGGAGCTCGCGGGCACGAGCTACATCGTGGTCGACGTCGGCGGCGGCTCGACCGAGCTGATCGTGACCGACGGCAAGCGCGTGGTCTCCGCGGTCAGCGTGCCGATCGGCGCCGTGCGACTCACCGAGCGTCACCTGAAGCACGATCCACCGACGGCCGACGAGATCCGCGCGCTGACCGAGGACATCGATCGCACGCTCGCGCCGCTCGAATTGCCGGCGGGCGCCGTCGTCGTCGGCACTGCCGGAACCGCGACCACGATGGCCGCAGTGCACCTCGGCCTGACAGCCTACGATCCCGCAGCGGTCACCGGCCTGCGACTCGCGCCCGAGCTCGTCGACGCGCAGCTCGCGAAGCTCCTCGCGGCGTCGGTCGCCGAGCGCCGCAAGCTTCCCGGTCTCGAGCCGCAACGCGCGGACGTGATCGCCGGCGGCGTCGCGATCTTCGCGCGCATCCTCCGTCGCGTGCGCGCACCGGTGCTGATCACCTGCGATCGCGGCATCCGCTGGGGCGTCGCGTACGAGCGAATGCAGACCCAGGGGACGGAATCGGCCTGACGCTACGAGAGCGCCGGGCCGAGGTGATAGAGCATCAGATAGACGATCACGCCGGTCGCCGAGACGTACATCCAGATCGGCCACGCCCACTTGACGACGCGGAGGTGCTTCGCGAAGTCGCCCCGCAGCGCTAGCGTGAGTGCCCGCAGCACGATCGGCACGAGCACGACGGCGAGCACCATGTGGCTGAACAAGATGATGAGGTAGGCGACCTTGTCCCAGCCGTCACCTGGATACTTGTGCGCGCCGGTGGTCGCGAATCGGATCAGGTACGAGATGAGGAAGATCGTCGACGTCGCGAACGCGGCAAGCATCAACTTGCGATGCCCCCCCTGATCGCGGCGGGCGATCGCGATGCGGCCCATCACGAGGAGGACCGCGCAGGTCCCGTTCAGGGCCGCGTTGATCGCGGGGTGCAGGTGCTCCCAGGTCACCGTCGTTACTCCTAGGCGCGCCCGTCGAGGACCATCACCGCGAACAGCACGGGGAGGTAGATGATCGACGCGAGGAACACGTTGCGCGCCCACCTGGTGTCGCCGTCGCGCGCACCGGCGAGGCCTTGCACGAGCACGAGCGCGCCGAGCACGGCGGCGGTGACGAGATACGGGATGCCGGTGACGCCGAGCGCGACCGGCGCGAAGCTGACGGCGACCTGGACGACGAGGTAGATCGCGATCTCGCGGCGAGCCGCAGCCACTCCGCGGGTACCCGGCAGCGTCTTGAGCCCGGCGCCATCGTAATCGCGCTGGCGATACATCGCGATCGCGTGGAAGTGCGGCACCTGCCAGAAGAACAGCACGCCGAACACCGCGAGCCCCGCGAGCTCGATGCGGCCCGTCGCGGCGGTCCAGCCCATCAGCGCCGGCATCGCACCGGGCACGCCGCCGACCCACACCGCCCAGTGCGAGCGCTGCTTCATCGGCGTGTAGACGCCGACGTAGAGCACGAGCGCGAGGAGGCCTAGCGCGGCGGTCAGCACGTTGACCATGGCGAGCGCGGGAATCGCGAACGCGCCGAGCACGGCACCGAACAGGAGTGCGGAGCTCGCGTCGAGGCGACCCTGCGGTAGCGGACGGTTCTTGGTGCGCGCCATCAGGCAATCGATGTCGCGCTCGAGCCACATGTTGAGCGTGTTCGCGGCGCCGACAATCAAGCCGGTTCCGGCGAGCAGCCACAGCGCGTTGCCGAGGGTCGCGGTGCCGGGCGCGAGGCTCATCGCACCGGCCGCGGTGAGCAGCGCCATGACCATGATGCGCGGCTTGACGAGCGCGATCAGGTCGACAGTCTTGGCGGCGAGGGCGGTGCTCATGTGGATGTGACTGCGTGGAGGACGGGGTGATCTGCGCCACCGGACATCGATCGCACCGACCGCGAACGCGTCATACACCAAGCTGCCGTCCAAAGCGCCCACAGGCTCGCGGCGCCGGCGAAATGAGCGACCGCGAGGGGCACCGCGCGCATCGTCCATACCGTGAAGATGCCGAGCACGATCTGGCCGACCACGAGGACAGGCGCAAGGAGGGCGAGCGCGCGCAGCCCCGACCAGCTCCGCGCCGCCCGGTAAACCTTGATTGCCGCGATCGTGGTCACGATGCCGACGACGACGCCGAAGCCACGATGGATCATGTGCAGGTGCTGGACGCCCGCCTCCGGCCACCAATCACCGGCGATCGTGCAGGTCGGCATCCCGAGGCACACCATCGCGGCGCCGAGGTGACGGACGAGGGCGCCGATCAGGAGTTGCACGAACACCGCGCCGAGCGCGATCCCGATCCACGTACGCGCACTGCCGAGCTCGGTGCGCCGGCGCTGATGCTGCTGGAGCTCCACGACGCTCGGCGCGGGACGCGTCACGAACGCGGTGTACACCAGCAGCCCGAAGTAGCTCATCGCGAGCAGAAGGTGCGCGGTCGAGACGTACCAGGGCAGGAGGTACGCGACCGTGATCGCGCCGAGGGCGGCCTGGACCGCGATCATGCCGCCGAGCAGCCACGCGAGCCACTTGAGATCGGGGCGGCGGCGGATCATGAGGACGGTCAGGATGATCTGCAGGAGGCCGACGGTCTGCGCCGCGAGCCGGTGGCCATGCTCGTAGAGCACGCCGCCGGTCATCGGGGGGAACAGCTGGCCGTGACAGACGAAGGTCGGCTCGGGGCACGCGAGGCTCGAGCCCGTCGGATTCACGGTGCCACCGATCACGAGCAGCACGAAGGTCGCAAACGCGACGAGCTTGGTGAACCGATGCTCGAGCATGAATCCGCGCCGACGCGTGGGTACCACATCTGATGTCGCGAGGACGCTCCCTGCTTCGCGATGCGACAAGACACCGCCCCGCCAGGACGTCGCCGGGACCTCAGTTAAATCAGTCTGTTACACGGACCTCGAAGGTTGCCCCGTGCACACCGCTGGGCGTACATTGATCGGCGGCGCCGGATGACCAATCCCTGGGTCGAAACCACGTCGATCGGTACGCTCCGATCCGAGGACCTCGCACGCAAGGATCTGGTCTTTCGCTACAACCGGTACATCTACCGGACCACCGGCCAGCACCTGTCGAACGGCGGCATGGGCATGGTCTACGAGCTCGACCGCCAGGAAGAAGAGAGCGGCGCCGAGGAGCGCGTTGTCGGCAAGGTCTTCCACGCGACGTACCTGAACCAGCTGCGCACCGACGAGGTGACGCGCCGCGATCACCACAACAACCTCGCCGCGATGGCGCGGATCGCCGCGATCGAGCACCCGAACATCCTGCCGACCTACGTCTCGGCGCCGATCGCCGACAACTACCTGTTCGTCACGCCGCGTATGGGGATGACGCTGCTCGAGGCGATCACGAGCCACAACCTGACGCCGCGGGCGCGCACCAAGCTACTCGTGCAGGCGCTCGAAGGACTCGGCACGCTGCACGCCGCACGGCTCGTCCATCGCGACTTCACGCTGCGCAACATCCTCGTCGACGATGGCGCGAACATCGCCTACCTGTTCGACTTCGATCTCTGCATGTCGCTCGACGACGTCGCGACCCAGACCTACCGCAGCTACTACAAGGGCCGGATCTTCGGCTCGCCCGGCTGGTCCGTCGCGCCCGAGACGGTCGACCAGGCGCTGATGGACAGCTCGATCACGACCGCGCTCGACATCTACGCGATCGGCGGCGCACTCCATGGCCTGTTCACCGACCAGCTGCTCTACGGGCCTGCCGACGATATGTGGGCGCTGTTGATCCGGATCGCCGAGGGCGTCGTGGTCGGCGGGCGCAGCAAGGTGTTCTATCCCGACGGCTTCCCGACCGCGCTGCGCGGCGTGATCGAGGGCTGCCTCGAACGTGATCCAGTCCAGCGGTTTCCGTCGGTGCAGGCCGTGGTGCAGGAGCTGCGCAGCGTGCTGCGGGACCTGCCCGACGAGCGGGTCCGCGAGACCAAGAAGCGAACCGCGCCACCCGAGGAGCGCGCGAGGTCGCAAGCGGAGATCGCGTCGACGAGCAGCGATCCGAGTATCACCGCCGAGGTCGTCGAGTCCGCCGAACGTGCCGTCAACGAGTGGGGCTACAACGTCGAGCGCGGCCTCGGTCGCGTGCGCGGTCACGCGGTGTTCCTGGCGTCGCCCCGCGCGGATCTTGTCGCCGCGGGCACGTTCCCCGATGCGAACATCTTCCCCAAGCTGGTGACGGTGATCGACCTGACGAAGGTCAAGGATCCGCGTGCGCTGGTCGAGAACTGGCAGCAGTTCTTCTGGCCGATTCTCAAGCGCGTGCGCCAGGGTCTGCTGACCTCGCTGCACAAGGTGATCTACGACGCGAACACGTCGTCGTTGCTGCTGTTCACGGAGTACGTCGACGAGCCGCGGTTCGGCGACCGGATCGCGGAATCAGACCTCCACGTCGACGGCGCGCTCGCGCTCGGCTTCCTCGTGATCCGGCAGGTCGCCGCGCTCCACGAGCACGGCATGGCGCATCACAACATCTCGCCCAACGCGCTGCTGTTCAAGGGCGCCGCCGCGATGCGCACCGTGATGCCCGCGATGATCGGTCTCGTCGAGCCGGCGATGGGGCCCGAGGCGATGGCCGAGGACTGCCGTGCGCTCTCCGGCATGATCTTGCAGTGGCTGCGACCGAACCGGGTCGCCGCGCTGCACATCCGCATCAAGCCGATGTTCGAGGCGCTGCGCACCAAGCTCAGCGCGTGGGCGTTCGACAGCACGGTGCGCACGCCGACGATCGATGATCTCAACCAGCTGATCAGCGACGCGCTCGCGCTCGTCGACTTCAACTTCTCGGTGCTGCGGGACTCCGGCGGTGATCTGCAGGAGTACGCGCTGTTGCTGATCAGCCTGCGGCTCTACCACCTGCTGTGGCCGAGCGCGCCGACGCCGATGTCACGACCGTCGCAACCGCAGGTCATCAAGCAGCGTTCGAGCTAGAGGAGGACCGGGCCGCCGTCGCCGCCGCCGCAGCCGTCGGGGTTGTCGCACTCGCCGTCGCCGCCGCCATCACCAGTTCCGGTTCCGCCGCCGCCGCCACCGCCGCCACCGTCGCCGTCCGGGCAGCCATCAGGATCCTGGCAGGTCGAATCGGGGCCGCAGTCGCCGCCGAGGCAGTCGTCGCAGAGGTCGACGTGAGAGATCGCGTTCGCGCCCGCACCACCGGGATGCATGAAGTTCAGCACGTGCGACGGATAGGTCTTGGTGCCGGCCTTGACGACGTAACCAACGGACGGTGCGTTGTCGACGAACAGCGTGAATCCAATGTATTCGTTGTTCGAGCCCGGCTTGGGGACCCACTCGCCGAACGTGGCGATCACGCCGCCCATGCGGACGTAGATGCCTTCCTTGCCGAGGCCCGCGCCTTCGATCTTGCAGCCGCACTCCTCGGTCGGGTGGGTTCGGTTGCCTTCACTCTCGATGCTGCTGGAGTCCGTCATGGAGCAGCCCGCGGTCAGTGACAGCGCCGCGATCGTGGAAAGGAAGGTGGTACGCATGTCCGACGTAGGTGCAACGAGAAGGCCGCATGCAACGCGGCGCGGCGGTAGTGCCGATCACGTTGATCCACGCACTTGTGCAGTGGCGACCCCACTGGCCTGGGGGCTCGGGTCTCCAGGTGTGCAAGACCCGCCACCCCATGCCGGGCCGGGATGACAGCGGCTCGCGATCGTCTAGATCTCGATCAACGTCTCGCCCAGGTAGGGCGCGCGACCGAGCGCTTGCTTTGCATCGTGGCCGATCGCGTTCGCCGCGAGCCCGAGGCGACGCAGATTTCGCAAGTGCTCGCTCTTCGCGATCGCGAATGCGCCGGCATCGCCGATCTTGTTGGTCGCGAGATCGAGCTGCACGAGACGGCTCGCGGCCGGTGACTCGGCGATCGCGATCGCGTGCGCGTCACCGAGGCCGAGCGTGCAGAGCCGGAGCCGGCGGAGGTTCGGCGCGTCGTCGAGGAGGCGCGCGAGATCGAGCGTCTCGATGCGCTGCACGTTGTCCGCGAGATCGAGCGACACCAGCTTCGGGAAGCCGCGCACGATCGCGTGGATGTCGTCGGCGGACAGATCGGCGCTCTCGAGCTGCAGCGTCTCGAGGTTCGGCAGCGCCGCGCCGAGCTCGCGAATGAAGCCGAGGCGTCGCAGCCAGCGGATCCGCAGCGTCCGGAGCGACGCACGGACCGGTGTCTTCGCGAGGTGCTCGAGCGCGAGGCGCCCGTAGAACGGCTCGCCGTAGAACCCCATCGCGAGCTCGTCGAGCGGGAGTGGCAGCGCGATCAGCGCGAACAGCTCCTTCTGGGACGGGTTGCCGTAGACGAAGCCGAGCCGTCGCAGATCCGCAGCGTGGGGCGAAGCGGCGAGCGCGTCGAGCTCGCGGATCTTGAGGTGCTCGCTGCGGATCGTGATCTCCTCGATCCCGTCGAGTGCGGGCGAGGCCGCGAGCTCGTCGAGCGTCAGCACGGACAGCGCGCGGAGGAGTGGTGCCGCGACGCGCACGCGATCGACCGCGCCCTCGTACCCGCCGTTGAACGTCAGGCTCTCGATGAACCCGCGCCGGAATCCGAACTCACCCCAGAACTTGAGCCGGGTCTCGGCGTCGATCGTCCATGCCGGGCCGTAGGCCTTGAGGAGCGCTCGCTCGCGGCTCTCGAGCGGCGCCAGTGGCCCGACATCCTCGTGCTTGGTGGCGTGGCGCGCGAGCCGGCACTGCACCGCGATCAGCTCGCCGCGCGGATCACCGTGCTGCATCAACCAGTCGGCGAAGACCATGCGGGGCCGATCGTCGTCGGGCTCGGCGAGGATCTGCACCATGAAGTCAGCCGCGTCGCTCACGGTTCGCTCACCGCTCACCGTCGATCAGCGCCGTCGGATCCTCGGGCCACGCGTGTTTCGGATACCGGCGCATCAGCTGCTTCCGTAATCCAGGATAGTGCTTGACCCAGAAGCCGGGGAGGTCCTGCGTGACCTGGACGGGGCGCTGGTTCGGCGCGAGGAGATGGAGCACGAGCGGCACGCGCCCGTCACCGACCGCGGGGGCACGCGCGAGTCCGAAGAAGTCTTGCATGCGCGAGGCGATCCACGGCGGCTGGTCGAGCTCGTAGTGGATCTCGACGCGGCGGCGGCGGGGCAGGCCGAGGTGTGTCGGTGCGAGCCGATCGACGAGCGCGCGGTGTTCGCCGAGGCCGGCATCGAGCAGGGCGAGCAGGCTCGACTTGCGTAGCTCCTCGAACGAGATCGCGCCCTCGCACGCGCGGCCGATCACCTCGGCGAGGTGGTCGTCGGTCGGCGCGACGAGCCCGCTGTTCGGCGCGACCTTCGCGACGAGCGTGACCCGCGCCCGCCACTGCGCGAGCTCGTCGCGATCGACGAACTTCTCGATCCCCGCAGCGATCGCCTGGCGCGCGAGCAGCTCGGCGGCGGGGCGGCCCGCACGGCGCGCACCCTCGACGTCACGCTGCTCGTCGATCGCGAGGCCGTCGTACGTCATCTGGACGATGCGCTCGACGCGGTTCTTCTGCGCGTTCCACACCAGCTCGTCGCGCTCCTCGATCCGATCGAGGTAGAGGTCGAGCAGCCACGAGGCCTCGATCGCGCTGGCCCGCCGGATCTGCACGCGGCTCGCCGCGCCGCGCGCCCCGGTCTCGGCGACATCGACCGCGACCATCAGCTCGGCATCGACCACGGCCGAGCTCGCCGCGAGCGTGCCGCTGCCACCACCCGCGAAGACGATGTCGGCGGACCGCGGTGATCGGCGCTTGCCGACGCGATCGGGAAACCCGCTCAGGATCGCAATCTGCAGCTCGCGATCGACATCCTCGTCGCTCGCTGGCGCCGGGCGCTCGTCGCGCGCAATGCGCTCGAGTTGCTTCGCGGTCTTGTCGACGGTGTGCGCGGTCGCGATGTCGAGCCCATCGCGGCGCAGCCGGTCCGCGCGGAGGTGGTGACTGCGGGCATCGAGCAGCGCATCGAGATCCTCGATCAGATCCGACGGCGCCGAGATCTTCGCGGCGCCCTGTGGACCGCGCCGCTCGAGCCGCAGCTCGCGCGCACCGACGAGCGCGGCGATCACGCATGCCTCCTTCGCGACGCCGCGACCCTCGGCCTCGCACACGATGCGTCCGAGCCGCGGGTGCACCGGGAATCGCAGCATGCGCCGGCCGAGCGCGGTGATCGTGCCGTCCGCGATCGCACCGAGGCGGGCGAGCAGCTCTTCGGCCGCCGCCGCCGCGACCGCGGGTGGTGCCTCGTACCAGCGCAGCGCGCCGAGGCCGGCGAGACCTGCACCGTGGAGCTCGAGCGCGGCGCCGGCGAGATCGGTGCGGCCGATCTCGGGCACCTCGAACGCGCGGCGGGTGTCGTGATCGTGCTTCGTGTAGAGGCGAACGACCCGGCCCGGTCGCGTGCGGCCCGCGCGCCCAGCTCGCTGCGCACAGCTCGCGCGGCTCACCGGCTCGATCTGCAGCGACGGCAACCCGGACCACGGCGAGTGCCGGGCGATCCGCGCGAGTCCGCTGTCGATCACGCACACCACGCCGTCGATCGTGACCGAGGTCTCGGCGACGTTCGTCGACAGGATCACCTTGCGCTGCTTCGCCGGCTTCACCGCGCGGTCCTGCTCGTCGACGGTGAGGTCGCCATGCAGCGGTAGCACCGCGAGATCGAACGTCGCCGCGACGTCCGCGAGGTCCTCGGTAGCACGCCGGATCTCGCCCGCGCCCGGCAGGAACACGAGCACGTCACCGTCGAGGTTGGCCTGCGCGATCCGCCGCACCGCGCCCGCGATCTGCTTGCCGAGGTGACGATCGTCGGGCTGATCGAGGTGCTCGACGGTCACCGGAAACACGCGGCCCTCGGAGCGGATGATCGGAGCCGGCGCGCCGTCCGGCGCCGGCGCTGCGTCACCGAGGTACGCCGCCACCGGCTCGGCATCGAGCGTCGCCGACATCACGACCAGCGCGAGCTCGGGGCGCCGCTCGCGCAGCCGCGCGACCAAGGCGAGCGCGAGATCGCCGTCGAGGTGCCGCTCGTGGAACTCGTCGATGATCACGCAGCCGACGCCGCGCAGCTCGGGATCCGAGAGCAGCCGCCGCGTCAGCACGCCCTCGGTGACGAAGCGGATCTGGGTCGCGGCGCTGACCTTGCGATCGAAGCGCACCTCGTAGCCGACCTCGCCGCCGAGCTCGACCCGCCGCTCGCTCGCCACCCGCGTCGCCGCGAGCCGGGCCGCGAGCCGTCGCGGCTGCAACACGACGATCTCGCCGGTCACCACGCCGGCGTCGCGCAACGCACCCGGCACGCGCGTCGTCTTGCCCGCACCCGGCGGCGCGACGAGCACGGCCACGCGCCGATCGCGCACCGCCGCCACGAGCTGCGGCAGGACGTCATCGATCGGTAACGCGGCGAGCACGGCGCGAACCGTACACCTTGTACATTCGACCCGTGATGCAGTTCCCTCATCCGCCGGCGCCGCAGTTCGCGCCCGCGCAGTCCGCGACGGTGGCGTCCGAGCTGCGATACGAGGACCTCGCGCAGGACGGCCGGATCATGCCGATCGCGCTGCCGCCGACGCTGAGCGGGCTCTGGCGGACCACGCTCGTGAAGCACGAGGGCGCCCGCAACGCGCTCGCGACCGGCGTGATGCCGATCCTGACGCGGCTCACGCTGTCGACGCTCGACCAGCCGATCCGCGTCGACCGCCCGATCGAGACTCACGCCGGCTTCGAGCTCGCCCACGCGCGCGATGGCGACGGGGTCACCCGGCTCTTCCTGCTGATCTGGTCCGACGTCCGCGGCATGGCGGGCCGGGTAGGGCCCCGCCAGGCCGACGGCGCGCTCGTCCCGGCTGGCCGGCTGTTCGCCGAACACACGTTCACCCGTCCACTCGCGCCGCCCGACCAGCGCCGCGTCACCCGCTTTGACGTCGCGGGCTATCCGGAGATCCCGGAGGCGCGCTACGAGTTCCCGGCCCCGACGAGCGCGGGCGCCCTGCCAGCCAACGCGCGCTGGCTCGACGACCTCGCGCCCGATCCGACGCCGATCGTGTTCACGCTCGATCAGACGGACTCGAACCAGCACGTCAACTCGCTCGTCTACATTCGCGTCTTCCTCGACGCCGCGCAGCGCAGGCTCGCCACCGCCGGGGAGCGGATGACCGTCCGCTCGCGGGCCGTCGACATCGCCTACCGCAAGCCCTGCTTCGCCGGCGATCGCGTGCACTCGCAGGTCCGCCTGTTCGACGCGGGCGGCCTCCCCGGCGCCGCCGGCCTGGTCGCCGGTGACGACGGCAAGCCGCGGTGTTACGTGCGCGTGCTGTTCGGGACCTGACCGAAAAGCGAGGGCCGAAACCGCCCGCGTAATCACCGTCGAGGCGCGCGTCAACCCGTTGCGCGCGGCGCCTAGGTGGTTATCGAGTGGGTTGCCAATTCAACCCTTCTCCCTACACAGGAGGATTCCCATGTCTCTCGTTCGTAATTCTTCCGGTAACGGCAATGGTGGCAATCAGGCGGTTCGCTATCGCGATCCCTTCAGCATGGCTCGCGAGCTGCTCTCGTGGGACCCGCTGTTCGGTGCGCGTCCGGCCAGTGCGTTCGCCCCGGCCTTCGAGGTCAAGGAGACCAACGAGGCCTTCGTCCTGAAGGCGGACGTCCCGGGCGTCGCCGAGAGCGATCTCGACATCAACGTGCACAACAACGTGCTCTCGGTGTCGGGGAGCCGTCAGGCCGAGGAGCGCAAGGAAGGCGAGAGCTACGCGCTCTACGAGCGCCAGTTCGGTTCCTTCACGCGCAGCTTTTCGCTGCCCGACATGGCGGATGGCGAGCGCATCGACGCGCACCTCGCGAACGGCGTGCTCACGCTGACGGTCGGCAAGAAGGCCGAAGCGAAGCCCCGCAAGATCGCGCTGAAAAAATAAGCGATCAGCCCCAGGCGTGGACGTAGGCGTCGAAGAACGCCTTCGCCACGCGCTCGAGGTCTTCACGCGGCACGAGGTTGAGCATGTCCTCGCGCGTGGCGGGGACGTCATCCTTGTACTCGGCGACGACTCGGATCATGTTCACGCCGTCGTTGAAGTACAGCGCATAGGCGTTCGCGTACGCGCCACCGGTGCCGGTCTCGCCCGGCTTGATCGAGTAGCCGACGTGATACGAGAACATCACGGTGGTGCCGCCGACATCGGTGGCACCGAAGTCAAACGTCGTGTCGGGGAGGTTCTGCAGCTCGGGCCCGACCAGGACCCTGAGGCTGTCGGCCTTGGGCGTCCACTTCTCGAGCTCCATCGGCAAGCAGTCGAAGCACTTGGTCGCGTTGATCGTGACCGCGATGCGCGGGCGCTCGGTGGTCTTGTAGCGAACGTCGATTCCGTTGTCGTCCGCGCGGCGGATGTCCTTGGTGAAGCCACCGAACTCGAGCTTCTCGGTGACCTCCTTGGACTTCGCGGTGTCGAGCGGCTTCGTCGTCTTGATCGGCGGGGTGTTCGTGAGCGGCGGCAGGATCAACTCGTTCTGCTTGGGCTGCGCGCTGCCGGCACTGCCGGAGCCCGTCGCGACCTTCTGCGAGCCCGAGCCAGTGGCCGGCGCGGCCTTCGGCTTGTCCTTGCAGCCGGTCGAGAACCAGATCGCCGCGCTCAGAAGAATGATGACGGTACGCACGCGCGGAGCCTAGCTCGACTCGTCGCGGCGCGCCATCACAGGTGCTCGACGAGGACGCGCACGCCGAGCCCGATCAGGATCAGGCCGCCGAGCACCTCGAGCCGGCTGCCGAGCCGCGCGCCGACATGCCGGGCTGCGAGGTAGCCGAGCGCCGAGCACGCGGCGGTCACGATGCCGATCGCGAGGAGCGAGAACCACGGCGGTGCGGCGAGCATCGGCAGCGTGATCCCGGCGGCCGCGGCATCGATGCTGGTCGCGATGGCGAGCAGCAGATAGAGGCCGAGCCCGGCGGGCCGATCGGGCGCTGGGTGATCGTCTCCGCGTAACGCATCGACCAGCATCTTGCCGCCGATCACGACGAGCAGCCCGAACGCGACCCAGTGATCCCAGGCCGCGACGTAGGAGCCGCCCCACGCACCGAGGAGCCAGCCGAGCGCTGCCATGCCGGCCTGGAAGCCGCCGAACAGCAGCGGCAGGATCACCAGCTCGCGGCGCCGGCCAAGGAGCCCGCGCGCGGCGGCGACCGCAGACGCGTCCATCGCGAGCCCGAGCGCGAGGACGAGTGCGGCGAGCATGAACCACTACGTGAGCGAGAACAGGCCGGCGGCACCCTGACCGCCGCCGATGCACATCGTCACGATCGCGTAGCGACCACCGCGGCGGCGCAGCTCGTAGAGCGCCGTGGCGGTGAGCTTCGCGCCGGTGCAGCCGAGCGGGTGGCCGAGCGCGATTGCGCCGCCGTTGACGTTGATCCGGTCGTCGGGGATGCCGAGCTCGCGCTGGCAGTACACCGACTGGCTCGCGAACGCCTCGTTGAGCTCGAACAGATCGATGTCCGAGACCTCGAGGTTGTTCTTCGCGAGCAGCTTCTTCACCGCGGGCAGCGGGCCGATGCCCATGATCTCGGGATCGACGCCGACGGTGACGAAGCTCCTGAACACGCCGAGCGGCTTGATGCCGAGCTGGTCGGCCTTCGCGCGCGTCATCACGAGCGTGGCGGCGGCGCCATCGGAGATCGGCGAGGCATTGCCGGCGGTGACCGAGCCACCTTGCGCGAATGCCGGCGGTAGCTTGCCGAGGCCCTCGAGGGTGGTCTCCGGACGCGGGAGCTCGTCGACGGTGAAGTCGTGGTAGCTGCGGTGCGGCTTGTCCGCCGTGCCTTCATACCGGATTGCACGCACCGGCACGATCTCGTCGGCGAACACGTTCTTCTCGAGCGCCGCCTTGGCCTTCTGCTGCGAGCGGAACGCGAACTCGTCCTGCTGCTGGCGGGTGATGCCGAAGCGCTTCGCGACGTTCTCGGCGGTGATCCCCATCGGCGTGTTCGCGCCCGGCAGCTTGTCCATCAGCTCGGGAGAGGCCGAGAGGTGGAAGCCGGTCATCGGCACGTACGACATCGACTCGACGCCGCCGGCGATCACGACATCGTTGGTGCCGATCGCGATCGAGCCTGCAGCGGTCGCGATCGCCTGGAGACCGCTCGAGCAGAACCGGTTGATGGTCTGCGCGGGGACGTCCGGGCCGAGGTCGGCGAGGAGCGAGATCAGGCGCGCGACGTTGAGGCCTTGCTCGCCCTCGGGCATCGCGCAGCCGAGGATGACGTCGTCGATCTGGCCCCTCGCCTGAGGGACCCGCGCGAGCAGCCCGCGGATCACGTCGGCGGCGAGCTCGTCGGGACGCTTCGTCGCGAGCGAGCCCTTGTGACCGCGGCCGACCGCGGAGCGAACAGCTTCGGCAATGACGATTTCGGTCATGACAATGACTCCTAGTTTCTCAAGGGCTTCTGGTGCTGGAGCATGTACTGCATGCGGGCCTGGCTCAGCGGCTCGCCGCACAGCGACAGGAACGCTTCGCGCTCGAGCTCGAGGATCTCGTCCTCGGTGACCGCGTGGGTCGAGCCCGAGACGCCGCCGCACAGCACGTTCGCTAGCTTCATCGCGATCTTCGCGTCGTGCTCGCTCGCGTACTTCCCGGCCACGAGGGTGTTGACCATCATCAGGATCGTCGCGATGCCGCTCTCGCCGGGCAGCTTGTACGCGCGCGGGATCGGCGGGTGATAGCCGGCGTTCGCGAGCCCGATCGTGCGCTGCTTGGTCTCGTACAGCTGACGCGCGCGATCGAACGACACGCCGTCGGTGGCGCGGAAGTAACCGAACGCCTTGCCCTCCTCGAACGAGGTCGCGACCTTCGCGAGCGCGATGTTCTTGAAGGTCTGGGTCACGAACGCGTAGGTATCGATCTCGACACCCTCGGGGACGCTCTCGAGCGACCGCCACAGCATGTTGAGCGTGCCCGCGCCGCCGGGGATCAGGCCGACGCCGACCTCGACGAGGCCGGAGTACGTTTCGGCCGCCGCCTGCACCGCGTCGCAACCCATGCAGAGCTCGAGACCACCGCCGAGCGTCATGTTGTACGGCGCCGCGACGACCGGCACGGTCGCGTACTTCATGCGCTGGGTCGCGTACTGGTAGCCGCGGATCATCTCGCGCAGCTGGTCCCACTGCTTCTGGCCGGCGGCCATCACGACCGCGAACAGGTTCGCACCGACGCAGAAGAACTCGCCCTGGTTCCAGATCATCATCCCGCGGAAGTCGCGCTCGGCGCGTGCAGTCGCGTCGTGGATCATCTTGATGACGTCCGCGTCGATCGAGTTCGCCTTGGTCTTGAACGTCAGGCCGAGGATGCCGTCGCCGAGATCCCACGCCTCGGCGCCGCTGTTCTTGAGGACGGGCGCGCCGCCCTTGCGCAGCACGTCGAACGTGGTCTCACGCGCGTCGATCTGGCGCTCGGTGTAGTCGCCGCGCTGCGGATCCCAAATCCGCGGCTTGCCCTGCGCTTCGGAGTAAAAGCCGGTCGCGTTCGCGGCGCGCATCGCCTCGACCCAGCCTGGCAGCGCGAGCCCATCCGCCTTCATGCGGTCGACGGTCGCGGCGAACCCGAGCGCGTCCCACGTCTCGAACGGGCCGAGGTCCCACGCGTAGCCCCACTTCATCGCGTTGTCGATCGCCTCGACCGACTCCGTGATCTCGGGGATCCGGCGCGCGGCGTAGGCGAGGCTGCGCGACAGCACCGTCCACGCGAACTCACCGACCGCGCCGGGCACCGCGACGAGCGCCTTGATGCGGGCCTTCGGATCCTCGATCTTGCCGACCGCCTTGGCGGCCTTCGCGATCTCGGGATCGCCGCCCTTCGCGCGGTACTCGCCGGTCTTCGGGTCGAGCGTCTGGAGATCGGTGCCGATCTTCTTGTAGAAGCCGCCCTTGGTCTTGTCGCCGAGGATGCCCTTCTCGATCATCGCCTTGATGTAGGGGGGCGTCGCGAACACCGAGCGATCCTCATCGCCGGTCAGTGTCTTGAAGCAGTTCTCGGCGACGTGGCCAACCGTGTCGAGACCGACGACGTCGGCGGTCCGGAACGTCGCGCTCTTGGGGTGCGCCATCGGGATGCCGGTGATCGCGTCGACATCCTCGGGCGCGAGGCCGCGCTCGAGCATCAGGTGGATCGTCGTCATCATCGACTGCAGGCCGATCCGGTTGCCGATGAAGTTCGGTGTGTCCTTCGCCCACACGATGCCCTTGCCGAGCATCTCCTTGCCGAACGTCTCGGCGCGCAGCTTGGCCTCGGGCGAGGTGTCGGGGCCGGCGACCAGCTCGAGCAGCTTCATGTAGCGCGGCGGGTTGAAGAAGTGCGTGACCATGAAGTTCTTGCGGAACTGCTCGGTGCGCCCGACCAGCATGTCCGCGATCCGCAGGCCCGACGTGTTCGACGCGATGATCGCGTTCGGCGCCGCCAGCTTCTCGAGCTTCTCGAACAGCCCCTGCTTGAGGTCGAGCCGCTCGATGATCGCCTCGATGATCAGATCGCAATCAGCGACCTTGGCGAGATCGTCGTCGAAGTTGCCCGTCGAGATCAGCAGCGCATTGCGCGGATGCATGAACGCGGCAGGCTTCGCCTTCCTGAGCTTGTCGAGGGCTCCCGTCGCGAACGAGTCGCGGACGGCCTTGGACTTGCGGTCGGCCTCGGAAGCCTTCGGCGGGACGATGTCGAGCAGGATGACCGGGATGCCGGCGTTGGCGCAGTGGGCGGCGATGCCGCTGCCCATGACACCTGCTCCGAGCACCGCGACGCGACGGATCGGCTCACTCATGCGGCGGACCATAGCGCAGCCCCTCGCGGTCGTCCGTGGGCGGCGGGCGCGATCTCGGCGCGTCCGCGGTACGCTGTGTTGCATGGCGATCGCGTGCCCGAGCTGCGACAAGTTGCCCGCCGTGGATGCGCGCGCGGGAGCGCCGTGCGCCGCGTGTGGCACGGCGCTCGTAGCCGCCGATGCGCCCGTCGACCTCGGCAGCGGGCTCGATCTTCCGGAGCTGGTCGGGCTCGACGAGCGTGATGGCGCACCGCCACGCGCGCCGCCGCCACCGCCGCGTCCGCGCCTCGAGGATGACGAAGACGCGCTTCGGCCCGGCGAGATCATGACCGCGCCGGTGATCGAGGACGATCCGCCGCTCGAGCTCGACCCCGAGTGGACGGCCGCGCGCCAGGTCAAGCAAGCGCAGGCCGTGCCGGAGCCCCGCCCGGGTCGCTCGATCGCCGGCGTGATCGTCGCGGTGCTGCTGATCCTCGTGGTGACCGCCGCGGTAATCGCGATCACGATGGGCGTCGTCTAACCGCCGGCCGGTCCTCGCGAAGTTTCGACGCAACCTCCGGCGGGGCCGGCCGACAACGGCCGCCCAATGGAGGCAACGATGAAGACTCACGTGTTCGTTCTCGCGATGGTGGCAGCGACCGGAACCGCGCAGGCAGATGTCGACCAGGTGGTCTCGAACCTCGAGACCGAGATCCAGCAAGCCTGGTACCGCGACAGCGAGACCCGCGCATGGCTACTCGCCGATGGCGCTTTCGATGCGCTGAACCCGGCACCGTGCTCGAAGTTGCTCGACGAGCTGCGCGCCGCGAACGTGCCGGCGTCGCGCACGATCGAGCTGACCGATGACTCGCGCGATCTGCCGCGCGGCAAGCACGCGCTGCCCGCCGTTCGCATGGCCTGCGATCGGATCGAGGTCGCCGGCAAGATCAAGGAATTCGAGCGGTGGGCGACGCTGGCAGGCGAGAGCACCGGCCCCGATTATCTGCAGGCGCTGGAGAACTGCCTCGCCACTTACGACGCGATCATCAAGTCAGGTGTGCAGCCCGATGACCAGGTGCCGCGTCGCCGCGTGATGATCGGTCGCGAGCTGGTGATGTGGTCGGGCACGATCGCCGAGGTGCGCGTGAAGTACTGTGACGCCGGTATCGCGATCGCCAAGGCACAGGTCGCGAAGCGCGAGGCGCCGTTTCGCAAGGTGCTCAAGCGCGACAAGCTCGAGCTCGCGCTCGGCTTCAATGCGACCGCGGCGTACGCGCTGCCGGGCGGCGACTGGTCGATGAATCCGGCGAAGCTCGCGCTGTCGACGGTGTGGTTCGATACGAGCGCCGCGCCGAGCAACCAGGCTCAGGCCTGCGCAGGTGGCGCTCGCCGTACGCTGGTGCGCCGCTACACGTTCGGTCCGCAGCATCGGCTCGTGAAGACCACCACCAAGGAGTATTGCGGCGAGCCGCCCGCGTCCGCGTTCCGGTGATCGGGTAGGGTTCGCGGCATGCGAGCTCTCGCGTGTGCCGCCCTCCTGATCGCATGCTCCTCACCGCCGGCGCCGTCGCCGCCGCGTATCGACGAGCCGCGACCGCCCGCGCCGACCCAGCCGGTCGCGCAACCAGCGCAGCAGCCGCCGACCGCAACGGTTCCGATCAAGGAGACGCTCGCCGCGGACACGCCGCGCACGACGGTCGCGGGCAACACGTTCATCGCGCCGGCTGGCTGGCGGCTCTGGGTGCAGGGCCCGGCGACCATCCTCGAGGCGCCCGAGGGTGACTCGCGGATCGCGCTCGTCGACGTGCGCGCCAAGAATTCGGACCAGGCCGTCGCGCTCGCGTGGGCCGCGTACAAGCCCGACATGTCGTGGCCGCTCCAGGTCACGACGCAGGGCGCAGACAAGGACGGCTGGACGAACGTCACGTCGTACGGCTACACGACGTCCCCGAACGAGCGGCGCTCCGTCGGTGCGAACGCGCGGTTCGCGAACGATACGTGGACCGTGGCGATCGTCGATCTGGCCGATGCCGTCGGCGAGAAGCGCGGTGGCCAGCTCTCGCTGATCTTCGGCCAGCTGCTGCCAAAGGGCACCGAGCGCGAGTCGTTCGCGGGCAAGCAGGCGCATCCGCTCGACGCCGCGCGGATCGCGGAGCTCGGTGCGTTCATCGAGCGGGCGCAGCAGCAGCTCGGGGTGCCGGGCGTGGCGCTCGGCCTCGTGCAAGGCGGCAAGGTGGTGTTCACCGGCGGCTTCGGCGTCCGCGAGCTCGGCAAGCCCGCGAAGGTCGACGGCGACACCAAGTTCATGATCGCGTCGAACACCAAGGCGCTGACGACGCTGATGCTCGCGAAGCTCGTGGACGAGAAGAAGCTGACGTGGGAGAGCGCGGCGACGTCGCTGATGCCGGAGTTCAAGCTCGGCGACGCCGACACGACCAGCAAGGTACTCGTGAAGCACCTGATCTGTGCGTGCACCGGGATGCCGCGCCAGGACATGGAGTGGCTCCTCGAGTTCAAGGGCCTGACGCCGGCGGGCGTGATGGCCGTGCTCGGCACGATGCAGCCGACGAGCAAGTTCGGCGAGCTGTTCCAGTACTCGAACCCGCTCGCGGCGGCAGCCGGCTTCATCGGCGGCCGGGTCGCGTATCCGAAGCTCGAGCTCGGCAAGGCGTACGACGACGCGATGCGGACGCGCGTGTTCGCGCCGCTCGGGATGCGGTCGACGACGTTCGACTACAAGCGGGCGCAGACCGGTAACTGGGCGCGCGCGCATTCCCACGACGTCACCGACAAGCCGGCGCTCGCGGTGCACGCGATCAACTACTCGGTGATCCCGTTGCGCCCGGCCGGCGGTGCGTGGAGCACGGTGAACGACGTCCTCAAGTACGTCCAGATGGAGCTCGCCGAGGGCAAGCTGCCGAACGGCAAGCCGTACATCTCGAGCGAGGCGCTGCTCGCCCGCCGTGCGCCTCAGGTCGCGATCGGCAAGGACACGACCTACGGCATGGGGCTGACCGTGCACGAGAAGTACGGCGCGACCGTCGTCAACCACGGTGGCGACTTGATCGGCTTCCACAGCGACATGATGTGGTTGCCCGAGCACGGCGTCGGTGCGGTGATCCTGACGAACGGCGATCCCGGCGGGATCATCCGCGGCAACTTCCGCCGCAAGCTGCTCGAGGTGCTGTTCGATGGCAAGCCCGAGGCCGATCGCGACGTCGCGGCGGCAGCGAAGGGCTACTTCGCGAGCATGCAGGCGGAGCGCAAGCTATGGACGGTGCCGGCCGACGCGGCCGAGGCTGGCAAGCTCGCGGCGGCGTACACGAGCAAGGAGCTCGGCGACATCGCGGTGCGCAAGGATGGCGCGCGCACGGTGTTCGACTTCGGCGAGTGGCAGAGCGAGGTCGCGTCGAAGAAGAACCCCGATGGCTCGCTGTCGTTCGTCACGATCGCGCCCGGGATCGGCGGCGTCGAGCTGGTCGTGGGGAGCGCGAACGGCAAGCCGACGCTGACGCTGCGCGATGCCCAGCACGAATACGTGTTCGCTGCCAAGTAGTCCGGATCGGCACGATCCATCCGATCAGTATCGCGGCGACAGGCGAAAACTGGACGGGGATCATGTGGTTCGGCAGTGTGAACCACCACATGTCGTCCGAGATTGGCGTCCGCGATCAGACGGCGCCTGCGAAGTGCACTCCGTGTCTGCGCGTGTTCGCCGAGACGCTGTTCGTGGACGATGGCAGCCGGCACGGTGACGAGATCCGCACCGCGATGCTGCGGCTCGACTTCGATTACCCGGGTCCGGCTTTCACGGACGGCTCGCCAACGAGGCCGAGCCGCCGGGTGCGCGCGCGCGATCCGCGGTGGGGCGGCCGCGACCGCGATCTGGAGGCCCAGGCCTGCCGCGTGCTCGAGGGACTCGGCGCGATCGAGCTCGCCCATCTCGAGGACTGCGCGGTCACGCCGGGAACGGGCGTCGATTACGTGGTCGCCGTCGACGGTGATGTCCATGCGCTCTGCGCGTTCAGCGCGTACGCGATCCCGCAGCTGCGTGGCCTCGGCTGGAAGGTCGAGGTCGATGCCGAGTTTCCGTGGCAGGTCGTCGGCGGGGACGTGCCGCTGTATGCCTCGGCGCTGCCGGATCGCGAGCGCCCCGACTGGTTCGGTCTCGAGCTGGGCGTCGAGGTCGATGGTCACCGCATCGATCTACTACCGGCGCTGATCGATCTGATCGACGGAGCAGGGGACCTCACCTCGCTGACGCGGCCTGTGCGCCGGTGCGTCGCGGTACCGATCGATGGCAAGCGCTGGCTGCCCGTGCCGCCGGCGCGGTTGCGGCTTCTCGCCAAGGTGCTCCTCGAGCTCTATCGCGATCGCGGCAAGGTTTCGGCGCCGGCGATGCGCGCCCCGGTGATCGCCGAGCTGTGCGCGACGCTCCACGACGGCACGCGACCACTGCGCTGGGTCGGTGACACCAAGATCCGCGAGCAAGCCTACGCGCTCGCCCTCGGGCCCAGCCGCAGCGCGCGCGTGACCGGCCCGGCCGCGCTGTGCGCCGAGCTCCGGCCGTACCAGCGCGATGGCGTCGCGTGGCTGCAGCACCTGCGCGCCCACGGCGCGAACGGGATCCTCGCGGACGACATGGGTCTCGGCAAGACGCTGCAGACCATCGCGCACATCCTGATCGAGAAGGAGCAGGAGCGGCTCGACCGCCCCGCGATGATCGTCACGCTGACGAGCCTCGTCGGCAACTGGCAACGCGAGCTCAAGCGGTTCGCGCCGACCCTGAAGGTCGCGATCCATCACGGTCCCGACCGCCACGAGCGCCGCGCGCTGCTCGCCGAACACGACGTCGTGATCACGACCTATCCGATGGTCTCGCGCGATCGCGACGATCTCGCCACCCTGCCGCTGCACGTGCTCGTCCTCGACGAGGCCCACGCGATCAAGAACTGGGATGCCCAGGCGAGCGAGGCCGTCCGCCGCCTCGACGCCCGCCACCGCATCTGCCTGTCGGGCACGCCGATCGAGAACCACCTCGGCGAGCTGTGGTCGCTGTTCGACTTCCTGATGCCCGGGATGCTCGGCGCGCGCGACGAGTTCGCGACCATGTTCCGCGCCCCGATCGAGCAGAACGGCGACAAGGTCCGCCTCGACGCCCTCCGCGATCGCGTACGGCCCTTCATCCTGCGCCGCACCAAGGACGCCGTCGCCCCCGAGCTTCCCGCCAAGACCCAGCTCGTGCGCGCGGTCGAGCTCAGCGCCTCGCAGCGCGAGCTCTACGAGAGCATCCGTGTCGCCGCCCACGCGGACGTCCGCAACCACATCCGCCAGCGTGGCCTCGCCGGCTCGACCATCGCCATCCTCGACGCCCTCCTCAAGCTCCGCCAGGTCTGCTGCGATCCGCGCCTCATCTCGTCGAGCGAGGCCGCCCGCGAGTGCACGGGCAGCTCGAAGCTCGACATCCTCCTCGAGCTCGTCACCTCGCAGCTCGCCGACGGGCGTCGCATCCTGATCTTCTCGCAGTTCGCACGCATGCTCGGCCTGATCTCCGAGTCCTTCCTCGCCCGCGGCATCGGCCACGTCGCCCTCACCGGCCACACCCCCGATCGCCAGAAGCCGATCGACGCCTTCCAGAACGGCCGCGCCGACGTCTTCCTGATCTCCCTCAAGGCGGGCGGCGCAGGCCTCAACCTCACCGGCGCCGACACCGTCATCCACTACGACCCGTGGTGGAACCCGGCCGCCCAGGCCCAGGCCACAGACCGCGCCCACCGCATCGGCCAGACCAAGCCCGTCTTCGTCCACGAGCTGATCGCCGCCGGCTCCGTCGAGGAGCGCATGCTCTCGTTGCAAAAACACAAGCGCCAGCTCGCCAGCTCGATCCTCGACGGTGGCCAGGCCGCGGCCGGCTCGCTCACCCAGCGCGACGTCGACGACCTGCTGTCGCCTCTGGCGTAGGATCACGATCGGCAAGCGTGCGAGATCGTTCGCGCCGTCGGTCAGACACAATTAGCGCAACTTCCGCGGACGCCGGGGCGCTATAAGTTGCGCAAGTTGCGTGTGTCTCTCTTGTTGTTGCTCTGGTGTGGCGTCGCGGTGGCCGAGCCGGATCGGCGCCATGACGAGCACTCGTACGCGGAGCCCACGCGAGTTCGCACGAAGGATCTCGCGCTCGAGCTGAAGGTCGACTTCGCCGCGAAGCGGCTCGCGGGGACTGCGACGCTGGTGGTCGAGTGGCTCGATCCGGCGGCGCAGCAGCTCGTGCTCGATACCCGCGATCTGCAGATCACGCGGGTCGACGCGAGCAGCGACGGGCAGACGTGGAAGCGCGTGAAGTTCGCGGTCGGCAAGCGCGATCGGATCGTTGGTAGCAAGCTGACGATCGAGGCGGCGCGGGCGACACAGGTGCGGGTGAGCTACCGGACGTCACCGATGGCGTCGGGGCTGCAGTGGATGTCGGCGAAGCTGACGGCGAATGGCAAGCAGCCGTTCCTGTTCAGCCAGTCGCAGGCGATTCATGCGCGGAGCTGGATCCCGCTGCAGGACACGCCGGGGGTTCGGTTCACGTACTCGGCCCGCATTCGCACGCCGAAGACGGTCGTGGCGCTGATGTCCGCGGATAACGATCCGGCGGTCGTGCGCGACGGTGACTTCAGCTTCCGCATGACGGAGCCGGTACCATCGTATTTGCTCGCGCTCGCCGTCGGTGACCTCGCCTTCAAGCCGATCTCGCCGCGATCGGGGGTGTGGGCGGAGCCGAGCGTGCTCGAGCGCGCGGTGTACGAGTTCGGAGACATCGAGAAGATGATCGTCGTGGTCGAGGGGCTCTATGGCCCGTATCGGTGGGGTCGCTACGACCTGCTGATCTTGCCGGCGAGCTTTCCGTACGGCGGGATGGAGAACCCGCGGCTGAGCTTCATGACGCCGACGGTGCTGGTCGGCGATCGCTCGCTGGTCGGGATACTCGCGCACGAGCTCGCGCACAGCTGGTCAGGAAACCTCGTCACGAATGCGAGCTGGAAGGATCTGTGGCTCAACGAGGGAGTCACGACGTACGTCGAGAACCGCGTGATCGAGGCGGTCTACGGCAGAGAGCTCGCGGAGATCGAGAACGTGCTGACCCAGCGGTCGCTGCTCGAGAAGCTGAAGACGTCACCGCCGGCGCGTCAGCGGTTGCGGGCGGTCGCGACGCCCGGACTCGGGCCCGATGACCTGTCCGATGTCGCGTACGATAAGGGGCAGTGGTTCCTGCAGGCGCTCGAGGTGCGGTTCGGTCGCGCGACGTTCGATGCGTTTCTCCGCAAATGGTTCGAGCGCAACGCGTTCACGAGCGTCACGACCGATGACTTCGTCGCGTCCTTGCGCTCGGACCTGTTCCCGAAGAAGCCGGGGGCGATCACGGACGCCGAGCTCACGGCGTGGCTCGACGGCGAGGGCATTCCGAAGACCGCACCGGTCGCGGCGTCGGCGCGGCTGCGCGCGGTGGATGACATCCGCATGCGGTGGCTCGCCGGGACCGCGAAGCTCGAGCCGGCGACGCTCGCGCCGTGGAGCACGCAGGAGCGCGTGCACTTCCTCGAGGAGCTACCCGAGACGTTGCCCGAGGCGCAGCTCGTCGAGCTCGATCGGGCGCTCGCGCTGACCGGCACCAAGAACGGCGAGCTCGCGCAGCGCTGGTATCCACTGACGATCCGCTCGGGCTATCGCCTGACGCGACCGGCGATCATCGCGTTCGTCGAGCGCGTCGGCCGTCGCAAGTTGATCATGCCGATCTATCGCGCGCTCGTGGCAACGCCCGAGGGTCTGGCCTTCGCGAAGCGGACATTTGCGCGCGTCCGCACGAACTACCACCCGATGACGATCGCCTCGGTGCAGGAGGTGCTCGTCGAGGCCTCGCGCCCGCGCAAGAAACGCCTAGAGAAAGACTAGAGCAGCGGCGCGTCGGTCGCGACGCCGGCACCGAACCACCGCACATCCGCGGAGCTCAGCACCGTGCCCGCGCCGGTGTTCGGATCGATCTCGATCATCTTGCCGCCAGCCTCGAAACCATTATCGACAAAGCCGTAGATCTTGCCGCCCCAGTAGCCGAGGCCGAAGATCTTGTTGAAGCCGGTGCCGATGCCGAGCGGCGTGGCCTTCCAGCCGTTCGCCGGGTCGATACGCGCGAGGTAATCGTTCGCGCTAGCGTCGTTGCCGACGTCGACGGTCGCGAAGATGCCGAGACCGCGCACGCCAAACAGATCGCCACTCGACCCGATAACCGCGTTCCCGGCGGCCGTGCCGTAGCTGCCGATCTGCGTTGCTGTACCAGTCGCCTGGTTGATCTGGAAGACCTGACCCGAGCCATTGGCCGAGACCAGGATGTCGGGGCTCGCCGGATCCGTGAGGCTCTGGGGCACGTACGACAGGCTCGTCAGGCCACGAGCGTCGCCGGTCAGGTCACGGATGAAGGTAGCGGCGCCCGTCGTCGCGTTCAGGCTGAACAGCTTGGTTGCGGTGACCCCGACGAGGCCATCGTTCGCGTCGATCGCGAGATCGAGGAGGTCCGTGGACAGCCCTGTCATCGGCCCGACCGGGATCGCGGCGAGCGTCAGGTTGTTGAGCCGGTACAGCATCCCGCCGCTGTGCGCGTACACCCGAGAGGTATCGGCCGTCGACGCGTCGCCCCCAGCCGGTGCGTCAGCCTGCGACGGGGCATCGATCCCACTGTCGCGTCCCGCTGGACCGCACGCAGCCAGGACAACGACTGCAAGGAGCTTTCGCATATCGCGCGGACTCTAACGAGCCTTCGCAGGAGAAACACCCGAAATCGATCATCTCTGGTCCACCGGACGTCAGTCGTGGGAATCTGGGGGGTGTGGCAGGTTGACGCCACCACCAGACCCTCGTCATGGCCCCTCCCCCCGTCCCGGATCGGACCGAAACACTGGCGCCGCGTGCGCCGAGCCCCGGTGCGGCCGGCCTCACGGATGGGGCCCTCAGCACCGACGACGATCGCGAGGAGGAGCGGCCGCTCGACCCCGATCTCCACACCGACGATCCCGATCGTTATCTGCAGGTCGCAGAGCACGCACGCGGTGGCCTCGGGCGTGTGCTGCGCGCTGTCGACAAGCGGCTCGGCCGCACGGTGGCGGTCAAGGAGCTGCTGCGTCGTGGGTCGGCGTCGTCGCCGGCGAACGAGGCTCGCTTCCTTCGCGAGGCGCTGATCACCGCGCGGCTCGAGCATCCGAGCATCGTTCCGGTCCACGAGGCCGGACGCTGGCCGAACGGCGATCCGTACTACGTGATGAAGCTGGTCGAGGGACGCACGCTCAAGGAGCTGATCGGCGAGCGCCACACCCTCCGTGAGCGGCTGGGCCTCTTGCCGCACGTGATCGCGATCGCCGACGCCGTCGGTTACGCGCACAGCGAGGGTGTGATCCACCGCGACCTCAAGCCGTCGAACGTGATCATCGGATCGTTCGGCGAGACGATCGTCGTCGACTGGGGACTCGCGCGCGATCGTAAGCACCCGGTCCCCGAGCTCGAGGAGCTGCTGCTCTCGACGGACAGCAAGGTCTCGACGATCTCCGGCAAGGTCGTCGGTACGCCCGCGTACATGGCGCCCGAGCAGGCGCGAGGCGAGCTCGTCGACGAGCGCGCGGACGTCTACGCGATCGGCGCAGTGCTCTACGAGCTGCTCGCCGGCCGTCCCGGGCACCAGGACGACACCCCGCAAGCCACGCTCGATCGCGTGATCGCGGGGCCGCCTCGGCCCGTCGCGGCCGCAGTTCCGCATGTCCCGCGCGAGCTCGCGACGATCGTCAGCAAGGCGATGGCGCGCTGCCCCGAGGATCGCTATCCGAACGCGACCGCACTCGCGGAGGATCTGCGCCGGCACCAGACCGGCAAGCTCGTCAGCGCGCACTCGTATTCGGCGTGGTCGCTGATCCGCAAGCGGCTCGCGAATCACCGCGGCGTCATCGCGGTCGCAGTCGCCAGCGCGGTGGCGCTCGGCGTGGTCGGCGTCGAATCGTTTCGCCGTGTCGTCGTCCAGCGCAACATCGCGCAGGAAGAGCGTGGCCACGCCGTCGAGGCGCGCTCGCAGGCCGAGAAGCGGCAACGCGAGCTCGTACGGCTCCAGGCGGTGTCCTCGCTCCGCGACGATCCGACCGCAACGGTCGCCTGGCTCAAGGACTACGTCATCGGTGACGACGATCGGGCACAGGTCCTCGATGTTGTCGACGAGGCGCTCGCGCTTGGCGTGGCCCGCCACGTATTCCGACCCAACGACTGGGTACTCGACGCGGTGTTCACGCCTGACGGCAAGCGGCTTGTCGCCGCGGTGCGGGGCGGCAGCATGCGCGTCTACGATCTGCAGACCGGCGCCGAGACCGAGCTCGGTCGACCGGCGTGGACGCCAGAGCTCATCGCGATGTCGTCGGACGGTGCATTCGTGGTGAGCGCCAGCATGAACGGCGACATCATGAAGTGGCCGCTGCACGGCGGCGAGCCGAGCGTGCTCGCGCGCAACCTCATGATGCCGAACGGGCTGAAGCTGTCCGCCGACGATTCGCGCGCGCTCGTCATCCGCGAGGTCGGCGCACCCGAGCTGGTCTTCATCGACGGCACTCGTTCGCAGCGCGTCGGCCCGAGCACGACGTTCCGCACCGCGATCGCCGAGGCCGACTGGACGCGCCAGGTGGTGATGGTGTCGCGCAACCAGGTCGCCGCCATCGGTGGTGACACCAGCCGGCCGCTCGCACGCACCGACAAGGCGATCGTCAAGCTCGCGATGTCGCCACGCGGTGACATCGTGCTGATCCACGACGGCACCACGCTGTGGAAGGTGGCGTTCACCGGCGGCGTGCTCGAGAAGCTCGTCGAATACGACGCCAAGATCACGCAGCTCGTGTGGTCGCCGGACGAGCGCACGCTCGCGGTCGGTGGCGAGTTGCAAGACATCGAGCTCGTCGAGGTTGCCACCGGCAAGAGCCGCCAGCTCCGGGGGCACACCGACGCGATCTACACGCTGCAGTGGACGCGCGATGGTCGCCGGCTACTGTCCGCGAGCGACGACGCGACGGCGCGGGTCTGGACGATCTTCGACGGGACGTCACTCGTCTTGCGCGGTCACGATGACGATGTCTATCGCGCACGGTTCTCCGCCGACGAGAACCAGGTCGTCACCTCGAGCCTCGATGGCACCGCACGCGTGTGGCGCATCGAGCAGCAGGGTGCACGCACGCTGGTCGAGGGCGAATCGATCCAGGACATGTGGGTCGCCAACGATCGCGCGCTCGTTCGCACGGCCTCCGAGGTCGCGTGGTGGAACCTTGCATCCGGCCACCGCGTGCCGGTGTTCTCGTGGGCGCAGGAGCAGCGCAGTCTCGGCCTCGGCTTGCCATCCCCGGATGGCGAGCGCCTCGCGGTACCGGCCGCGGACTCGTCGATCGAGGTCCGCCATCGCGCCCGCCCACCGATCACGCTGCGCGGTCACACCGGCGTGGTCACCCGCGCCGCGTTCAACCGCGACAGCACCCAGCTCTTCACCGCCTCGTTCGACGGCACGTTGCGACGCTGGGATCTCGCGACCGGCATCGGTACGGTGCTGGTCGACGGGGCGCTGCCGATCCGGTGGTTCGCGGTCGGCGCCGATCAGCGCGTGGTCGTCCAGATCGGCGACGCCGCAAAGCTCGTCACCCCCGACGGTCAGGTCCGCCAGCTCGGCGAGGGACCGCGCTGGTGCATCGCGTACTCCGAGTTCGAGAAGGTACGCGATCGCTTCATCATGCGCCGCTGCGACAACACCCTCGCCCTGCTCGACGGCGATCGAATCGTCGAGCTTCCCACGAGCAACTATCACGTCAGCCGGATCAGCGTGTCCGCCGATGGCGACCGGATCGCCGGCGCGATGGGCGATCGCACGGTTCGTGTGTGGGACGCGCGGACCGGGCAGCTGCTCGAGACGCTGCACGGCCACACCGATCTGCCGCTCGACGTCGCGTTCTCGGCCGATGGCTTGCTGCTCGTGTCGTCGAGCTACGATCGTACGATCCGGATCTGGCAACTCGGAACGCAGCGCTATCGCGTGCTGCGCGGCCACGCCGGCGCCGTCGATCGCGTGGTGTGGCGCGATCCCACACATCTGGTGTCGGCCTCGCGCGACGGCACCATCCGGATCTGGGACCTACCGTCGATGATGTTGCCGACCGCCATCGAGCTCGGCCAGCGGCTGAACGCCGCGACGACCGCTCGTATCGTCACCGACCGGCCGACCAGCGGCCTTCCGGCGCGCCGCGGAACCTAACCGTTAGTAGGGATCTGGCGCTGAGCGGCGTGGTCTCGCGCGCAGAAGCTGCGGACGGATCCGCACGTATGGGTCGCGTCAAGTCGCTGTGATCTCGTCATCAAGGCAGGGCACGACCATTGCTCCTCTCCCATTCAGAGAGGCGGGCTCGGCGGTCGGAACGGACCGCTCAGCACGAAAGTGAACAGTAAAGCTCGTACAGGGAAGTCTACGGAAAGGAAGACAGGCCGCTTACCGAGAGACGCTGAAGGTCATCGATCAACGCTGATCGCAAGATCAGACAGACGACAAAGGCCATGAGCGGAGGATCGCGACGGCGAATCCAAGGTGAGCGGTTGAAAACCTGATGGAGACCATCACTCGTAAGATCATCACCACACGGTGACGTGACACAGAGGCATCCGAACGAAGTCGACGGACACCGACGGATATACCGAGAAACAACCGGTAGAGCTGAGTCACGAAAGTAGGATCGAGTGAAACGTGCTAGGCGGCCCTTTCGGGTCGCCGAGCCTCTTTTCGGCGGCATTCGGAGGAGATCGACTGATGGACAAGCGGAAGCAGACACCAGCCGATCGCCGCGGCGGACGCACCAAGCGTCAGC
>JACCTC010000443.1 GCA_013812655.1 Deltaproteobacteria bacterium | reverse complement strand
GCCCAGCTCGGCGCGCTCGCGAGCTGGCAGCTGGGGCGCGAGTGGCTCGTGATCGTGGACGCCCACGCGGGTGTTCGCCAGATGACCGCGGCTTCGATCATGGGCAAGGTCGACTATCCGACCGTCTACTCGCTCACCACATTCGCACGCGTGCAGTGGAGGTACCGATGAGGTCGAGCATCGTCGCCCTGGGCCTACTCGCCGGTTGCTTTCCGGGCTTCGACGACGTCGAGTACCGGACGCCCCCGCCATTCTCGGATCCGCAAGCGGGGTGCGCGATCGGTTGCCACGGCAGCGACACGAGCAACGCGCCACCGGTGAGCCTGAGCGGCGCCATCGACACGACGCACGTCGGCATCGGTGCCCACCAGCAGCATCTCGATCCTGCGTCGACGTGGCACCGGCCGGTCGCGTGCGCGGACTGTCACGCCGTCCCGACGGACATCGCCTCGCCGGGTCACATGGACGACGCCGACGGCAAGGCCGAGATCACGTTCGGCGCCATCGCCGGCGCTGGCGCGACCTGGAACGGCGTGAGCTGCACGGTCAGCTGTCATGGTGACAGCACGACGGGCGGCACGAAGACGCAACCGACGTGGACACAGGTCGACGGTACGCAGTCGACCTGCGGCAGCTGCCACGGTCTTCCGCCGCCCGCGCCGCATCCGGCCGGCACGAACTGCGCCTCGTGCCATCCCACGATGGAGGAGGGCTCCATGACCTTTCGCGACGCCGCGAGCCACATCAACGGCGTCGTCGATGTCAGCGGTGGAGCGACCGGGGGCTGCACGAGCTGTCACGGTTCGGCCAACGCCGCACCACCGAAGGATCTCGACGGCAACACCGATCGCACGGCGCCCGGTGTCGGTGCCCATCAGATCCATCTGCAGCCCTCGACGTGGCATCGCACCATCACGTGCTCGAACTGCCACGTGGTGCCGACGAGCACCGACGCGCCGGGTCACCGCGACGGTGACAATGTCGCCGAGCTGCCATTCGACGCCCTGAATCCGGCGGGAGTCTACTCGCCCGCGACGACGACCTGCTCGACGCTCTACTGTCATGGTAACGGGCGCGACAACATTGGTTCGATCTCGTGGCTCGCGCCGGGACCGCTCGCGTGCGGAAGCTGTCACTCGACGAACGGCACGGGCATGTCGGGGCGGCACCGCCGTCACATCGCGGAGGAAGGCATTCGGTGCAGTCAGTGCCATAGCACCGTCATCGACGCGAACATGGGAATCATCGCGCCGAACCTGCACGTCAACGGTGTTCACGAGGTGAAGCTGACGACCGGCACGTACAACCCGGCGACGCGCGGGTGCTCGGGGCTCGGCGGAGGCTGTCACGGCCCCCAGACGTGGTGAGAAGTTTGGCGTCCTCACGGTGAGCCCACGAGCACCCGGGACCGACGCGGTTACAGTGCGGGCGTGAAGAAGCGCGTGGTTGTCATCGGAGCCGGGCTGTGCGGATCGGTCCTGAGTACGCTATTGCGGAACGACTTCCAGGTCACCGTGCTCGAGCAGGGCAAGAAGAAGAAGCCGCTGTTCGACGACGTCGACTGCGATACCGGCGAGCTCAACACGTCGATCAATCGCGCCGAGGGGCTCGGCGGCACCACGAACTACTGGCACAACGCGCTGATCGAGCTCGACGACAAGGATCTCGGAAAGGCGGGAATCGCGCCGGCGGGGTTCGCGTCGTACTACCAGAAGGCCTGGGAGTTTTTCCTCTCGAAGGGCGAGCTGGCCGACTGCAACCGCGCGCGCGATGCGAACGCGGCAAGCCTCGAGGGTGGCGCGGCGACGATCGCGCACATGGTGCTGCCGCAGACCCGCCACAACGTGTGGAACCTCGCCAACGACCGTCATCCCGGCGACAAGATCGAGGTGGTCTACGGACAGGCGCAGCGGATCGTCGACGGTGGGGTGGAGGTCAAGGGTAGCGGCGGTAGCCAGCGGCTCGCGGCGGACTACGTGGTCGCGTGCGCCGGCGGGCTCGGGACGCCGGTGGTGCTGGCGCGCTCGCTCGGTCAGGAGGACGGGTTCGTGCCCGGGTACCACGATCACCCGATGGCGTATGTCGCGAAGGTGAAGTTGCGTCCCGGCAGCCGGCTGAAGAAGGTGTCGAGCACGGCGACGCTGTCGGCCGACGTCCGCGCCGGCCTGGTCTACGACACCGACGATCTGAAGACGGTGGTGTATCTGCGCCCGGCGGTCGACATGCGGCTCGGCTCGATCATGGGGCCCGCGCGCTACATCCTGTCCGACCTCCGCAACGATCCGTTCTCGCCGAAGAAGATCATGATGCTGCTCGGCAACCTCGAGGCGGTGCGCGAGGCGATCCTGTTCAAGACGCGGCTCGGGTTTCGCGGCGACTACTACTCGGTGCTGATCCTCGGCGAGCAGACGCCGCTCGAGAGCCGCGGGCTCAAGATGGCGCGCGGCAAGCGGCCGTCGCTCAACTGGCACGTGACGCCCGAGGAGCTGCGGTCGTACGAGGCGAGCGTGGACAAGTTCTACGCCGAGTTCGCCGACGAGATCGTCGAGCGCAAGGTGGTGCCGACGGCGAGCTGGGAGTTTCGCAACGCCGCGCACCACTCGGGCACCGCGACGTCGTTCGTGCCGGCCCCCGGCGATACCAGCAAGGAGTTCTTCGGCGTGACGGGGCTGCCGAGCACGTACGTGTGCGACGGCTCGCTGCTGCGCGCAGCCGGCATCGCGAACAGCGGGCTCACGCTGGTGGCGCTCACGTACCGGCTCGCCGAGCTCATGCGCGCGAACGCGTGAGATCGCGCGTCAGGGACAGCGGACCGCATGAGCTCGATAGCATTCAAGGTCGTCTGCGGGATCGCGGTCGCGGTGCTCGCCATGCTGGCCATTCCGGCCGTGTGTGTATTACGAGACGCGCGTGATTCGCCAGATCGGGCTCGAGACGACAGCGTTCACTCATGACTGGGTGATCGCCGCCGAGTGATCACGGACTGGACCGGCGGCTTGATGCTGGAACAAGCGCAGGCCGCAGGCGCTCTCGCCGGCGTCGGCGTCATCATCTACAGCTCCTCGCTCGATGGCTGCAGGCCCGCATCGTGGCCAGATGCGGTGATGATACCGAAGTCTTCGCGCATGGACCGCCTGCTCCAGTCGCTGGCAGATCTGCAGTCGTCCGCAGCTCCGCGCCGGCGCGCCTCCACCGCGGGTTGATCGAGCGCGTTATTCGAGCGCCGCGTCCAGTCGGTTCAGCGCGAGCCAGTTCTCGACGACCTCGCGTGCCGACTGCGTCTTGTGGGTCGGCACCGTGATCCGGTGCTCCCAGCCGCCATCGCCGGTCACATCGAAGCGACCCCACGAGCGGATCGCGCCGAGGTTCTCGAGCTCGCGCAAGAGGCCGCGGGCGATGCCGTCGTAACGGCCGCGCGTGTGGTCGTCGTTGCCGGCGATGATCAGGGTCGTGC
>JACCTC010000399.1 GCA_013812655.1 Deltaproteobacteria bacterium | reverse complement strand
CACCACCATCATCACCACCATCATCACCGCCACCACCACCATCATCACCGCCGGCGCAAGCACCACCGGCTCCGCAGCGCCCGGTGCCCTCGGCCGCATGCACGTCGACGGTCGATGGCCACGTCGTCGATCACGCGATGCACGAGCCGATCCCCGGCGCGATGGTGCGCGTGAATGGCCGGCCCGTCGCCGAGACCGACGCCGCGGGTCGGTTCGCGCTGCGCGGCCAGTGTCCGGGCACGCTGACCGTCGAGGTCGAGCGCGCCGACTACGTCCCGCGCAGCCAGACGCTCGTGCTCGGTCGGGCGGCATCGCTCGAGCTCGAGCTCACGGCGTACGACAGCGAGGTGATCGTCATCAAGGACAAGGCGCCACCGCCGACCGAGATGCGCTCGACGACCGTGCTGTCCGGCGAGGCGCTCGAGCGCACGCGCGGCCGTGGCTTCTCGGAGACGCTCGCCGAGGTCCCCGGCGTCAGCCAGCTCCGATCATCGAGCGGGATGGCCAAGCCGATCGTGCGCGGCCAGTACGGGCGCCGGCTGCTGATCCTCGTCGACGGCGTGCGCCACCGCGCGCAGGAGTGGGGGCTCGACCACGTCCCCGAGATCGATCCGTTCGTCGCCGACAAGCTGACCGTCGTGCGAGGCGCGAGCGGCGTGCGCTATGGCCCTGACGCGATCGGCGGCGCGGTGCTGGTCGATCCACCGGAGCTGTTGCGCCAGCCCGGCTATGCCGGCGAGGCCCACCTGATCGGCACGTCGAATGGCCGCGGCGGCAGCGTCGCGGGTCGCCTGCAGATGGCGTCGGAGCGCTGGCCTGGCCTGGCGTGGCAGGTCGAGGGCAGCGTGAAGCGGTTCGCGGCGCCGTCGACGCCCGATTACGCGCTCGACAACACCGGCGTCGGTGACTGGAACGTCGGCGCGACCGCCGGCTATCGCAAGGGCAACGGCGAGTACAAGCTGTCGTACACGCACTACCAGGCGAAGCTCGGCATCTGCCTGTGCCTGCGCGTCGAGTCCGCCGATGAGTTCTTCGCGCAGCTCGACCAGGAGCGCCCGACCGGCTCGGAGCTCTACACCTCCGACTTCGAGATCGAGCGGCCCTCGCAGGAGGTCGCGCACGATCTCGCGGTCGCGCGCGGCAGCCGCACCGTCGACAAGCTCGGCACGTTCACCGCGACCTACGCGTTCCAGTACGACCACCGCCGCGAGTACGAGATCGTGCGCGCCGCGGTGGCCGGCCCGCAGTTCAACTTCCGGCTCGCGACCCACGAGGTCGATCTCGCGTTCGAGCACAACCCGATCCACCTGAGCGATCACCTCCACCTGCGCGGCTCGGCGGGCATCGTCGGCATGGGCCAGTTTCATCGCTACGCCGGCTTGCCGCTCGTCCCCGATCATCGCGCGGTCGCCGCTGGCGTCTACGCGATCGAGCGCCTCGTCGGCCACGACAGCGAGCTCGAGGCCGGCGTGCGCTACGACGTCCTCGCGCGTACCGCGTCGCTCGCCCGCATCGACTTCCTGCGGCTCGTGCGCAGCGAACAGCTCGCGATGGACGCGTGCGGCGACAGCAGCGGCGAGACCGTCGAGTGCGGCTCGACGTTCCACACGCTGTCGGCGTCGATCGGCGCGCTGCACCGGCTCACCGACGCGTGGTCGATCAAGCTCGACCTCTCGACCGCGTCGCGCCCGCCAAACCCCGACGAGCAGTTCCTCAACGGCACCGCGCCGACCTTCCCGGTGCTCGGCCTCGGCAAGCCCGATCTCGGGCCGGAGACCACGTACTCGGCGTCGTTGACCACGAGCTACCTCGGCGATCGGATCGCCGCCGAGGCGTCCGCGTACGCGAACCTGATCGACGACTACATCTACTTCGCGCCGGCGATCGACGAGCTGGGCCAGCCGATCTTTGACGTCACGATCCAGGGCGCGTTCCCGCGGTTCATCACCCGACCGGTCGACGCGCTGTTCTACGGCGTCGATGGCGGCGTGGCGGTCACGCCGGTGCCGTGGCTCGAGCTCGGCGCGCAGCTCTCGATCGTGCGCGCGCGCAACCGCACCGACGACGCGTACCTCGTGTTCGTGCCCGCGGATCGCGCGCGCGGATCCGCGACGTACAAGCAGGCGTCGCTCGGTGGCCTCGCGAACGGGTTTGTCACGGTGACCGGTGAGTACGTCGCGAAGCAACGCCGCTCGGACCTCGCCGCCGACTTCGCCGCGCCGCCCCCGGGTTACTTCCTGCTCGGCGCGGCCATCGGTGCCGAGACCCGGGTCGGCGGCGAGACCGTCAAGCTCGCGCTCCAGGGCACGAACCTCCTGAACGTCCGCTACCGCGACTACACGAGCCTCCTCCGCTACTTCGCCGACCAGCCTGGCTGGCAGCTCATGCTGCGCGCCAGCGTGCACTTCTCGTCGGGGACCCCATGAACCAGCTGCCCGAAAGGATCGCCATGCGTTGCTTCACCCTGGTGCTCGGAACCTGCTCGCTGCTCGCCGCGTGTGGCGGTGATGGCGGCCCGATCGATCCACCGGAGCTGATCACCACCGTCACGCTGACGTTCACGCCGACCGGCGGCGGGACCGCGGTGACCGCGGCGTTCGACGATCCGGACGGGCCGGGCGGTGCCGCGCCGGTGATCGATCCGATCAACCTGCCGGCAGCGAGCTACATGCTCGGCGTGCGCTTCGAGAACGGGCTTGAGACGCCTCCCGAGGACATCACGATCGAGGTCGCCGACGAGGCCGACCAGCACCAGCTGTTCTTCATCGGCACCGCCGTGAACGGCCCGGCAAGCGATCGCGCGGGCGCGCCGCTGACCCACGCCTATGCGGACCGGGACGCCAACGATCTACCGGTCGGGCTGCAGAACACGATCACCGCGACCGCTGGCACCGGCCAGCTCGTCGTCACGTTGCGGCACCTGCCACCGGTCAACGGCAACCCGGTGAAGACCGCGGAGCTCGCGGGCACCGTGAAGACGAGCGGGCTCGCCGCGATCGGCGGGGAGTCCGACGCGATGGTGAGCTTCGACGTCACCGTGCCGTAGTCGGCCCCGTGTGGGTCGCGCGGTCGAGCCTCTTGGTTTGGCCCACGTGGGCCATCGGATGTTGCGATAGACTCGCCGACGGTGGTGGCATCGCTCGTCCAGCTGCGCGGCGTGACCAAGCGGTTCTACGGTCAGCCGGTGCTCTCCGATGTCTCGTTCGACATCGCGCCCGGCGAGGTCTTCGGCTACATCGGCCCGAACGGGGCCGGCAAGACCACGACGCTCAAGATCCTCGCTGGCCTGATCACGAAGTTCGAGGGCGAGGTCACGATCGGCGGCGCGAACGTGGTGACCGAGCGCGACAAGACCCACGCGCTGCTCGGGTTCTTGCCGCAATCCGCCGGCTTCCAGAACTGGCGCACGGTCGAGAGCGCACTCGACACGCTCGGCGCTCTGAGTGGCGTGCCGTCGGCGACGCGCGCGAAGCGGATCCCCGAGCTGCTCGAGCGGTTCGGGCTGTCCGAGGCGCGGACGAAGAAGGTCAAGCAGCTCTCCGGCGGCATGACCCAGAAGCTAGGCCTCATCCAGGCGCTGCTGCACGACCCGAAGGTGCTCGTGCTCGACGAGCCGCTCGAGGGCCTCGACCCGCCGAGCCGCAAGCTCCTGAAGGACATCATCCGCGAGCGCCAGCGGGCCGGCACGACGGTGTTGTTCTCGTCGCACATCCTGTCGGACGTCGAGGACGTCGCCGATCGCGTCGGGATCCTCAACGCTGGCAAGATCGCGACGAGCGGATCGATCCGCGAGCTGATGACGGCGTTCGGCCTGCCGATCGAGATCGAGGTCGATCTCGCGGTCGTGCCCGAAACCTTGCCGTTCGACGGGCTCGGGACGGTGACCCCGCACAAGCCCGACCAGTGGCGGCTCGAGGTCCCGACAAGCGGCGATGCCGATGCGATCATCCACACGCTGATCGAGCGCACGCTCGCGGCCGGTGGCCGGATCCGCAAGATCGGCGTCGCCGAGCCCGACCTCGACGATCTGTTCGCGCAGTACATCACCCGGAGTGCCGCCCGTGGCTAGCGCGACCGCGTTGCTCGTGCGCGACGAGCTGATCGGCTTCGCGAAGTCGAAGGTGATGCTCGTGCTGTGGGTCGTGCTGCCGCTGATCGCGATCGTCGGCTACTTCCTCTTGCCCGCGACGCTGACCGGAGGTGGCCTCGGTGATGGCCTCGGTGGCGGGCTGTCGGCAACGGCGTTCATGGGCTTCCTCGAGTCGAGCCTGTCGGGCACCGTCGCCGCGCTGATGGTCGCGGTCGACATCGTCAGCGAGAAGAACCGCAAGGTCTACGAGCTGTTCGTGATCCGGCCGATCCGGCGCGAGGCGATCATCTGGGCGAAGTTCATCGCGGTGTTCTCGTGCGTGACCGTGGCGTGCGTGGTCGCGATGGCGCTCGGCATCGCGGTCGACGTGATCCGCGGGCAGCCGATGACCGGGCCGATGATCTACGACGCGGTGAAGTCGGTGGTCGCGCTGACCGGCGTGATCGCGCTGTCGGCAGCCGTTGGCGTGTTCTTCGGCGTCGTCGCGCGGTCGATCCTCGTGGCGGTGATCCTGATCCTCTATGTCGGGCAGAACCTCGCGATCGTGCCGATGCTGCCGATGTACCTCGGTATCCTGCCGGGGCACTTCTGGGTGCTGATGGCGGTCTCGGGTGCGCTCGTCGGCGTGCTGCTGTGGATCAGCGGCCTGCTGTTCCGGCGCGCCGAGCTCTGAGATCTAACCCGTCGCTGCACGAAACGCGGCGAGCACCGATGCGGCGCGCGCCGCGACCGAGAGCCGCACTGTCTCGAACCGGGGCTCGTCGCGCAGCTTGTCGAACAGCGGACACCGCTCGAGGATGACGATGTCCATGAAGCCCAGCACGTCGGCCTTCTCGAGCGCGACGAGGGCGACGTCGTGGAAGCCCAGCACGATCCCCATCTCGCAGAGCAGCTGGACGCCCATGATCTGACCACGCCTCGGCTTCTTGCCGCTGAACGTCGTCAGGAAGTCGCGCACGGTGTCCTCGTTGATCGATCCGCTCTGCGTCGCGTCGCTGACGTAGTGGACGAGCTTGTTCGCGCTATCGCCCATCCGCGCCGCGAACAACTTCGACGTCGCCAGCATCGCTGCGCGATCACCGCGCCAGCCCGCGAGCCTCGCCTTGAACACCGCACCGAGCTGGACGAGCGAGCGATCGGGATCCGCCATCAGCGTCACGAGCCGTCGGTCGGCACGATCCCACCAGCCTTCGAGCGCATCGAGGCGCGCGAGCTCCGTGCTGATGACAGCGGTGCGGTTGGGATCGAGCGCGCCCGCGGTCTCGAAGTGATGCCGCGCTTCCGCCATCGCATGGATCTCGACGAGGACCTTGGCGGCCGACTCGTGCGCCTGCGCGAGCATCGGCGCTCGCAACAGCGCGGTCGCGAAGTCGGACGCGGCGCCGATCGGATCGCCGGTGTTGAGCTTGAACGAGCCCGACGCGAGGATTGCCTCGGGGTGGCCAGATGCGAGCCCATCCGCGAGTGCCCGCTCGGCGCGCTCGTACAGCGCGGGCTCGGCTTGCATCACCCACATCTGCACGGTCGCGAAGGCACGGGCGCCGGCGATCGGCGCGGAGGTGGGCGACAGCGCATATGCCTCCTCGAGCAGGTTGGCCGCGCTCTCCGCGTGGCTGCCCCAGAAGCGCCGTAGCTCCCCGCGCGCCCGCAGGTAGAGATCGACGGAGCGCGGATCGGTCGGCCGCGGCGCGGCAGTGGCACGCGTCGACAGCGCCGTCGCGATCTCGCGCCCGAGCAGCTCGCTGATCGCGAGGATCTCGGCCTCGGCGCCATCCGCACGATGCGCCCAGATCTGGAAGCCATCCGCGACACTGATCAACCGCGCCGAGACCCGCAGTCCCGCCGGCGTCCGGCGTAGTGACCCGACGACCACGTGATCGACCTCGAGCTCGCGGCCGAGGGCTCGTGGATCGGCGTCGCCGCGTGCGCGGCCGATGCCGGCGGGTCGCACGCGCAGGCTCGATCCGGTCGACAGTGTGTCGATGACGTCCTCCCCGACACCGTCGGCGAGGTACTCGTCGCCGGCCGCGCACGCGAACGGCAGGACCGCGATCGACGACTCGGCCGGCCTGGTATCGAACGTCATCTGGCCGGTCGGCGTCGCAGTGGCGCGCGACAGGGTCGGGACCCGCGAGCGGCCCGTGGTCGCCGCGGCCGTGACGTTCGCAGCCTCGCCATCACCGGCCATCGCTTCGGGCGAGCGCAGCACGGCCAGGAGCTCGCCGACGCTGGCGGGGCGTTCGGCGGGATCGATCGCGAGGCAGCGCGCGACGAGCGCGCGGAACCCGGCGGGGAGCGCGGAGGTCGCGAGCGTACGCGCGGGCTGCGTGGCCTGGGCGACCGCGATCGAGATCGCATTGTCACCGGACCACGGCCGCTGACCGCTCGCGAGCTCGAACAGCATCACGCCGAGGCTGAACAGGTCGGCGCGAGCGTCGATCGTACTGCCGGCGAGCTGCTCGGGTGACATGTAGCGCGGCGTGCCGATCACGGCGCCGACCTGGGTGACGCCGACGTCGTCCATGCTGCGCGCGATCCCGAAGTCGGTGATCACGGCACGGTCGGTCGCGCGCTCGAGCAGGACGTTGTCGGGCTTGAGGTCGCGGTGGATGACACCGACCCGGTGCGCGGCCTCGAGCCCCTCGCAGATCTGGATCGCGATCGAGAGCAGCCGCGGCCACGGCATGCGCGATCCGAGCTCGCGGGTGAGCGGCTCGCCGGCGATCAGCTCCATCGTCAGGAACCGGTCACCGGCGTGCTCGCCGATGTCGAACATGCGCGCGACGTTCCGGTGCTGGACGCGACGGGTCAGCCGGACCTCGCGGCGAAACCGCTCGAGCGCGTCGTCGCTGAGTCCGCCGCGTAGCACCTTGAGCGCGACCGGGTCGCCGAGCTCGGTGTCGAGCGCCTCGTAGACCGAGCCCATGCCGCCGCCGCCGAGCCAGCGCACGATGCGGTAGCGCTTCGCGACAAGCTCCGCGATCTCGGGCGTTGCCGCGCCACCAACACCCGGCTCGGTGCCCGCGATCGTGTCGTCGTCACCTCCGATCGACATCGCGGCTATCGTAACCCTAATTCATCTTCTCGACGTGGCGAGCATCGCCCTCCTCGGGGACGGTGACCGTGACCGTGCGACTAACCCCGAGCTGCGGGTTCGTGAACGTCACGCGATGAGCACCGACCGAGAGCCGCAGCGACATCGGCGTCTCGTACTGCTTCGGATCGCCATCGACCGTGAAGAAGGCCCAGGGTGTCGCGCCGATCGTGATCGCGCGAAGCTCGCCGGCCGGGACGGCGGCTGCCCCGGCGTCGGGGCGCGGGGCGACGATGCGAACACCCGCGTCCACCGGCAGCCGGACGACGCGGGCATCGGCGGGCACGCTCGCATCGACC
>JACCTC010000369.1 GCA_013812655.1 Deltaproteobacteria bacterium | reverse complement strand
TCACGAGCGTGAGCGCACCGACGACCGCGAGCCCGCGCGCGCCCTCGCCGACGATCCACAGCGCGAGCCACGGCAGCTGGAGCGCGAGCAGCGCGGCCGCGGCGAGCAGTGATGGTGCGAGGCGCGGCGCCGGCAGCGAGCGCAGGTATGTCGCGAGGTCAGCGCGGACGAGCACGCGCGCCGCGGGCACGAAGATCAGGATCCACGTGAGCGCGAGGACGCCGCCGACGCCCGGGTGATGGAGCGCGAGCCCGGTCAGGTCGCGCGGGTGCATCCCGTTGCCGCCGAACACGAGCCCGGCAACCAGCGCACAGCCGAGCCACGACGGACCTGCACGCCGGCTTGCGGGCACGATGACCGCGCGCGACCACACGGCGAGCCAGGTCAGCTCGCGCACGGAAGAAACCGTAGGGACGGGTGGCACGGCAGGCGAGTCTCGGGTCGTCCCGAGTGTACTGCGGTGATCCTGCGGGCATTCCCGGCTTGACCCCCGCAGCGCATCGGCCATACGTATCACCGGCGTCATGCACTTCATCGACGAGGCGGTGATCCACGTCAAGGCCGGCGACGGCGGCAACGGGTCAGCCGCGTTCCGTCGCGAGGACGGCGTGCCGTTCGGCGGTCCGTCGGGTGGCGACGGCGGCGATGGTGGCAGCGTCATCGTCGTCGCTGACACGCACCTCTCGTCGCTGCTCGACTTCAAGTATCGCCGGCACTACAAGGCGACCCCCGGCGAGCCCGGCCGCAACAAGGATCAGTACGGCGCTGCCGGCGATGACCTCACGATCCGCGTGCCGGTCGGCACCGTGATCTACGAGGAGGGCGTCGCCGACCCGATCGCGGACCTAACCGAGGACGGCGCCACCTTCGTGCTCGCGCGCGGCGGCATCGGCGGCAAGGGCAACATTCACTTCAAGACGCCGTGGAACCAGGCGCCGCGCACCGCCGAGCCGGGCACCCCCGGCCAGGAGCGGACGCTCCGGCTCGAGCTCAAGCTGCTCGCTGACGTCGGCCTCCTCGGGTTTCCCAACGTCGGCAAGTCGACGTTCATCTCGCACGTCTCACGCGCCCGCCCGAAGGTCGCCGATTACCCGTTCACGACGCTGGTGCCGAACCTCGGCGTCGTCCGGCTCAGCGACGAGCGCAACTTCGTGATCGCGGACATCCCCGGCCTCATCGAGGGCGCCGCCGAGGGTGCCGGACTCGGCCACCAGTTCCTCCGCCACGTCGAGCGGTGCCGCGTCTTGCTGCACATCCTCGAGGCGACCTACATGACCGGTCCGGAGCGGGACCCGGTCTCGGACTTCAAGATCATCAACGGCGAGCTAGCCCGCTACGCCCCGCACCTCGCGAACAAGCCTCAGGTTGTCGTCCTGAACAAGGTCGACGCGATGGAAGCCGAGCGAGTCACACAGATCCGACAGGACTTCGCCGACCTCGATGTGGAGCTGCTCACGATGTCCGCGGCAACCGGCGAAGGCATCGCGGTGGTCCTGGAAAAACTGTGGGCACATCTGCGTCCCGCCAGCTCTGGGTGAGATACAAAAACCGAGGATACGCTTGCTTGAAGCAGTGGATTCCCGGTGTTACAACCGCGACATTCCAAAGGGAATTGCCCCCTCGCGGGTGCATCGATCGAGGCCTGGACTAGGCCAGCTCTGAGCTGGTTGGAGAAACGCATGCGAGTTACTTCGACAGTCGTCGTCTTCTCTTCGTTGTTGGCGACCGCAGCGATCGCGCAGCCGAAGACCGGTGGCACGACGCCAAAGGGGCCTCCAGTCTCGGCAGGCTCAGGCTCGGCAGGATCGGCCGCGGCGGGTGGAACGGGTAGCGCAGCCGGTTCGGGCAGCGCGGTCGCTTCGACCCCGGCGCCGGAGCCCGCGCCGGATCCGAGCACGGTCCGTCCCGAAGACATGCCGACCGCGGTGCGCATGCGCCGGCTCGAGCAGCAAACGCAGGCGCTCAAGGAGCGTGCATGGCAGCTCAAGGCGCGCGTGCAGATGCTCAAGGAGCAGATGCTCGGCGGTGGCGCCGGTGCCCAGGCCGTGGTCTCGCACTCGAACGACATGGGCAGCTCGTTCCGGCTGATCAAGCTGACCTACTCGATCGACGGTACCGCGGTCCTCGCGCGCACCGACGACGCCGGCGAGGCGCTCTACAAGACCAAGAGCTTCGACGTGTTCTCTGGCCCGATCGCGCCGGGCAGCCACACGGTGTCCGCGGTCGCGACCTATCGCGGCCACGGCTACGGCGTGTTCTCGTATCTCTCGAAGTACACGTTCACGGCCCGCGGCGGTCAGTCGTTCACGGTTGCCGAGGGCAAGATCACGCGGGTCGACTGCCGCGCGTACGAGAAGGGTGGCGCTGCGACGCCGCTCGAGAAGCGGCCGGCCCTCGACTGCAAGGCGACCCAGGTCTCGCCCGACAAGGCCCCGGACGCGCCGACGCCGACGCCCGGTTCGCCGACTTCGCCGACCGCACCGACCGCACCGACGACCCCTGCCCCCCAGCCGGGGCAGTAACCATGTCGCGCCGGTCATCGCTGCTTGCTGTTCGCGCTTCGCTCGCGGTCTTGCTGCTCGCGCCGGCAGTCGCGCGAGCGGACATCGATTCGAAGCTCACCTCGTACGAGCAAGAAGCACGCTCGATCGGCAGCGATCTGCCTCGTCCCAACACGATCACGGGCGCCGGTCCGCGCCGGCTGATCGATGCCGAGCTCGCGTTCGCGCTCGGCGACTACGACACCGCCGCGCTCATGCTGTTCGATCTCGCGAGCCGGCCCGGCGCCGAGCAGGAGACCGCGCAGTACTACCTGGCCGAGTCGCTGTTCCAGAAGGGCGACAAGGGCGCGGCGCGCGGTTACTACGCCCAGGTCGTCGCGACGAAGAACACCGGGGGCAAGTACTACGAGCCGTCGCTGTTGCGACTCGTCGAGATCGCCGTCGTCCAGAACGACACGACCGACGTCGATCAGCACCTCGCGGCGCTCGCGAACGGCTCGCGCCCCGCCGAGACCGCATACGTCCGCGGCAAGCTGATGTTCTCGCAGGGCAAGCTCGACGAGGCGCTCGCCGCGTTCGGTCAGGTCCCCAAGGGCTCGGAGCTCGACTTCCAGGCGCAGTACTACTCGGGCGCCGCGCTGGTCGCGAAGAAGGAGCTGACGCGCTCTGTCGACGTCTACACCGATCTGACGACGCGCAAGCCGCTCTCGATGAACGACCGCCGCGTGATCGAGCTCTCGCAGCTCGCGCTCGGCCGCGTGTACTACGAGCTCGATCAGCCGTCGAAGTCGATCGACAGTTACCTGCTCGTCGACCGCCGCAGCGATCTGTTCCCCGACGCGCTCTACGAGGTCGCGTGGGTCTACGTGAAGAGCAAGCAGTACGACAAGGCGCTGCGCGCGCTCGAGCTCTTGCACCTCTCCGATCCCAGCTCGCCGAAGTCCGCGACGGTGCGCATCCTCGAGGGCAACCTCCGCATCCGCAAGGCGCAGACGATCCGGCTCGCCCGGATCACGGGCTCGCTCGACGCCGAGAAGGAAGGCGATCCCGCGGTCGAGTACGACAAGGCCGCCGCGGTGTTCAGCGAGACCCACGATCTCTACATGCCGTCGTACGTCGCGCTCGCGCAGATGGTCGACAATGCCGGCGATCCGGCGCAGTACCTCTCGCAGATCGCGGGACGCAGCGGCAACGTGTTCATGGCGACCACGCCGCTGCCCGAGGCAGCCGCGCAGTACCTCCGCGAGGAGCCCGAGGTCCAGCGGAGCGTCCGCGTCGAGACCGATCTCGGCGAGATCCAGTCCAACCTCGCGCAGTCCGAGGCGACCGTCGCTCGCATCGAGGGCGTGCTCGCCGCGAACGATCGCACGGCCGTCTATCCCGCGCTCCAGATGCGCCGCATGCGGATCGGCGAGATCCAGGACGATCTGATCCAGATGCGCAACGAGCTCGCGGAGCAGGAGCTCCAGCTCGTCGGTGAGACCGGCGAGACCACGAGTCGCCGCAGCCTCGCCGCGCAGTACGCCGCATCGCCGAGCGCGGAGCGCGCGTTCGCGAACAAGGTCGAGGAGGTCCATCGCCAGGGCGCCGCGATCGAAGCCGGTACCGCCGAGGTCACCGCGACGCTCGGCTCGACGCAGGCGAGCGCGGTCGCGATGCGCAAGTACGTCGCGGACATGGCGAACACCACGACGCCTGTGCCCGCCGATCGGAGTGCCGCAGTGATCGAGACGCTGTCGGTCGCGTCGACCGAGGCACGCGCCATCGAGGCCGAGCTCGAGCAGATCCAGCGCGAGCTGACGCTCGGCCGTGATCTCGCGGGCGTCGGTGACGAGACCGTCGCGCGCGCGCGCGAGCTCCGCCGCCAGCTCAAGACCGCCCAGGACGCCGAGCATCGCGCACTCGCCGGTGCGGCGAGCGGCAGCCGCGATCGCAACAAGTCGCAGAAGCTCGTCGCGCTCGGTGATCGCGCGACGCGACTCGCCGATACGCTCGCCCAGGTCGAGGCCCAGATCGACACGATGGTGGGTCAGGGGATGGAGCAGGCGAAGCACGTGATCGCCCAGGAACGCGCGAACATCGTCCAGTACAAGGGCGAGCTCGCGACGCTGCAGGCCGAGTCGACCTCGCTCGGCGGCACGATCCTCGGCGCCAGCTTCAAGAGCGTGAAGGCCCGGTTCTACGACATCGTGATCCGTACGGACGTCGGCACCGTCGACGTCAGCTGGTCGCAAAAAGAAGACGCCGACGACGATCTCAAGCGCCTGACGCTGTCGCGCCAGCGCGATCTCAAGCAGCTCAACGACGAGTTCAAGGGCGTCCTCGAGGTCGGCGGCATGCAGACGAACACTCCGGCCAAGCCGGCGCCTGTCGCGCCGGGCGGCAGCCCGTCCGGCAGCCCCGATCGTGGCACCGGTCCAGGCCGGATCGCGCCGGGCGCCGACAAGCCCGCCACGCCACCGACGCCGGTGGTGCGGCCCGATAACGAGAAGCCCACCGGGACGCCGCCGCCTGCCCCGAAGGGAGGTGCCCGATGATCATCCGTCGCCTGATGGCGACGCTCCTCGTCGGAGCGCTCGTCGGCAACATCGGTCAGCTGCCACTCGCGAGCGCGCAGCCGGGCCAGGACACCGGGCAGCCAGCTCCGAGCGGCCCGACGCCCGTGCCCGTGCAGGATCCCGCGACCGGACCCGGCCTTGGCCCGCAGCCGGTGCCCGCCAACCCCGGCACACCCGTCAACACCACGCCGCTGACGCTGACGCCGCAGGAAGCGGACGTGCTCAAGGATATCGAGAGCGAGTACGAGCGCTTCCTGATCGCCGCGACCGCGCACGATAGCCGGATGCGCACGATAGCGCGCCGCGAGTTCGATACCCACACCGCCGGCATCGCGAAGCGTTACGAGGACCGGATCGCGAAGACCGAGTCCGCGCGCAGCCGCCATCGTGGAGACACGGTCGCGCTGCTCGAGAAGTTCCTCAAGGACCACCCGAGCCACGAGCAGTTCACGCCGGACAAGATGTTCCAGCTCGCGGATCTCTACCTCGATCAGGCCGACGACGAGGTCGAGGCGAGGATGACTGCGCAGGAGCAGAGCGGCGCGCCGCTTCCCGAGGGCGGCATCGTCGCCGACTACCAGAAGTCGATCACGCTGTGGGAGGACATCCTCAAGCGGTTCCCGGCGTATCGCCAGACGCCGTCGACGCTGTACCTGCTCGCGTACTACGGCAAGGGCATCGACGATCGCCGGTCGCTGACGATCTTCCTCGCGCTCGCGTGCGCCAACAAGTTCAAGTGGAACGATCCACCGACCAAGCCGCCGACCCGCGAGGAGGCGCTGAAGCGCATCGAGAGCAAGACGATGCGGGATCCGTACACGACCTGCACGCCGTATCCGAACGCCGACGAGGAGCTGATCCGGCACGCCTGGGTCCGCGGCATCGCCGACTATCACTTCACCGTCCCCGGCGAGATCGACGAAGCGATCGCCGCGTATCTCAAGGTCGCCAACGGCGGCAACGAGTCGCGACTCTACGCCGAGTCGCTCTACAAGCTCGCGTGGTCGTTCTACAAGCGCGACAAGCTCCCCGAGTCGATCCAGCGGTTCGACGAGAGCGTCGTGCTCTACGACACGCTCGTCGCGTCGGGTGGCCAGCCGGCCCTCGAGCTCCGCGACGAATCGATCCAGTACATCGCCGTCGCGTTCACCGATCCGTGGGAAGGCGAGTCCGATAGCGATCCGAACAAGGCGTTCCAGCGCGCCAAGGACTTCTACAAGGGCAAGGAGAACCAGCCCCACGTCCGCGACGTGTGGGTCGCGATGGGCAAGGCGTTCGCCGAGCTCCAGGCGTGGGACCAGGCCGTCGACGCCTATCGGCTCGCGATCGGCCCGCCGTGGGAGCTCAACCCGCGAAACCCGCAGGTCCACCAGGAGATCGTCAACGCGTTCGAGGCGAAGGGCGACAAGTTCGCCGCCGACGCCGCCGCGGCCGAGCTCGCGACCCGCTACGCACCGGGCACTGCCTGGTACGCAGCGAACGAGAAGGACCGCGAGGCGATGGACAACCAGCGCCGGATCGCCGAGCGCGCTCTCTACGCCGCCGCGCGCAACACGCACGCCGCGGCGACCCAGATGCGCAAGGACTACGAGCTCGTCGCGGCCGCGAAGCGCGATCCCGCTGCCAAGTCCGAGTACCTCGCGATGTATCAGAAGGCTGTCGACCTCTACAAAGTCTTCATCCAGACCTATCCCGAGTCCGACTACGTCTACGAGTTCAACTACAACCAGGGCGAGGCGCTGTACTGGAGCGAGCGTTACATGGAGGCGGTCGCGCAGTACAAGTGGGTCCGCGATCACCGCGATCTCGGCACCGCGTTCTACATCGATGCCGCGAAGAGCGTCGTCCAGTCGTACGAGGCCGAGGCGCAGCGCCAGGTCGCGGCCGGCACGCTCGTCGCGCTCAAGGTACCGACGGTGGCGGAGCTCAAGGCAACGCTGGGATCTTCAGGATCGTTTCAGCCGCAGCCGATCCCGCAGATCTACCTCGAGCTGCAGACCGAGTACGACACGTACCAGAACATCGTCGCGGACCCGCAGTCCGCACCGACCCAGGGCATCAACGCCGCACTGATCTCGCTCGCGTATCTCCACGTCGACGACGCGATCGCGCGGTTCCAGAAGGTGATGGACAAGTTCTGCGGCAATCCCGAGGCCGCGAAGGCCAAGGACGGCATCCTCGCGATCTACGAGGCGCAGTCGAACTTCGATGCGATCGAGGCGACCAACAAGAAGTTCATCGCGAGCAAGTGCGGCGACGACAAGACGATCCAGCTCGCGATCGCGCAGAACCGCTCGCTGCACTTCTCGCGCGCCGTGGAGCTCTACGACCAGAAGCAGTTCGTGCCGGCCGCCGAGGCGTTCTACCGGTTCTACAAGACGGCGCCGCAGAACGATCCCGATCTGCCGACCGCGCTCTACAACTCCGCGGTCAACTACAAGCTCGCCGACCGGCCGAAGACGGCGATCTCGCTGTTCAAGGAGTTCACCGCGAACCCCTCGAAGAGCTTCCGCGAGAGCCCGTTCTATCTCGACGCGATCCGCCTGCAGGCCGCGACCTACCAGGCCGCGTTCGACTACACCAACGCGGTGCGCACGTACCTCGAGCTCGTCGAGGCGACCAAGCGCGCCAAGCGGCTCGGCATCAAGGCACCGCCTCCGCTACCCGGCGAGCAGCCGCGCACGCTCGATCAGATCGGCCTCGACGCGCTGTTCAACGCGGCGCTCGTGTCCGAGCTCAACCGTGACTTCAAGAAGGCGATCGAGCTCTACACGCAGTACCAGCGGGTCGAGCCCGATCGCCGCAAGAAGGATCGCGCGCTGTGGTCGATCGGCGGCATCCACCGCCAGTCCGGCGACGTCAACGCGATGGCCGAGACCCACAACCGCTGGCGCACCGCCTACGGTAGGGACCCCGGCAACGAGGACGACTACGTCCAGACGTTCTACGACGAGGCCGCGCTTCGCAAGCGCAAGGGTCAGACGCCGCTCGCGCGGAAGGCCGGCCAGGCGACGATCGACGCGTGGAAGACGCGCGGCGCCGCGAGGAACAGCCGTGGCGCGAAGCTCGCCGGGGAGTGGCAGCTGACGTTTGCCGAGGATGCGCTGGCCGCCGAGTGGGAGCCCTACGAGATCAAGAAGGCCGCGAAGACGGTCAAGGAAGCTGAAGCTCAGGGCAAGGCGCTCACCGCACTCAAGACCAGGATCGAGGACAAGTACCTCGCGCTCGATCAGTACGCGGTCGCCGAGTACACGATGGCCGCGAAGGTCCGCTACGCCGAACTGCAGTACGGCTACGGCAACAAGCTCGCGAACGCGCCGATCCCGACGCCGGTCGCGAACGCGTCGAACCCGGCGATCCTCGAGTCCTACCAGGCCAAGCTCGATGCCAACGTCCGCAAGTACCTCGACGAGGCCAAGGGCCAGTGGTTCGAGGTCGTCGACCTCGCGAAGAAGGGCGGGATCGCCAACCGCTGGAGCCGGCTCGCCCAGGAGAATCTCGCACGCGAGTTCCCCGGCGAATACACCGCTCTACGCCAGGAGCTGATTCAGGGAACGGACGCGCCGTGATGGCAATCCAGGGAGATCCGATGGCCACCTCGCGCGTTATCAAGACCATGACCCTCCGCTTCGGGGCATTGCTGTGTGCCTTCGCGATCGCCGCAGCGTGCGGCGGTGGCAAGAAGGCCGGCAAGACCACGCCCGGTGGTGGCACTGGCTCGGACGGCCAGTCGATGACCGACAAGGATCCGGTCGGCGATGGCGGTGGCACCGGTGGCGCCGATGGCGATGGCGGTGGCAGCGCGGGGTTGCCGACGCCCGGCGGCGGCACCACAGACCCGACCAGCCCAGCGGTCGTCGCGCCGAACCACGACATCGATCCCGCACAGGCGAAGACCCAGGTCGACGCCCACCTCACGATCGCGAAGAAGGCGCTCTCCCAGCCGACCCCCGATCCCGAGGTGGCGCTCCGCGAGGCCCGCGCGGCGCTCGCGATCGACGCCGCGAACGTCGACGCCGCCGCGTTCGTCGCGTTCGCCTACTACCACAAGAGGCTCTACGACACGGCCGAGCTCGTACTCGACGATCTCTTCAAGCGGGAGGCCGCGAAGCAGAACGCGAACGTCTACTACGTGTACGGGCTCGTCTACGACGCCACGAACCGCCCCGATCGCGCGCAGCTCGCGTACCGCAAGGCCGTCGAGATCAACCCGAACCACACGAGCGCGCTCGTCAACCTCGGCGTGCACCAGCTGAAGAACAGCCAGTACACCGAGGCACAGGCGACGTTCGAGCGGCTGACCCAGCAGTTCAACCGCAACGACGCGATCACGCTGACCTCGCTCGGCTCGGCCTACCGCGGTCGCTCCGCGGACTATCCGCCGGGCGCTGGCGAGCGCGCGAAGTTCGTGCAGACCGCAGAGGCTTCCTACAAGCGCGCGCTCCAGGCGAACGCGAGCTACGGCCCGGCCTACTACAACCTCGGCCTGCTCTACCTCGACACCGATCCGTACCCGGGCATCGCCGATCCGATGCAGCGCCTGACCGCCGCCAAGGCGTTCTTCGAGCAGTACAAGAACATGCCGGGCGTCGACATCAAGCTGTACGACAGCCGGATGAAGGACGTCGACAAGGCCATCAAGCGCGTTCAGAAGCAGCAGAAAAAGAAGAAGACCTCGTAACGGTGGCCGTGCCACCGACGGGACTTCATACTGACGAGAGACCAAGGACGACCACCATGCAGCACACCAAGCTTCTAGCGATCGCGGCGGCGGTGGCCTGCACGTTCGGCGTGGCGTCACGCGACGCGCAGGCCGAGGGCTGTCCAGATGACTCGGCCGCGGAGGGCGAGAAGAAGCAGGGCAAGTTCCACATCGAGTACATCAACGGCAAGCCCGTCACGGTGATCGATACGGTCGTGTCGGTGTGCGGCAAGGTCCCGCGGCCGAGCGTGGTCTACGTCCTCACGGCGAAGAACATCGAGTACGAGTGGGAGAGCCTGAAGCAGGACTTCATGCCGCTCATCCTCGCGAGCGTGAAGAAGGCGCCGTTCTGATGGCGGCCCAGCGTCCACAGCAGCAGGGCTCAGGCACCTCGACCGGCGGCCGGCCGCGCATCCTTCGCATCGGCATCCTGCTCGGCGGCAAGATCGTCGAGGAGCGGCTGATCCGCGAGCGCACGCCGGTGTCGATCGGCCAGTCGATGAAGAACACCTTCTCGATCCCGATCGAGGGATTGCCGCTCGAGTTCACGCTGTTCGCGATGGACGAGGGCAAGTACTACCTGCGCTTCCTCGGCAAGATGGACGGCCGGCTCTCCGATGCCGGCGGTCAGGTCAACACGCTCGATGCGCTCAAGGGGCGTGGCGCGCAGCAGCACGGCGACTACTGGCAGGTCCCGCTCGGCGACGGCGCACGCGGCAAGCTCTCGCTCGGTGATCTCACGATCCTGTTCCAGTTCGTCACCGAGCCGCCACGGCAGCCCAAGCCGATGCTTCCGGCGTCGGTGCGCGGCACGTTCGCCGATCGCATCGATCCCCGGCTTGCGGTGATCATGGGCGCGTCGATCATCGCGCACTTCGCGGTCGTGATCATCGCGCTCCTCGGCGACATCGAGGAAGACACGATCGCGCAGCGCGCCTACAACCTGACGTTCAAGCAGGACACCTACCAGGTCGACGTCAGCGAGCCGGTGCCGACGGCCGTCGCCGACGCGGGCTCCGCCGCGGGCAGCGCCGCCGCCAAGACCCCCGACAAGGGCCCGGCCAAGCCATCGCCGAAGCCCGAGGGTGGCGGCCGCAGCACGAACGACAACGTCAGCATGACCGAGGACGACGCGTCGCGGTTTGCCGACCTCTTGACGGGTGAGGGACCCGACGGCACGAGCGAAGGCGACATGAGCAAGCGCCGTCCGGGCGCTGACCTCGGCGCGCAGATCAACGATGTCCGCGAGGGCGGTCAGAAGGTCGCGATCGGCGGCGGCGCAGGCCGCGGCTCGCGTGGTGACGGTGACCCGCGCGTCGGTACCGGTGGCGGCCTCAAGACCGACGGCCCCGGCGGCGACAGCATCGGCACCGGCAAGACCGTGGAGAAGGGCCCGTCTGGCCGCATCTCGGTCGCCGACAAGCAGACGTTCGACGAGTCGACGCTGACGCCTGACGTCGTGCTGGCGAAGATCCAGTCGGCGTACATGGCGGGCCTCAAGCGCTGCTACAAGAACTACCTGAACAAGGACGCGAGCGCGCGCGGCAAGGTCACGCTGTCGCTCACCGTCAACGAGACCGGCCGCACCACCAAGGGTGGCGCGAAGGGCTTCGCCGACGAGGTCGACACCTGCATCTCGGCACAGATGACCAGCTGGCGATTCCCGGTCCCGAAGGACAAGGACGGCGACGTCACCGAGGCGAGCTTCGCGATCACCCTGCAGCTCGTTCCGGACTGACCGCCGCGTGCGTGGCGGCATTGCCTGGTTCACGGGGCTACCCGGCGCTGGCAAGTCCACGCTCGCGACCGCCGTGGCCGCACGGCTCGTGGCACGGCGTCCCGTCGAATGCCTCGACGGCAACGAGATTCGTGCCGCGTTGTCCCGGGACCTCTCGTTCTCGCGTGCCGATCGCGATACCAACGTCCACCGGATCGCGTACGTCGCGCGCCTGCTCGCGAAGCACGGTGTCCTCGTGCTCGTCGCGGCCATCGCGCCGTATGCCGACACCCGCGCCGCGCTCCGCAGCCGCAGCGAGGCCGACGGTCATCCGTTCCTCGAGATCTTCGTCAACGCGCCGCTGACGACCGTCATCGAGCGTGACGTCAACGGCCTCTACACGCGCGCGCTCGCCGGCGAGATCCCGAGCTTCACGGGGATCAGCGATCCCTACGAGCCGCCGGTGAACCCGCACCTCGAAGTGCGCACCGATCAGGAATCATGCGAGGCGTGCGAACAGCGGATCATCGCGGCGCTCGCAGCAGCTGGCCTCGCGGAATGATCGACGCAGCAGCTCGCGCCCGATGAGGACTGTCGGCGCCGGCTCGACCGCCTCGAGGACCACGTCGGGCTGCGTCCGTGGTGGGCGGGCTACGCGGTGAGCAGCATGCCGGCGGCGACGGTTGCGTTCGTCGTCTCGTCGACGAGGATGAACGAGCCGGTCGCGCGGTTCTGCTTGTAGCTGTCGTGGAGGACGGGCGTCGTCGTCCGCATCTTGATCCGGCCGAGGTCGTTGAGCTTGAGCTCGGTGACGCCCTCGATGCGGTTACCGGTGTTGACGTCGAGCTTGTGCAGGAGGTCGGTGACGACCGCGCGCGTCCACCGCGTCGTGTGCTTGAGCGCGTAGCGGCCCTTCGGCGACAGCGGTTTGTCGGCCATCCAGCAGATCATCGCGTCGAGATCCTGCGTCACCACCGGGCGGTTATCGGGCTGGGCGAGCATGTCGCCGCGGCTGAGATCGACATCATCGGCGAGGTGCACGATCACGGACATCGGCGAGAACGCCGCGTCGAGCGCGACGCCACCCTGCTCGATCCGCGTGATCCGCGTCGTCTGACCGCTCGGCAGCGCGATCACCTCGTCGCCGGCGTGCAGCACGCCACCAGCGACCTGGCCGGCGTAGCCGCGATAGTCGTGGTGCTCGGCAGATTGCGGACGGATCACCCACTGCACCGGGAACCGCACGTCGGTCAGGTTGCGATCGCTCGCGATGTGCACGTTCTCCATGTACTCGAGCAGCGCGGGACCTTCGTACCAGGGCATCTCGACGGAGCGATCGACGACGTTCGCGCCGGTCAGCGCGGACATCGGGATGAACACGATGTCGGGCGCCTCGAGCTGCGCCGCGAACGTCCGGAACTGATCCTCGATCTCGCGGAACCGCGCCTCGCTCCACCCGACGAGATCCATCTTGTTCACGGCGAACACGAGGTGCGGGATCTTGAGCAGCGACGCGATGAACGCATGCCGGCGGCTCTGCTCGACGAGGCCGTGCCGCGCATCGACGAGGATGATCGAGAGGTTCGCCGTCGACGCGCCGGTCACCATGTTGCGCGTGTACTGGATGTGACCCGGGGTGTCCGCGATGATGAACTTGCGGCGCTTGGTCGCGAAGTAACGGTACGCGACGTCGATCGTGATCCCCTGCTCGCGCTCGGCCCGCAGGCCGTCGGTGAGGTACGCGAGGTTCGTGGTCTCATCGCCGCGTCGCTTCGAGACATCGGCGACGTGATCGAGCTGATCCTGGAACGCGGTCTTGGTGTCGTAGAGCAGCCGGCCGATCAGCGTCGACTTGCCGTCGTCGACCGAGCCTGCCGTCGAGAACCGTAGC
>JACCTC010000314.1 GCA_013812655.1 Deltaproteobacteria bacterium | reverse complement strand
CCTCGACGCGATCGCGATGCCGGGCACTGATCAAAGGGCCGATCCGCGTCGCCGGGTCGAGGCCCGAGCCCACGGGCAGCTTGCGCGTCTCCTCGACGACGACCTCCTCGAACGCCGCCAGGCGCTGGCGGTCGACGAAGAACCGCTGGGGCGCGACGCAGACCTGGCCCGCGTTGCGGAACCGCGCCGCGACCGCGGCACGCGCGACGGCTTCGACGTCCGCATCCGGCAGCACGAGCACGGGCGCGTTGCCGCCGAGCTCGAGCGATAGCCGGGTCATCGTCCGCGACGCCCCATCCATCAGCAGCTTGCCGACGCGCACGCTGCCGGTGAAGCTGATCTTTCTGAGGTCCGGGTGGTCGAGCATCGCCTGCCCCATCGCCGGCGCATCGCCGTTGACGAGATCGAGCACGCCGGCGGGCAAGCCCGCATCGACGAGGATCGCCGCCATCGCCATCGCGGACAGGGGCGTGAGCTCCGCGGGACGCACGACGACCGTGCAACCGGCGGCGAGCGCGCCGGCGATCGCGCGCGCGGGGTTGTAGGCGGGAAAGTTCCACGCCGTGATCACGCCGACGACGCCGATCGGCTCCTTGAGCACGACCATCCGCTTGGTCGCGACGCGCGATGAAATCGTGTAGCCGTGGACGCGCTTGCCTTCCTCGGCAAACCACTCGAACAGCTCGCCCGCGATCTGCCACTCGCGGGTGGCCTCGGCGAGCGGCTTGCCACTCTCGCGAACCGTCAGCTCGCCGAGCTCGGCCGCGCGGTCGCGCATCACACCCGCCGCACGAACGAGGATCGCGCCACGCTCGTACGGCGTCATCGCGCGCCACACCGGGAACGCGCGGTGCGCGGCGTCGATCGCGCGAACCATGTCCACGGCGCCGCCGAACGGCACGTCCGCGATAACCTCCTCGGTCGCAGGATCGATCACGTCCCAGCGCCCACCGTCGATGGCGTCGACCCACGCTCCGTCGATCAGCTGCTTCGCCGGCCATGCGCCCGTCACGGCCCGTGCTCCTCGACGTGGCGGATCGCCTCGCCGACCACGGCCAGGCCCTCGCGCACCTGGTCCTCGGTGATCGAGAGCGGCGGCATGAACCGCACGCAGTTCGAGTACAAGCCGGCGCGAATCAACACGACCCCGTTTGCGACCGACCGCTTGATCACCGCGATCGCGTGCGTTGCCGCCGGTGCCTTGGTCTCGCGATCCGTGACGAGCTCGATCAGCAGCATCGGACCGAGACCGCGAACGTCGCCGATCAGCGACGACGACCGCTGCATGCGCTCCAGCTCGTCACGCATGACGTCGCCGATGCGCCGCGCGTGCGCGAGGAACGCGGGCTCGCGGATCATCTGCACCGCCTCGATCGCCGCTGCGCATGCGACCGGGCTGCCGCCGTACGTCCCGCCAACCCCACCGACATGCGCGGCGTCCATGATCTCGGCACGGCCCGTCGTCGCGCTGATCGGCAGGCCGGCGCCGAGCGCCTTCGCCATCGTCACGAGATCGGGAACGACGCCGCTGTGCTCGACCGCGAACAACGTGCCCGTGCGGCCGAAGCCGGTCTGCACCTCATCGGCGATCATCACGATCCCGTGCTGGGTGCACAGCTCGCGGATGCGACGCAGGAACCGATGCGGTACCGGGATGAACCCGGCCTCGCCCTGTACCGGCTCGATGATGATCGCGGCGAGCGCCGCCGGATCGATCTGCGCCACGAGCGCGCGCTCGAGCTGCGCGACACAGGCCTCGACGTAGGCGTCCTCCGCCATCGCAGCCGGTCGGCGATACACGTCGGGCGCCGGGATCCGATAGATCTCCGGCGCGAACGGGCCGAAGCCTTGCTTGAACAGGCCGTACTTGCTGGTCAGGCTGAGCGTCAGCAGCGTGCGGCCGTGGTAGCCGCCCTCGAAGCACAGGATGCCAGCGCGCTTCGTGTACGCGCGCGCCAGCTTGACCGCGTTCTCCACGGCCTCGGCGCCGCTGTTCGCGAGCAGCGTCTTCTTCGAAAAGTCGCCCGGCGTGACCTCGTTGAGCAGCTCGCACAGCGCGATGTACGGCTCGTAGGTCGCGACCAGCGCGCACGTGTGGAGCAGGCGCCGCGCCTGGGCTTCGATCGCCCCGACGACTGCGGGTGGACAGTGCCCCGTCGCGATCATGCCGATGCCGCCGGCGAGATCGATCAGCGTGTTGCCGTCGACATCGTGCACGAGCGCGCCGTCACCACTCTCGACGACGACATCGGTCGAGCGAGCAAGGCCGCGGGGCACGGCGTTCGCGCGTCGCTCGAGGATGGCGCGGCCCTTCGGGCCCGGAATCTCGGTGACTCGACGGATGGCTGTCATGGCGGGAACCTCACTTCTCGGTCGGCGGGCAGCACGAGCACGATGCCGTAACCGTCGCACACCGGATCGTTGATGTAACCAGCCAGCAGCTGTTGTGGCGTGAAGCCGATCCGGAGCTGCGCCGAGATCGTGGGGTCCTCACGGGTTCCGGCGACGAGCTCGGCGTAGTACGCCGCGGCGGTCATCGTGTGCTTGACCGCGCCGTAGCCGCTCGGCATCCCGACGGTGACCTGGCCGGCGAGCCCGAGCTGGCGGACGATCTCGTGGCGGGCGGCGTACAGCGCGCGCGCGATGCCGCGGTTGCGGTAGTCCGGATGCGCGCCGAGGTCGGCACCGTAGAGCCAGCGCCCCGCTGGCTGGTGTGACGTCAGCCAGCCGCCCTGGATCACGTCGGCGAACGTGTGGCCCGGGTGCTCGAAGTCGAAGTCCATGCGCACCGTCGAGGTCATCCCGACGACCCGCTCGCCCTCGCCCGGATCGACGACGCAGAGCTGGCCCTCGGGAAACAGCTCGAGGTGACGCAGATAGTGACGCGCTTCGAACCGCTCCTCGGGTGCGAGCGTCGGGAACACGATGCGCTGCAGCTCCGCGAGGCCCTCGACATGCTCCGGCCCGGTCCGGTGCACGACGAGCCCGTTCCCGAATCGCGCGACGACACTCACACCTCGAACTTCTTTCCGCCTTCGCTGTAGCGAACGCCATATAGGTCCGGCCGGCGATCGAGCCACGTGCGCACGCTGCCGGTCAGCCGGTTGCGGCGCAGCACCTCGATGTCGAGCTCGTGCACGACCATCGTCTCGACGTTCGGCGTGGCTTCCTCGGCGACGCCATCGCGCGCGAACGGGACGTCACAGGGCGTGAGGATGCAGGCCTCGCCGTAGTGGATGTCCGCGCCTTGCACGAACGGCAGGTTGCCGATCGGCCCGGCGAGCACCGCGTACATTCCGTTCTCGATGCAACGCGCCTGCGCGCACGAGCGGATCCGCATGTATCCGGAACGGATGTCGGTGACGAACGGGACGAACAGCAGATTTGCGCCCTTGGCCGTCGCGATCCGCGCGAGCTCGGGATACGCGATGTCGTCACCGATCAAGATCGCGACCTTGCCGCGATCAGAGTCGAACACGCGCACCTCGTCACCCGCGGTCACCCCCCACCAGCGCGACTCCGACGGCGAGATGTGCAGCTTGTATTGCTTCTCGACCGACCCGTCGCGCCGGAACAGCGACGCGACGTTGAACAGCTTTCCGCCCTCGACGGTGAGGTGCGTGCCACCGATGATGTTGAGGTTGTACTTCATCGCCATCTTCGTGAAGAACTCGACGTAGCGTTGCGTGAACTCGTCGAGGCGGCGCGCGGTCGCGGATGACTCGGGCGCTTGCACCAGCACCTGCAGCTGGTTCGTGATCATCTCGGGGAACAGCAGGAAGTCCATCCGGTAGTCGGACGCGGTGTCGATGAAGAACTCGCACTGCTGCGCGAACTCGTCGAACGAGGTGATCTGGCGCATCTGGTACTGCACCGCGGCGACCCGCACGCTGCGCGCCGAGACCGGGGTGTTGTCGGGGTGGTGCTCGGGATTGAGCCACTCCATGAACACCGCATAGCCGGCAGACTCCGAATCGGACGGCAGATAGTCCTTGAGCACGCCGCGGATCGCGAAGCCCTGACCGAGCTGGCTCGTCAGCACCGGATCGCGATCCTTCATGTCCTTGCGAACCACGCGGCGGACGTACTCCTCCGCCGACATCTTGTCGGCGACCTTCGCGTAGCCCGGGATCCGGCCGGCGATCAGGATCGCGCGCAGGTTCTTCTGCCGCGCGAGCTCCTTGCGCGCCTCGTACACGCGGCGGGTCAGGTGAACGCCGCGATGCTTCGGATCGACCGCGATGTCGATCCCGTAGATCGTGTCGCCATCGGGATCGTGGTTGCGGATGAAGCCGTTGTCGCTGACCTGGTCGAACGTGTGATACGAGCCGAAGTCCTCCTCGTCGACGATCAGCGAGCTCGACGTCGCGACCAGCACCCCATCGATCTCGACTCCGAGCTGGCCCTCGGGGAACACCGCGAGCTGGCTGTCGAACTGGTCGCGCGTCCATGGCTCGATCGACACGAAGCAACGCCGCTGGATCTCCTGCACGGCCTTGAGATCGGTCTTGCGAAGCTGGCGGACGACCAGCCGCGCCTTGGATTGGAGCATTGCGTAAAGCTTACTCGGCTCGCGCATGAGACCGTGTCACCTGCGGACGACCTCACGTCCTGGCGCAGCAGACTCGACCATCGATACATGGCGGCTTCGAAGTAGGACGGCGAGCTTGACGTCGCCGCGAAAGAAGTCGTTTGATCTGCACGATGTCGAAGTGCACGGGCGTTTTCACGCTCACGAGGGCCTTCGACGAGCTCGCAGGAGCACCTTGTTGAAGCCACGACATCTGACGGCCGCGCTCGTGGTGCCGGCGCTCGCGGCGCTCGCGATCACGACGTGGATCGCGACCGCCGCAGCCGATGAGGTTGGCGGGCCAGGCGATGGCGGTGTCGATGCGGCCACGCACGTCGATGCTGGCGCTCCCGCACGCGACGCTGATCTGGGTGCCCCCATCGGCCGCGATGCAGCTATCCGCGCAGCCACGCGCCGCGACGCGGGCGTCCGCGCGCCGGTGCTGCACGATGCAGATCTCGGCGCGTCCACACACCACGATGCGGGCGCCGATGTCCCCGCACTTCTCGATGCAGGCGTCGGTGTGCCCGCACTCCTCGAGGCAGGCGCCGGCGTGCCCGCACTCCTCGAGGCAGGCGTCGGTGTGCCCGCACTCCTCGATGCAGGCGTCGGCGTTCCCGCTCTCCTCGAGGCAGGCGTCGGCGTGCGCGCACTCCTCGGTGCAGGCGTTGGCGTTCCCGCATTTCTCGAGGCAGGCGTCGGCGTTCCCGCACTCCTCGAGGCAGGTGTCGAGACCCGCGCACTCCTCGACGCAGGCGTCCGCGTCCACACACTCGTCGATGCAGGCGTTGGTGTCCGCGCGCTCGTCGAGGTAGGCGTCACCGTGCCCACGCTGATCGTTGCAGGCGTACGCACGCTCGTCGTTGCAGGCGTCGGCATCCGCGAGTTGATCGATGCGGGCGTCGGCGTCCGCACACTCCGCGATGCAGGCGTCAGTGTCCGTGCACTCCTCGATGCAGGCCTCGGCGTCCGCGCACTCGTCGATGCAGCGGTCGGTGTACGCGAGCTCCTCGAAGCGGGCGTCGGCGTACCCGCCCTCATCCATGCAGGTGTCAGCGTGCCGTCGCTCGTCGAAGCAGGCGTGACTGCGCCCGAGCTCGCCGCCGTCGGAATTTTCGACAATGTGGCCGGGGTTGGCGATGCCAACTCGGGCGCCGTGGTCGAGCCGCCGAGCGTGACCGCCAAGACCACGAGCGAATCGACGCTGTTCGCCATCAAGGTCATCGGCGGGTTGGTCGCGCTACTGATGCTCGCGTACCTCGGCGCGCACCACCGCGTCGTGCGGTTTCAGGCGCGGCTCGGGATCAGCGGCGTGATCACGGCCGGGTTCCCGTTCGTCGCGCTCGGCGTCGTCGCCGCGCTGCCTTCGGTGGGCATCCTGACGGGCGACGTGCTCGAGAATATGCGGCCGCTACTGCTGTTCGGGCTCGGCTGGCTCGGCTTCATCATCGGCGCGCAGCTCGACATTCGCGTGCTGGAGCGCGTTCCGCGCGGCACGGCGTACATGCTCCTCGTGGAGTCGCTCCTGCCGTTCGTGCTCACGGCCGCGGCGTGCGGCGGGGTGATGATCGCGTTCGGGTCGTCGTGGCGAGATCTACCGATGTGGCGCGATGTCGTGCTGCTGGGCGCGGCCGCGGCGATGACGGCGCCGCGCCGGTTCAGAGGGTTTTCGAGGCAGATGTGGCGCGAGGGCCGCAGTGCAGACGTGCTGCTCACGCAACTCGACGAGCTTGTCGGCGTGATCGGTCTCGTGTTCATCACGGCGTACTTCCGCACGAGTAGCACCGCATGGCAGCTGCCGGATACGGCGTGGATCTTCGTGTCGCTCGGCATCGGCGTCGTGGCCGGCACGTTGATCTTCGCGATGCTGCGGATACCGGCATCGAACGTGGAGTTCCTCGCCGTCGTGCTCGGCGGTATCGCGTTCGCGTCCGGGTTTGCGGGCTACCTGCGGCTCAGCCCGATCGTCGTCTGCTTCATCGCGGGCGTGCTCGTGACGAACTTCCCGAACGACGCGCGCGAGAACGTCTTCCGGATCCTGCGGCAGCTCGAGCGCCCGGTACATCTGTTGTTCTTGATCATTGCGGGTGCGGTGTGGAGCGTCACCGACTGGCGCGGCTGGGTCCTCGTGCCCGTCTTCGTGCTCGCGCGCGTCGCCGGCAAGTGGCTCGGAATCGTCGCCTCTCGTAGGGTTCTGGATGACAAGCTGGTGCGCGAGCGCACGCTGATCACACCCTTATCGGTGCTCTCGATCGCGCTCGTCATCAGCGTCGAGAATACCTATTCGGGCAACGACACCTGGATCGTCACGGCTGTGATCGGCGGCGCGATCGTGAGCGAGCTCCTTGTCGTCCGGAGGACACCGTCGACCGACAGCGATCCCGACGCTCACATCGACGAGCTCGACAAGGACAGCAGACAGTGATCGCGCTCCTGATCCTGCTCGTGGTCGGCGGCATGATGCATGCGGCGGGCACGTTCGCGACCGACGCGGGCACCGCGGGCACGTTGCTGGCGTTCGGCTATTTGCTGCTGGTGGCGTACTTCGGCGGCCGCGTCGTGTCGCGGCTCGGGCTGCCGCAGTTGACGGGATACCTGCTCGCGGGCGTGGTGTCAGGGCCCTTCGTGCTCGATCTCGTCACGAGCCCGATGACGGCGAAGTTGCGCGTCGTGAACGGTGTCGCGACGTGCATCCTCGGTCTCGTCGCAGGTGCGGAGCTGAACCTCGCCCGCGTGAGACCGATCGCGCGGACGCTGGTGGCGATCATGATCTTCGGCGTGATCGGCACGATCCTCGTGCTGACCGGCGTGCTCTACGGCATTCGTTCGATGCTTCCGATCTTCGACGGTCTTGGCACGACCGAGACGCTGGTGATCTGCGGCGTGCTCGCGGTCGCCCTGATCCCGCAGTCACCGGCGATCGTGATGGCGCTGATCTCGGAGACCCGCGCCGATGGACCGGTCAGCCAGCTGGTGCTCGCGGCGGTCGTCGTCGCGGATCTCGTCGTCGTGGTCATCTATTCGCTGGTCGCCGCGGTGGGCAGCGCGCTACTCGGTGCGGGTGTCGATGTCGCCGGCACCGCGCTCGCGATCGGCTGGGAGCTCCTCGGCTCGGTCGCGTTCGGTGTCGCGATCGGCATGCTGCTCGGCTTGTTCGTGCGTGCGGTCAAGGACGGTGCACCTCTGTTCGCGCTGATGGTGTGCATCGTCGTCGCCGAGATCGGCGTGCGCATTCACCTCGACCCGCTGATCGTGATGTTGACCGCAGGCATCTGGCTCGAGAACTTTTCGCGCGCGGATGCGAGCAGCCTGGTGCATCGCTTCGAGTCCGCGCAGCTGCCGGTGTTCCTCGTCTGGTTCGCACTCGCCGGCATGCGCCTCGACCTGATCCAGCTCTACGAGCTCGCATTGCCGGTCGGCATCATTGCCGCCGCGCGCGCGCTGTCGCTGTACGGCGGAACCACGCTCGCGTGCATGCAGACGAATGCTGCAGCCCCGATCACCAGGTATGGGTGGATCGGCCTGTTGCCGCAAGCGGGCCTCTCGCTCGCGCTCGTCGTCGTGATCCAGTCGAGCTTCCCGGCGTTCGGCGGATTCGCCGCGCTGCTGATGCTGTCGGTGCTCGGGCTCAATCAGATGATCGCGCCCGTGCTGCTGCGCATCGCGTTCGTCAGGAGCGGCGAGGCCGGCAAGAAGGTGGCAGCAGACTTCGCTACTTCTGCTACTTCTGCAAATCACCCCCCCTAGGTCACGCGGCGTCTGCGACCCGGGCGAACGACCGCACGGCTCCGACGATCGCGTGGCCTCGTGCCGGCTTGCGCAGGATCGTCGCGACACTCCCCTGACAGTCGACATCCCAGGCGCTGAGCATCACGACCGGAATGTCCGCGATCTCGGCATCGATCAGCTTGCGCAGGAGGAACGCCGAGCCGTCCATGACCGGCATGACCGCATCGAGGACGACGATCCAGGGCCGTATCGTGCGGCAGACGTCGAGTGCGATCCGACCATTGGGTGCTTCGAAGACCTGGTAACCGGCGCGCTCGAGCACGCCGCGTAGCGCCAGCCGCTGCTCCGCGTCGTCGTCGACGATCAACACGCGGACGTCGCGCGGCCACGATGACCGAGACCACGCGCGGCTCACGCGAACACTCCGTCACCGCTCGAGAAGACGCTCCGGTGGAGGACGTCGAGCGCGGAAACAATTCCGACCAGCCGTCCGGCGCGATCGACCACGGGCAGGTGCGCGAGGTTGTGGACGACCACGAGCTGCGCCGCACGCCGCATCGTCGTGTACTCGTGGACGATGAACGCCGCGGGCCGCATGAGGTCGCGGGCAACGCACGGGATCGGATCGAGATGACTGCCGAACGGCAGCACGTACTCGTCGAGGACATCGGTGTCGAGTCCTGCCGCCGCGACGTCCCGGGCCGTGACCAAGCCGACGAACGCACGCTGACGATCGACGACTGGTAACACGCTCGCGCGATGCTCGTGAAACAACGTGCGCAACGTCTCGACTGGTGTCTCCTCGGGCACCTCCACGGCGACGGGCTTCATGATCGTGGCAATGGGATCACTGGCCACGAGTGCGCGGCGGCTCGTGAAGGTCGCGCGCATCCTCATCCCCGCCCTCCAACCTCGTCGTACGGATCGGATGCTTGATAGGGGCGAGTACACGCCAGGCAGTCGGCGCACAGGATCAGGCCCCGATGTTTACGAGCGGCCGAGCCCCCACAGACGTCGCAGCCCGCTGCCCGCTTGCTCGAGGTGCATCGAGATGAGGTGATTGTCATGATTCGATTACACATGTGACGTAGACCCTTCACCATACGTGCCACTCTCCGAGGAACTCCCGCAATTCCGGCCGCATACGTTCCTGACGAGGCACATCGTGTTACCGGCCGGTACGACGTCTGCCGCAACCATGCGGTCCATGACGGCTCGCGATCGGAAGCGCGGGTAACATGCAGCAGACCCTTCGCAGCATCGCTGAGGTCACATCCCCGCTCGAACCGCGCCACCGCGTGACGCTCACGCACAGCGCGCCCATCCGCACGATCACCTCACCATGCGTGTACTCATCGTCGCCTCGGATTCAGCGGACGTCGAAGGTGCGCGACGCGCGCTCGAACAGCGCGGACACGCCGTCGTCATCGAAACCGATCCAGGCGCGAAGCTCGCGAAGGACACGTTCCACGTGGTCGTCGTGGATACGTCACTGGAGTACGCCGCGCTGTGTGCCGACACGCCACCAACGGTCGAAGTCATCACGTTCGGAGATCTGCCCGGCGACGACACGCTTCAGGCAATCGCTCACCTCTCGCGCCCGCTCGTCGCGATGAATCTGGTCGTTCTGATCGACGATATCCGTGGCGTCGTCGGCGAACCAGGTGCGCTCGAGCCGGACAAGCTCGTCACCAGGGACACGCTGTTCACGGGAGACAGTCCTGTCATCCAGGCGCTCGCGCACTACATCCGGATCGCTGCGGACAGCACGGCTCCGGTCTGCGTGTTCGGAGAAGACGGCTCGGGCCGGTGGATCGTTGCACGAGCGATCCATGACGATGGCCCGCGCCGCGATCGTTCTTTCATGATGGTCAATGCGGCCGCACACGCGGATGACGAGCTCGAGCATCTGCTGTTCGCTCCTGAACGTGGCGCCGTCGCGACGGCTGCCGGTGGGACCGTCTTCATCGATCGGCTTCCGATGGCCGGCAGCAACACCCAGCGCCGGCTCTTGCAGCTGCTGCAGCACGCGGATCAGTCGCCGATCCGGTTCATCGCAGGGATGCGACCGGGAGTCGCGGTCGGCGCCTCGCCGCACAGCGTCCTTCCGGATCTCTATTACCGGATGAAGGTGCTCGAGCTCGAGATTCCACGCCTCCGCGAGCGGACGCACGACCTCGAGGCGATCATCGCGTGCATGCTCGGACGCCTCGCGAGCAGCCCGCCCCCGATCGCCGACGAGACGCTGCGCCTCCTTCGGGGCTACAGCTTCCCCGGCAACATCCTCGAGCTCTCCCATGCGCTGGTCCACGCGTCGCTCGTCGCGCAGGGGCAGCCGATCCGGCCACACCATCTTCCTGCAAGCATCCAGCGGTATACCGACGACGCGGCGCGCACGGTCGCGGAGCTCGCCACGCTCGACGAAGTGGTGCGGCGCTTCGAGCGCGACTACTTGCTCCAGGTACTCCGCGCGGTCGGCGGGAACCGTGGGCGCGCTGCGACCATCCTCGGGCTGTCGCGCAAAGGGCTCTGGGGCAAGCTCAAGGCACACGGCATCACGAACGACGAGATCCAGTGCGGCAGCGACCCCGAAGCCGTCGACCACGCGCAACCCTCCTGACCGCAGCTCGTGCGTACGTATCAGCTCTTCCGCCGTTCTTCGACGATCGCCTCCAGCTCTGCGATTCGCTCGAGATCCTTCGGCCGCCCTGCGGCCCGTTTGAGATAGATCAGCGTCTCGAGATCGACGAAGCGAACTTCGAGGCCGAACAGCTGGCGCGACTCCGAGCGCGTCACCAGCGCGTCATACGTGCCACCGCCGGTAGTGTTACCAAGAACGTCGAGGTCGCCAAGATCCGTCACCAAGGTGAAGTTCAGCCCACGCTTGATGGTATCGATGTCGAATCGAAACGGCAGACCGGGTGGAGCTCCCCGCAGATACGGCTGATGAGGCGCCAGCGCGGCTGCGAGCCTCGCCATGTTTTCGGGCGTGCGTCGATAGACGATATCGAGATCGACCGTGACGTGCGCCGAGCCGTGCGCGGTCGCGGCTACCCCGCCGATGATGATGAACTCGACCCCGCTCGACACGAGCACCTCGAGGAGGCGCGGGAAGTTGGTCACGTCTTCGACCTGCCCGACTTGCGTACCTCTTCGATGAAGCCGAGCACCGAGATCATCTTTCGAACGCGCTCGTCGACCGTCAGCTTCAGGTTTTCGCGGATCAGCGTGCGATCGACGTCTTTCTTGTACGCCTCGATCACCGGATCCAGATCCAACGAGGACGGATCGGCTGCTTCGCTCATGGAGAGATTATGGGCGCAGAGAGGCGAGTAAGCCAAGACGCTTGCGGGAACAGGTACGCTACGCGCGTCACGGCGTCGCCCCGCGCTCTGCCACGCTGGAGCAAACCGGACGATGCTCGGCAGGTATTCGGACTGAGCACGGAACTCGAATCGATGTTCGGGTCCTTTTGATTCTCGGCAGGTATCCGGACACGCTACCGATCGCGATGCGCGTCAGTTGTTCGCGCCCCGCCACCGCGAAGCCCGAGGGGAGTTGCCTGTCGCGATCTCAACCCCAATATCCAGTCCCGATACTGACGATTGCCTGAGACTCATGCTTTCCTGAGCGTCCAATGATGATCATTCGGCGTATCTCAGCGTGTGTCCTATTGGCCGCAGCTATGCTCGCGACTGGCTGCAAGAAGAAAGAAGCAGCGTCCACGTCGACGGGATCCGTGGGCTCAGGTAGTCCCACGGTCGTCATCGTCGACTCGGGAGCTGACCCCGCCAACGCGGCGGGCTCGGCTGCGCCTCCCGCGGGCTCTGGCGTCGCCAGTACAAACCCACCGCCGAAGATCGGCACGGGTGACCCTGCATCCCTGGCCGCGTTGACGGCCATCAAGCTGCCGCTACCGACGGGTGTTGCGACAACCCTTGCCTGGCAGGATGTCTCTGTCGTCAATGCAGACGGCGATCGGCGCAGCAATCTCGAAGACGGCGAGGACCACATCATGAGCGTCCACATCCTCGATTGCCGCCAGACGATTCTCAAGGACTACATCAGCAAGCCGGCCAACGAGCGCGGCGATAATGGGTATTGCTTCGACCCACCGACCGGCATGCTCAAGGGCTTCGATTTGATCGCGCCGACGGGTGCCGTCCAGCGCGCCGTTCGCGCCGGCAACATCACGGTCATCGCAACCGCTGGCACGTCTGGCGACAAGCGCGTCAAGACAGATGGCCTCGCCGCGTGGCTCGAGATGCTCGACCTCGCGGCAATCGCCAGGATGTAGCTCAGCGCGGCTGACGGGCTGCTCAGCGCGCAGCCAGCTCGCCACGCACGCGCTCGGCGAGCCAGGTGTAGCGGCGACGGGCGTCGGCGTTCTTGACCGCGAGCTGGACGGCGCGCCGGCTGCCGACGATCACGACGAGCTTCTTGCCGCGGGTGACGGCCGTGTAGAGCAGGCTGCGCTGCAGCATCATGAAGTGCTGGGTGGCGAGCGGGAGCACGACGACCGGGTACTCGGAGCCCTGGGACTTGTGGATGCTCACTGCGTAGGCGTGGGCGAGCTGATCGAGCTCGGTGCGCTCGTAGCTCGCGACGCGGCCATCGAAGTCGACCTGGACGAGGCCTTCGCCTGCATCGATCGCGAGGATGACGCCGATGTCGCCGTTGAACACGGCCTTGTCGTAGTCGTTCTTGAGCTGCATCACCTTGTCGCCGCGGCGATAGACCCGATCGCCACGCACGAGCTCGGGCGTGGAGCCCGCGGGGTTGAGGCGTTCCTGGAGGGCGCGGTTGAGCGACGCGGTGCCGAGCTCGCCGCGGTGCATCGGCGCGAGCACCTGGACCTGATCGATCGCGTCGAAGCCGAAGCTCTTGGGGATCCGCTCGGCGACCAGCTCGACGATCGTCGCGAGCGCGGCGTCGGGATCGTCGCGGCTGATGAAGTAGAAGTCGGAGGTCGTGCCGGCGGGGGCGTCGAGATCGGGCAGCTCGCCGTGGTTGATGCGGTGGGCGGAGACCACGATCTTGCTCTCGGCGGCCTGCCGGAAGATCTCGGTCAGCCGGATCACGGCGGCCGCCTCGGAGGCGATCACGTCGGCGAGCACGGCGCCGGCGCCCACCGACGGGAGCTGATCGACGTCGCCGACCAGCACGAGCTGCGAGCCTGGACGGAGCGCGTCGAGGACCGCGCGAAATAGCTGGGCGTCGACCATCGAGGCCTCGTCGACGACAAGCATGTCGATGTCGAGCGGGTTGTCGCGGCCGCGCTGGAAGCCGCCCTCGTGGGGCTGGTACTCGAGCAGCCGGTGGATCGTCATCGCCTCGTGGACGGTGGCCTCGCCGAGACGCTTGGCGGCGCGACCGGTCGGGGCGGCGAGCGCGACCTTGCGGTGGACGAGCTTGGCGAGGTGGACGATCGCCTTGACGATCGTCGTCTTGCCGACGCCGGGGCCGCCGGTGATCACGACGCACTTGTCGGTGAGCGCGGCCTCGACCGCGGCGCGCTGTTGCACGGCGAGCGTGACGCCGGTGACCGCCTCGAACGCGTGGATCGCCGCGTGGACATCGAGCCCGAGCGAGCGCGCGGGCGTGCGGGTCAGCTCCGCGAGGCGCACCGCGGCCTCGGCTTCGGCCTGGTGGGCCCACGGCAGCGCGCTGCACGCACCGCGATCGCCGAGCGTCTCGCGGACGACGAGCCGGCGTGACTCGAGCGCGGCGAGCCGGGCGCCGAGCGGTTCCTCCGGTACGCCGAGCAGCTCCGCGGTCTGCTTGAGCAGCTCGCCGTCGGGGACGTGGAGGTGACCGTCCTGCGAGCTGGTCTCGAGCGCGTGGAGGAGGCCGGCCTCGAGGCGCTCCGGGGCATCGCGCGCCATGCCGAGGTTCTGCGCGATGCCGTCGGCGATCCGGAAGCCGATGCCCCAGACCTCGTGCGCGAGCCGGTAGGGGTTCGCGCGTACGACGTTGATCGCGTCCTTGCCGTAGCGCTTGACGATCCGTGCTGCGAGCGAGGCCGAGACGCCGTGGCCACGCAGGAACACCATGATGTCCTGCACGTGACGCTGCGCCGCGAAGGCCTCGGCGATCGACGCGGCGCGCGCGGTGCCGATGCCCGCGACCTCGGTGAGCCGCTGTGGCGCGCGATCGATCACCTCGAGCGTCTCGAGGCCGAACTTGCGGACGAGCGCGCCGGCGAGCCCGGGCCCGATCCCGGGGATCAGGCCGCAGCCGAGGAACTTCTCGATGCCGACGAGGGTCTCCGGTGACCGTAGCTGGTACGTGCCGACCTTGAACTGCTTGCCGTACTTCTTGTCGACGATCCACTGGCCGCGCAAACGTAGCGGCAGGCCCTCCTGCACGCCGACCAGCTCGCCGACGATGGTGACCTGCTCGCGCTTGGGCGTGACGAAGCGCGCGACCGTCCAGCTCGTGTCCTCCGAGCGGAACACGAAGCGCTCGACCGTGCCGTCGAGCGTCTCCTCGGGTTCGGCCTCGCCCGCCATCCCGGCGTCATAGCATCGGCCGCGGTCAGCGCGGCTGGGTGGCCGCGGTCTTCTTCGGCGAGCCGTCGATGTACTCGACCGCGTCGGCACACGACAGGCTCTCGTACGCCATCAGCGAGTCGCGATCGGCGAACACGTCGGGGCACTCGGTCGTGCAGCGCGTTCGATCCGACGCCGAGTTGCCAGCCTTGCACATCGCGTAATGCGCGCACGCGCCGCTGCAGGTCCCGGTCAGCCGCGGTCCCATCAGCCGGTGGACGACGCAGCTCGCGATCAAGAGCGCGATCACGACGCCGAGCGCGAGCCCCCGCAACGCCGCCTTCACAGCGTGCCGCCGTGACGACCTTCGCCGGCCGAGAACCTGGTGGCGCCGCTGACGGCCTCGACGAGTGCCTGCGATCCGAGCTCGAGCTCCTGCATCAGCGCCTCGTCGAGGGGCTTGTCGTGCTGGAGATACGCGCTCATCCGATCGGCGCGGAGCGCGGCCTGCGGCAGCTCGGCGAGCTGGTGCGCGAGCTGCTTGGCGGCGGTCAGCGCCTGGCCCGGCGGGACCACGCGGTTGACGAGGCCGATCGCGAGCGCCTCGGCGGCGGTGACCGCGCGCCCGGTGAGGATCAGATCGAGCGCGCGCGACAGCCCGATCAGGCGCGGTAGCCGGATCGTGCCGCCGTCGATCAGCGGGACGCCGAAGCGCCGGCAGAACACGCCGAGCGTCGCGGTCTCCTCGGCGACGCGGAGGTCGCACCACAGCGCGAGCTCGAGGCCACCGGCGACCGCATAGCCTGCGATCGACGCGATCACCGGCTTCTGCAGCACCATCCGCGAGGGCCCCATCGGCCCATCGCCGTCACGCTCGACCCGGTTCGGCGTGCCCGCCGCGAGCCCCTTGAGATCGGCGCCCGCGCAGAACGTGCCGTGGTCGCCGTGGAGGATCGCGACGCGCGCGGTGTCATCGCCGTCGAACGAGCGGAACGCATCGGCGAGCTGCTCGGCGGTGTCGCGATCGACCGCATTCCTGGCGGCCGCGCGATCGAGGATCACGATGACGACAGCGCCTTCGCGCTCGATGCGAACCATCCGGCGGCCAGCATAACGCAGCCCGCGCCGGTCGCTCGAGGATTCGCGCGGCCGCGCCTCCGAGTTTCCTGGTGGGATACAGTCCCGCACATGGCCGGCTGCAAGCGAATCGCGATCTTGACGAGTGGTGGGGACGCACCCGGGATGAACGCGGCGATCCGAGCGGCCGCGCTCGTCGGTCGGGCCGCGGGCGCCGATATCGTGGGCGTCGAGCGCGGCTACCGGGGCTTGCTCGACGACGCGTTCGTGCCACTGATGCCGGGCGACGTCTCCGGGATCCTGCGCGAGGGCGGCACGATCCTCGGCTCGGCGCGCTGCAAGGACTTCCACCACCGCGAGGTCCGCGACAAGGCGCGCGGCATCCTCGCGAACCGCGGGATCGACGGTCTGATCGTGATCGGCGGCAATGGCTCGTTGACCGGCGCGCTGCACCTCGCGGATCCGAAGGAGATCGGCAGCGGCGCGCCGCTCAAGATCATCGGGCTGCCCGCTTCGATCGACAACGATCTCGGGATGACCGGGATGTCGATCGGCGTCGACACCGCGATGAACACGATCGTCGAGGCATGCGACAAGATCGCAGACACCGCGACCGCGCACGACCGCACGTTCATCATCGAGGTGATGGGCCGCGATTGCGGCTACCTCGCGATGACCTCGGCGATCGCGGTCGGCGCCGACCTCGCGCTGTTCCCGGAGTCCGGCAAACCCGAGTCCGCGATCATCGATCAGATCGTGCAGACCGTGCTCACGGTGCGTGGCCGCAGCGGCTCGCGGCGCTCGCGGCGCGTGCTCATCATCAAGGCCGAGGGTGTCGCGGTCCCCACCGATCGGCTCAAGCAGCTCGTCGACGCGCGGCTCCGCGATCACGCGCCGGATGCCGATCCGTCCGGGATCGAGACCCGGGTCACCGTGCTCGGCCATGTGGTCCGTGGCGGCCGGCCCTCGGCGTTCGACCGGCTCCTCGGCAGCCGGCTCGGCAACGTGGCGGTGCGGGCCCTGGTCGCCGGCGACAGCCACAAGATGGCCGCGTGGATGCCGCAGGAGGATCTCCCCGAGGAGATCGGCGCTCGCTCGCCGTTCGATCCGAAGTGCTGGCTCGTCGATCTCGCGGCCGTGCTCGCCGAGACCGAGAATCTTCTGAGTGGCCGCAGTCCGCTGACGCGCTGGCGTGCGGGTGCGTTCGACGAGATCGAGGACGCGCTGCTGTTATGAGGTAGGCTGGCCCCGGTGTCGTCTCCCTCCGAACGCGATCTGCATCGGCTGTTCGACGGCTCGCCGATCGGGATGTATCGCTCGACCGACGCTGGCCGCTTCGTGTTCGCGAACCCCGCGCTCGCGCGATTGCTCGGTTACGACGACGTCGCGGAGTTGCTCGCGGTCGACATCGCCCGCGACATCTACCTCGATGGCACGGAACGCCCGCGGTTGATCGCGGAGTACCGCACGAAGGGTGTGATCGAGGGCGTGCGGGCGCGCTGGCGGACGCGCGACGGCCGTCCGCTGACCGTTCAGATCTACGGGCACGTCGTCGAGGACGCGGCAGGAATGTCGAGCTTCGATGCGACCGTCGTCGACATCACCGCGAGCGAGGCGCAGAACGCGCAGCTGCGCCACCAGCGCGAGGAGCTCGAGCGCACCGCGCTCACGCTCGACCTCGTGGTCAAGCAGGTGCCCGCGACGTACTGGCTCGTCGATCGCGATCTCCGGATCATCGTCACCGGCGGTGCGATCGCACAGGTGCTCGGCTACGAGCCCGATCGCTGGCTCGGCTCGACGCTGTACGAGGCCATGGCCCCGGATCCGAGCAACCGCGATCCGATCGAGACCCACCTGCGCGCGCTCGCGGGCGAGACGCTGACATACCTCGCCGAGTACCGCGACAAGCAGCTGCAAAACACGGTGGCACCGCACCGCCGCGATGGCGAGATCGTCGGTGCGATCGGCACCGCGATCGACGTCACCGCGCTGCGCATGCTCGAGCGCCGCATGGTCGACGCCCAGCGCGCCGAGAGCCTCGGCGTGCTCGCCGGTGGGCTCGCCCACGACTTCAACAACCTCCTCGTCGCGATCCTCGGCAACGCCGATCTCGGCCTGCGCGAGACGCCCGCCGGCTCACCAGGTCACGCCGCCCTCGAGAACGTGCGCCACGCGAGCCTGCGAGCAGCCGAGCTCACCGACCAGCTGCTCGCCTATGCGGGGCGTGGCGGCGTCAGCTCGACCCGCGTGATCACGCGACCGCTCGTCGACGAGCTGCTCCGGATCTCCGCGCCGACGATGCCCGCGAACGTGCGGGTCACTGTCGACATCGCGCCCGAGCTCGCGACGCGTGGCGATGCGGCGCAGGTCCGCCAGGTCTTCCTCAACCTGATCGCGAACGCGCGTGATGCGATCGGTCCACGGGCCGGCGCGATCGCGATCAGCGCTCGGCTGGTGCAGCACGATGGCCTCGCCGACGACGCCGACGTCGTCCCCGCAGGCGGTGCCGGCACGTACGTGCTCGTCGAGGTCGTCGACAACGGGCCCGGCATCGATTGTCAGACCCGGCGACGGATCTTCGAGCCGTTCTTCACGACCAAGGCAACGGGGCACGGCCTCGGGCTCGCTGCCGTCCTCGGCATCGTGCGAGCGCATGGCGGTGGGCTGCGCCTCAGCTCGGTGCCCGGCGAGGGCGCCCGCTTCAGCGTGCTGTGGCCTGCCGCAATGACACCCGTCGAGATGCCGGTCGTGCAGCCCGTCGCGACGCGCAAGACGGTGCTCGTGATCGACGACGAGAAGCTCGTACGCGACGTCCTCGCGCGGATGATCCAGGACCTTGGCTACACGACGCTCACGGCAGGTGATGGCGCGACCGGCGTCGAGCTCGCGATCCGCGAAGCGGTCGATATCATCCTCGTCGACATGACCATGCCGCAGATGAGTGGCGCCGAGGTGATCGTCGCCGTGCGCGCCCGCAAGCCCGGGATCCCGATCGTGCTGTGCAGCGGCTACGACCGCGACGGCCGTGGTTCCGTCGAGGCCGACGCATACCTGCCGAAGCCGTTCCGTATCGAGGCCCTCGAACAGACGCTGGCGAAGCTGCTCGTGCGACCGTCCTGAAGAAGTGTGTACCTGGGGCCTGCCCACGGGTCGACGTGGTCTACTTCGCGAGTGAGCGACCTGCCGCAGGCCACGATCAAGGTGCTCCTCGTCGAGGATGACGCCCGCCTGGCGCAGCTCACCGCGCGCTACCTCGAGACGCACGGCGTGGTCGTCACGATCGCGAGCGACGGGCTCGAGGGTCAGGCCGAGGCGCTTCGCCGTCAGTACGACTGCGTGGTGCTCGATCTGATGCTGCCCGGGCGCGACGGGATCGAGGTCACCCGCGAGCTGCGCGCGCGCACCGACGTGCCGATCGTGATGGTGACCGCGCGTACCGACGAGAGCGACCGCGTGCTCGGGCTCGATGTCGGCGCCGACGATTACGTCACCAAGCCGTTCTCCGCGCGCGAGTTGCTCGCCCGGATCCGCGCCACCGTGCGGCGGGTGCGTGGCCAGATCGGCCCCGCGAACCAGACCCTGACCGTCGGCAGCCTCGTGCTCGATCCGCAGCGCATGACGGTGATGCTCGACGGCAAGCCAATCGAGGTCACCGCGTACGAGTTCGCGATCCTGCGCGCGCTCGCCGGGCGTCCGGGTCACGTGATGTCGCGCGAGCAGCTCCTCGATCTCGCGAAGGGCTCGGCGGACCTGTCGTTCGATCGCTCGATCGACGTGCACGTGTCGCGGCTGCGCGCGAAGCTCGGCGACGACAGCCGGAGCCCCAGGATCCTCAAGACCGTGCGCGGCGTCGGGTATCTGCTCGCCGGAGAATCGTGACAATCGCGCGCCGGCGCCGGCTCGTGTTCCGGGTCTACGCGTTCGCGGCCGCGCTGTCGATCGCGATCATGGCGGCGGTCCTGATCCTGCCGCGATATACCCGCGGCGCGCGCTACCTCGAGCCCCACGCCGCGCTGCTCCAGTACATGGTTCATCGCTGGTCGCTGAAGGAGCCGCCGGAGTTCGCCGCGACGCTTGGCCGGATCGAACCGCGGCTGCGCGGCAAGCTCACGCTGTTCAGCGTCGACGGCGCGCGCCTGCGCACCAACGTCGAGCCGCCACTGTCGGGCCCGACCGCCGACGAGCGCGCGCGCTTGCAGACCGCGAGGTGGGCCCTGTCGACGGGGCGCATCGTGGCGCGCAGCGACGACGGCACGCTGATCGCGGTGTACGCCCCGAACCGGCCGGGGTTCCCGTGGCACTACGTGCTGCCGATCTGCGCGGCGCTGCTCGTGCTCGTCGGCGCCGCCTCGATCTGGTTCGCGCGCCGGCTCGCACGCCCGCTCGACGAGCTCGCGACGGCCGCCCGGCGGTTCGGCGCCGGCGACACCGCGGCGCGTGCCCGGCTCGCCCGCAACGACGAGCTCGGGGACGTCGGCCGCGCCTTCGACGACATGGCCGATCGCACCGAGGGCGTGCTCCAGGCACAGCGCCAGCTGATGGCCGATGTCTCGCACGAGCTACGCACGCCGCTCGCACGGATCCGCGTCGCGCTCGAGCTGGTCGTCGAGGATCCGAACGCGGCGAAGGACGTGCTCGCCGATGTCGGCACCGATCTCGACGAGATCGATCAGCTGATCGCCGACATCATGACGACGGCGCGGCTCGACGGCGCACCCGGCGCCATATTGCAGCGACGACCGGCCCGGATCGGCGAGCTCGCCGAGCATGCCGCGCAGCGGTTCACCGCACGCCACCCCGAGCGCGTTCTCGAGACCGAGATCGCCGCCGGCGACCGCGACATCGACTGCGATCCGCTGCTGCTGCGGCGCGCGCTCGACAACCTCCTCGATAATGCCGCGAAGTACTCCGAGACCGGCGCCCCGGTCCGACTCGCGGTGATGCCGAACAGCACGCGCGTCGCGTTCGAGGTCGTCGACCGCGGCATCGGGATGTCCGCCGAGGATCTCGAGCGCGCGTTCACGCCGTTCTGGCGTGCCGACGAGAGCCGGACCCGGCGTACGGGTGGCGTGGGCCTCGGCCTCGCGCTCGCGCGGCGCATCGCACGCGCCCACGGGGGCGACGTGACGCTCCATTCGACACCTGGTCAAGGGACGCGCGCCCGGCTCGATGTGCCGCTCGCGTCATGAGTCGGTATAAGGAGTAAACGTGGCGAACGTGCACCTGAAGCGCTGGCTTCCGCGGCTGATCATCCTCGCCCTGATCGGCGGAGGCGTCGCCTTTCTCGTCATCAAGAAGCCATGGGCGAAGGGCGAGACGCCGATCACCTACCAGACCGTCTCGGTCGGCAAGGGGCCGATCGCCGCGCAGGTCACCGCGAGCGGCACGCTGTCCGCGCGCGGCACGGTCGTCGTCGGCGCGCAGGTCTCGGGGCGCGTCGTCGAGATCCACGCGGACTTCAACGATCAGGTCAAGAAGGGCCAGGTGATCGCGCGCCTCGACGAGTCCGTGCTGCAGGCGCAGATCGATCAGGCGACCGCGGCGTACAACCTCGCGCTCGCGAACCAGCGCAAGTCGTCGGTCCAGGTCGTCGATGCCGAGCGCCAGCTCAAGCGACAGAAGACGCTGCAGGACCAGCAGCTCGTCGCCGGTGCGTCGGTCGAATCGGTCGAGGTCAACCGCGACGTCGCGATGGCGTCGCTGTCGGCGTCGAAGGCACAGGTCCAGCAGGCGGCCGCGAACCTCAAGCAGACGCGCACGAACCTCAGCTACGCGACGATCACCGCGCCGGTCGACGGGGTCGTGCTGTCGCGCTCGGTCGATGTCGGCCAGACGGTCGCCGCCTCGCTGCAGGCGCCGACGCTGTTCACGATCGCCGAGGATCTGTCGCGCATGCAGATCGACACCGCGGTCGCCGAGGCCGACGTCGGCCGGCTCGCCGATGGCATGAAGGCGACGTTCACGGTCGACGCGTTTCCCGGCAAGCAGTTCGACGGCGTCGTGCGCCAGGTTCGCAACGCGCCGACGACGACGTCCGGGGTCGTCACCTATGACGCCGTGATCGACGTCGAGAACAAGGACAAGACACTGAGGCCGGGCATGACCGCGAACGTCACGTTCGTGCTCGCTCAGGTCGCCGATGCGATCAAGATTCCCAACGCCGCGCTGCGCTTCAAGCCGTCGCGCGACCAGGTCACGGCGATGCGCGGCGGACGCACCGGTCGCGGCTCGGGCTCGGGCGGACGCGAACGTGGCGAGCGTGGCTCGGGTGGCTCGGCTGGACGCGAGCGCGGCTCCGGCGGTGGCGGCTCTGGCCGCGAAGGTCGGGGTGGCATGCGGATGGGCGCCGATGGCCGGCCAGACTTCGGTGACAAGAAGCCGGTGTGGAAGCTCGAGGACGGCCAGCCCAAGATGGTGCTCGTCAAGCCGGGCCTGTCCGATGGATCGACCACGGAGCTCGTCGAGGGTGATCTGAAGCCCGGCGACCTGCTGATCACCGAGGTCAGCGGTGTGAAGGCTTCGGCCCCGAACCGGCGGGTGAGCCCGTTCTGATGACGACGCCGCTGATCGAGATGCGCGCGATCGAGCGCACGTACGTCATGGGCGACAACCTCGTCCACGCGCTGCGCGGCGTCGACCTGACGATCGACAAGGGCTCGTCGATCGCGATCATGGGCACGTCGGGCTCCGGCAAGTCGACCATGATGAACATCATGGGCTGCCTCGATCAGCCCACGAAGGGCAGCTACTTGTTGAACGGCAAGGATGTCTCGCGGCTGTCGCGCTCGCAGCTCGCCGATGTTCGCGGCCGGATGATCGGCTTCGTGTTCCAGAGCTTCAACTTGCTGTCACGGACGAGCGCGCTCGAGAACGTCGAGATGCCACTGATGTACCAGGGCGTGTCGTCGGCCGATCGCCACAAGCGCGCGCGCCAGGCGCTCGAGCGCGTCAACCTGGCGGGCCGCGAGCACCACCACACGAACCAGCTCTCCGGCGGTCAGCAGCAGCGCGTCGCGATCGCCCGCGCGCTCGTCACCGAGGCTCCCGTGATCATGGCGGACGAGCCGACCGGCAACCTCGACAGCAAGACGTCGTTCGAGGTGATGGCGATCCTGCAGGGCCTGGTCGACGAGGGCAAGACCGTGATCCTCGTGACCCACGAGGCCGACATCGCGGCGTATGCATCGCGCGTCGTCACGCTGCGTGACGGCCTGATCATCGAGGACCGCCAGCAGACGCCGGTCAAGGCCGGGGAGGTCGCGGCGTGAGCCTGCTGACCACATTCAAGCTCGCGATCCGCGCGCTGTGGCGCAACAAGGTGCGCACGCTGCTGACGATGATCGGCATCGTGTTCGGTATCGGCGCGGTGATCGCGATGGTGTCGAGTGGTCAGGGCGCGCAGCTGGCCGTGAAGCAGGTGTTCCAGAGCATGGGCACCAACGTGCTGATCGTGACGAACCAGAGCATGCGCGGCGGCGGTCCGTCCACGGGTGGTGGCGGCGGCGCGTCGCTGACGTGGGAGGATCTGACCGCGCTGCAGGCCGAGGAGATCCCGACGATCAAGTGGATGGCGCCGGTCCTCGACTCGCGCACCCAGGTCGTCTCCGAGGAGGCGAACTGGAACACGCGGGTCTACGGAACCAATGCGACGTGGTTCAAGATCCGCAACTGGGAGGCCGCCGAGGGCACGCTCCTCGACGAGGACACCGGCAACTCCAACGCGAAGGTCACGGTGATCGGCAAGACCGTCGCGACGCAGCTGTTCGGGACCGCGAGCCCGATCGGCCAGACCATCCGCGTCAACGGCCAGCCCTACGAGGTGATCGGCGTGCTGACCGCGAAGGGCCAGGGTCCGATGGGCGATAACGACGACGCGATGGTGATCCCGGTGAAGACCTTCCAGCAGAAGATCGATCGCGGGATCGCGAAGTACTTCCGCGGTCAGCTGCTGGTGTCGATGACGCGCGACGACGCGGCCGAGCAGACGATGGCGAAGATCAGCTCGATCCTGCGCGATCGACACAAGCTCGATGGCTCGCAGGAAGACGACTTCCGGATCCGCAACCCGGCCGAGTGGGCGAAGGCGCAGCAGGACTCGACCGAGCGGATCGCGACGCTGCTCGCGATCGTCGCCGCGGTGTCGCTCTTGATCGGCGGCATCGGCGTCATGAACATCATGCTGGTCAGCGTGATCGAGCGAACTCGAGAGATCGGGATCCGGATGGCGGTCGGCGCGAAGCCGCTCGACGTGATGACGCAGTTCCTCGTCGAGGCGATCGTGCTCGCGGCCGTCGGTGGCGCACTCGGCGTCGCGCTCGGCTACGGGGCTGCGCACTACATGGCCGGCTACTTCGGCTGGCCGATGATCTTCCCGGCGAAGACCGCGGCGATCGCGTTCGCGGTGTCCGGTGGCGTCGGTGTCGGGTTCGGGTTGTATCCCGCGATCCGCGCGTCGCGCCTCGATCCGATCACCGCGCTGAGGTACGAGACATGAAGTTACCTGGTCGCTCCGTTCTCGCTGCTGCCCTGCTCCTCCACAGCACGCTCGCCGCCGCGCAGCCCCAGCAGCAGGTCCTCACCCTCGAGCGCGCGATCGAGATCGCAGTTGCCCAGCAGCCCGCGCTGCGTCAGAGCCGCGCCGCCGTCGAGGCCGCCCGCGGACGGGTCGACCTGGCCCGCGTCGCCCGGCGGCCGACCGTGAACCTCTCGGCGTCCGCCGCGATCGGCTCGTCGTTCGCCAGGCCGTGCCCGCCTCCGAACGAGGCGCAAACGTGTGGAGGCTTCTTCGATCCGACGACGTCGACCGGCCTCGGAGCGCAGGCGAGCTGGCGGCTCTACGACTTCGGGCAGACCGCGATCGCGATCCGCGCCGCGGAGCTGTCCGCCGAGGCAACCGCCGTCGGCATCGACACCGACGTCCTCGATGTCCGCACGAACGTCGAGATCGCGTACCTCGAGGCGGTCGCGCGGCAGCGGCTGATCGCGGTCGCCGAGGCCACGGTGAAGAGCGAGGAGACCCACCTCGATCAGGCACGCAGGTTCGTCGAGGCGCAGGCGAAGGATCCGATCGAGGTTCCCCAGGCGCAGGCGCGTGCCGCGAACGCGCGCTCGGCGCTCGCTCAGGCCCAGAGCGCACAAGCCATCGCGCTCGCCACCCTGCGCGCCACGATCGGCTGGCTCGACGCCGCGCGCTCGCCGATCGTCTCCGGTGACTGGCCGACGCCACCGGAGCAGGAGCCCGGCCAGCTCGCGGTGCTCGTCGAGCAATCGCGCAAGGCCCGCACCGAGCTGCGCCAGCTCGACAAGCAGATCGAGGCGGCCGAGGCGAACCTCGATGCCGCGTCGGCGAGCCAGCGTCCGGTGCTGTCGGCAAATGCGTCGACCCAGTGGGGTCCCGACGAGGCCGACTGGACACCCGAGCCGAGCTGGAGTGCCGGCATCACGCTGTCTTGGCAGATCCTCGACGGCGGTCGCGCCAAGGCCGAGCAGCGGATCGCGCGCGCGAACGTCGCGTCGGCGCAGGCGCAGCGTGATGCCCTGCTGGTCTCGCTGACCTCGGAGCTCGAGCTCGCACGCGCGCAGATCGTCGCGAACCGCGCGAACGTCGTCGCCTCGAACGAGGCCGTCACCGCCGCCACCGCGCAGCTCCGGCTCGCCGAGGCGCGCTACACCCATGGCCTCGGCAGCCAGATCGAGCTCGCGGACGCGCAGACCGCGGTCACCACGGCCGGCGGGAACCTCGTCCAGGCCCAGTGGCGGCTCGCCGAAGCGTGGGCTCAGCTCCGCCGCTCGCTGGGCGAGCGCTGATCAGCAAGGCGGAAAGCGCGCGCTGAAGACGACGTCGAAGCCCGAGCCGATGTTGAACCACCAGTAGGTCGAGCCCTTGCTCGCGGCGTAGTAGCTGATGTTCGCGACGGCGTTGGTCGACGGTGCGTTCTTCGCGATCGCCTTCTTCCAGACGTCCGCGATCGAGCACTTCGGGACCGGGACCGGGATGTTCTTGTCGCAGCCACCGAAGGCCGCGCCGATCGAGCGCAGCTCTACACCATCGGGCTCGGCCTCGATGCGGAACTCGCAAGCACGGCCTGTCTTCGAGCGGACGCCGATCGGCGTGCTCGGATCGCGGGCGGCGCGTGACGGCGAATAGAAGCGCAGCGCGATGCTGCCGTGATCGGAGGCGTGCGAGGGCAGCTCGAGGTTCGCGAAGCCATCCGGCCCGACGCCGTCGATCTCGATGCGGAACAGCACCGCCTCGGGATCGGCCTGTTTCGCCTCGCCGATCGCGTAGCGGATGAAAGCGCTGGCATCGACGCGCTTCGGGTTGATCTTGAACGCAGCGAGCGCGTGGTCGTCCACCCACCGGTTGCTTGCAGCAGCCGGCGCGCGCGGCGGTGTCGGAGGTGCCTCGATCGCCAGCGCCTCGGCGGCCTGACCGAATGCGTCCTGCGTGAGCTTCGCCTCGAGCTCCTTGGTCTTCGCCTGGCGTTGCGCCGGTGGCAGCTTGCGCAATCGCTTGAGCTCGTCGAGCTGCTTGCGCGCCTCGGGAGGCAGCGCGGATGCGTCGAGCTCGTCGAGTCGCGCGAAGGCCTGCTCGAGACCGACGTCGGAGCCCAGATCGCCGACGGGTACTGCGGGATCCGGCGCGATGGCCACCGGCTTCGCGGGGGCGTTCGTGACGTCCGACGATCCGGCGCTCGCCGCGGTCGGAGCCTTGCCGCCACCGGCGAGCACGGCCGCGGTGACGCCACCACCGACGAGCACGACCGCCGCGAGCCCGATCCAGACACCCTTGTGCGATGGCCTCGCGACGGCCCGCTGAACTTGCCCCGAGCTCGCGCTCACCGTCGATTGGCTACCGAGCTGCGGCGGCGGCGCCGACATGCGTGCCGCGCGCGCGTGATCGGCGTGAGCTGGCGCAGGATCGCGATCGGTTGCCGGTCCGCGCGCCCCACTTCCCCAGCTCGCGGGTGCGGTCGGCTGCCAGCCACCGGTCGGTACCGCGCGATGCGTGCCGGACCCGGTGATCGGCGTCCACTCCGCGGGGGCGAGCTGCGCGGTCGCGTGCTGCAGCGCGACCGACATCGCCTGGGCGGAGCCAAACCGTGCGTCGGGCGGCTTCGCGAGCGCCGTCAAGATCACGTTCTCGAGCTCGGGCGGCAGATCGCCGCGGATCGAGCGTGGCAGCGGCGGCGGCTCCTCGACGTGCTTGCGCAGCAGATCGAACAGCGAGTCGGCGAGGAACGGCTTCGTGCCGGTCGCGCACTCGAAGAGGATGACGCCGATCGCGTAGATGTCGGCGCGGTGATCGACGGGACGCCCGGCGGCCTGCTCGGGTGCCATGTAGTGCGGCGTCCCGAGCAGCGACCCGGTTCGCGTGGCGCTGCCGCCCGCCATGTCGTTCAGCTTCGCGATGCCGAAGTCGAGCACCTTCGGACGCCCCGACGGCGTGACGTAGATGTTGTCGGGCTTGAGATCGCGATGGACGATCCCTTTCGCGTGCGCGGCGGCCAGTGCGTCGAGCACCTCGACCGCGAGTCGCGCGAGGCCACCGAGCGGCAGTGGCGTGCGGGTGGCGACGGCATGCTCGACGATCGCCGCGAGCGGCGCGCCATCGAGATACTCCATGATGATGTAGGGGCGGCCGTCGGGCAGCGTGGCGAGATCGAGGACGTTGACGATGCTCTCGTGGCGGATCATGTTGACCGCCTTGGCTTCGGAGAAGAAGCGCTCGACGAGGTCGCGGCGATCACTGCACTCGCGCGACAGCACCTTGATCGCGACGCGGCTCCCGATCGTCGGGTGCACGCCCTTGTAGACCCGGCCCATGCCACCGACCCCGAGCAGCCGGGCGATGCGATAGGCGCCGATCGTCGTCCCGAGCAGCAGGTCCTCGCCGATCGGCATGACCTGCGTGCCGTCGGCCGGGCACCGCCCCTCGCTCGCGAGCGCCGCACCACATTCGGGGCACACATAGTTTCCCAGATCGTTCCCCGGATCATTCCCCCGATGGTTCCCGAGATGGTTCCCCGGAGGGATCCCCGACGACATCCGTGGAGGATACACCGGCCTCGCGCGCGTGCCCGGCCGGATCTCGGCCACCGCTGTCCGGTGGGCGGCCACGGCGTCGCGCAACCTCGCGATGATCAAGCGCGCTGTCGCTGGCGCGTGGCTTGCTGCAGCGCCTCGTCATGGACGATGCAGCGATCGACCGCGTGATCGACGACGCGCTACCGATACCAGGCGAGCGGCCGCGCGAGCGCGTGTGGCGGCGTGGCACCGCGACGGTCGGCGATCACGAGCTGCTCTCGATGATCCTCGGATCGGGCGTGCGCGATCATCCAGCCCTCGCGGTCGCGAGCGAGCTCGTGCGCTCCGCCGGTGGCGTCGCCGGGCTGTCGCGGGCATCACCACGCGAGCTCGCGCAGATCACGGGCGTCGGCACGGCGCGTGCGACCCGCGTCGCGGCGGCGTTCGAGCTCGGTCGCCGTGCGATCGAGCAGGTGCATCACCGCGAGACGATCGGTCGTCCGGAAGATGTCTACCGGGTCGTCGCGCCGCGTGTCGCCGGGTTGCCGCAGGAGGTGTTCCTCGTGATCGGCGTCGATATTCGCAATGGCCTGCTCGACATCGTCGAGGTCGCGCGCGGCTCGGTCGCGGGCGTCGAGGTACATCCGCGCGAGGTATTTCGGCCACTGATCCGGATGGCGGCCGCGGGCGGCGTGCTCGTCCACAACCATCCATCGGGAGATCCGACGCCGAGCCACGAGGACATCGAGCTGACGCGCCGGCTGCGCGACGTCGGCACGCTGCTCGGGATCCCGATCATCGATCACATCGTGATCGGCGATCGCTCGTTCCGCTCGGTCGGCGAGTGGCTCGGGACAGACCTGTGATGTCCGCGTCGAATGGAAAGCACGCCGACTCCGCCGTGCCGGGGCTACACTCGGAGGAGATGAAGCTGACGATCAAGCACGGCGCGACGATCGCGGACCTCGAGGCGCTGCCCGAAGGTCTGAACGGCCAGCTGATCGACGGCGTCCTCTACGTCACGTCACGTCCGGGCATGCCACACACGGTGGCGATCACGAATCTGATCGTGGAGCTCGGCCCGTTCATGAAGGACCGCAAGCGCGGCTGGGTCATCGCATTCGAGCCGGCGCTGAAGTTCGGCAAGAACATCCTGGTCGGCGACGTCTCGGGCTGGCGTCGCGAGCGCATGCCGGTGATCCCTGACGATAACCCGCTCGAGCTCGCCCCGGACTGGGTCTGCGAAGGGCTGTCGCCGTCGACGGCGCGCATCGATCGCGGCCGCAAGCGCGAGATCTACGCAAAGGCCAAGGTCTCCCACCTGTGGTTCCTCGATCCCGTGCATCAGACCATCGAGGTGCTGGGGCTTCGCGGCGGGGGGTATCAGGTCCTGGCCTCCGCCGGTGGCGACGAACGCGGGCGATTTCCGCCCTTCGAGACCGTCGAGATCGATCTCTCGATCTTCTGGCAACGCTGAAGATCGCGCGCGCTCGATCAGGGAACCGGATCGGGGCCTGGCGGCGGCTGGGTGCGCTGGCGCTCGAGATCGCGCACGCGTTGCTCGAGCTCGGCGAGCCGGCGCCGTGCCTCGTCGCGGTCGCGCTCGATCTGTGCGCGCGACGCGAGGGCGGCTT
>JACCTC010000304.1 GCA_013812655.1 Deltaproteobacteria bacterium | reverse complement strand
GCCTCGCGATCGCGCTCGGCACCGGCCTGCGCCGTGCGTGCGGCATCGCGGATCCGCTCGGCGTCGCCCTGCGCGGCACGCGCGAGATCGCGTTCGGCTTGCGCGACGTTGCGGACCTGCTCGGCCTCCTCCTTCTGCTTCATCGCCTCGCGGAACTTCTTCACGGCCTCGTCGGCGGTGCCCTTGGCCTGGTTCGCTGCGGACTGGGCGTCCTTGCGCATCGCATCCGCCGCGCGCTTCTTGCGCTCGGCATCCTTGCGCAGCTCGTCGGAGCTCCTGCCCTCGCGCTGCGCCTGCTCGGCGAGTGCCTTCGCGGCGTCGGCCTCGCGCATCGCCTCGTCGGCAGCGCGTTCACGTTCGCTCGCGTAGGCCTTGGCGGCCGCGGCATCGGCACGCAGCTCGGCTTCCTCGCGCGCCGCGCGCGACAGCTGCGCCCAGACCAGTGCCCCCGCGATCGCGAACACGACAAGTGCGCCGAGCGCCACGGTCACCGCGCGGTTGCGTCGCGACCACCGCGCCAGCCGGCCGGTCAGCGAGTAGCGGTGCGAGAACACGAGATCGCCGGTCAGGTACTGCTTGAGCGCGCGGACGAGCTCGTCGGCCGTGAACCGCTGCGCCGCATCCGGCGTCATCGCGCGGGCGATGATCCCCGAGAGCTCGGGATCCTGCGGCATCGCCGGGGGCGTGGGCTCGCGTCGCTTGAGCCACTCCAAAAAGGCGGTGAGCTGGCGTTCGCGCTCGGCCTGGTTCTCCGCGGCTCGCCAGTCGAACGGCGGCTTCCCCGACACGACCTCGTAGAGCGTGATCCCGAAGCTGTAGACATCGAAGCTCGGATCCGCGGCGCGCCCCTGGCTCTGCTCGAGCGGCAGGTACGGCGGCGTGCCGGCGCTGATCGTGACCATCCGGCCGCTCATCGACGGCGGCTGGTCGGTCAGCCCCGTGATGTCGCCATCGCCGGGTCCATCGAGGTCGCGCGCGATGCCCCAGTCGATCAGCGTGGCCTCGCCGCGCTTGCCGAGGATGATGTTGTTCGGCGTGCAGTCGCGGTGAACGATCCGGCGCTCGTGAGCGTAGGCGAGCGCCTCGGCGATCGCCACGAGGTTCGAGAGGAGCTCGAGGCGCTCGCGGGTGCGCGGCTCGCCGTCCTTCGACTCGGCCTCGACCAGCTCCTCGAGCCGGTCACGCAGCGACGTGCCATCGACCCGCTCGAGCACGCAGAACGGCCAGCCGACCGTCGCCTTGCCGAGCTCGTAGATCGTGACGATCGACGGGTGCTGCAGCTTCGCGAGCACGCGCGCCTCGGCGCTGACCCGGCGCTGGAACAGCTCACCCATGCCGGCCGGTAGATCGTCACCCTCGCGCGGCGCCTTGAGGATCACGGTGCGGCCGAGCCGGCGGTCCTCGCCGAGGAAGATCTGCGCCATGCCGCCGCGCGCGATCGGATCGGCCGGCCACCGGAACGCGTTCTCGCTGACCAGCCCCTTGGGAAGGTCGAGCGCGATCGGCCCGCTGGCGTCGTCGTCGTTCGCCGCGTGGACGACCGACTTGCACATCGAACAGCTCGCCAGGTGCTCGCTGACGTGCGCGGGATGCGCCGGATCCTTCAGCTCGGCGAGCGTGGGATGCTTCACGCCCGAGAGCGACATCGCGGTCGGGTCGGACTCCATGCGTGGGTTATATCTCCGACGCTCGGAAAGTGCCCGTCCTCCGTGCCGCGTCAGCGACGGGACGCGCGCGTGATACGCTGTGCCTTCATGCAAGGGCGGACGACCCTCGCAGGCCGATTCGAGGTCGGCGAGGCCATTGGGACTGGCGGAATGGGCACGGTTCACCGCGCCCTCGATTTCCACACCGGCAGGACCGTCGCGGTGAAGCTGCTGACGATCGCGGACGTCCAGGACGTCGAGCGGTTCGTCCGCGAGGCTGCCGCGCTCGCGTCGCTCACCCACCCCGGGATCGTTCGCTACATCGCGCACGGCACCGCGGATGACGGTCGCCACTACCTCGTGATGGACTGGATCGACGGGGACAACCTGGTGAGCCGCGCCGAGCTCGAGGGCCTGACGATCCGCGAGACCGTGCTGGTGATCCGACAGGTCGCGGAGGCGCTCGCCGAGGCGCATCGCCATCACATGATCCATCGCGACATCAAGCCCGACAACCTGATGCTCGACGGCGATGCGCTCGACCAGGTGCGCGTCGTCGACTTCGGGCTCGCCCGCTACGTCGCCGATGACCAGCACCTCACGCGCACCGGCATCGCGATGGGGACGCCCGGGTACATGTCTCCCGAGCAAGCGCGCGGCTCGCGCGACCTCGATGGCCGCAGTGATATCTTCTCGCTCGGCTGCGTGCTCTACGAGTGCCTCGCAGGTCGGCCACCGTTCCTCGGCGAGAACCCGATGGCCGTCCAGGTCAAGCTGATCCTCGTCGATCCGCCGCCGGTCACCCAGCTGTGCCCCGAGGTACCGCCAGGGCTCGCCGAGATCGTCGTCCGGATGCTCGCGAAGGATCCCGAGGACCGGTTCGCGACGATGTGCGACGTCGCGCGTGCGCTCGCGGAGCTGCACGGCTTGCCCGATGCCATGCGTCATCGCGCGCGCGTCAGCGAGCCCGCCAGTGGCACACGCCGGATCGGCGCCGTCGCACAGCCACCCGCACCCTGTCTCGTGCTCGTCGCGCCACCGAAACCGATCCCGGCCTGGCGACCACGCGCGCTCGAGGCGATCACACCCTGGCGCGATCGCGCCGAGGTCCTCGACGATGGCGTCATCGTCATGAGCCATCCCGGTGCCGCCGATGCCGCGCGCTGTGCGCTGGCCCTCGCGCGCACGTTGCCCGATGCGACGATCGTGGTCTCCGCGCCGGCAGCAGACGACGTCAGTGGCGAGAGCGCGATCGATCGCAGCACGCAGCTGATGTCGGTCGCGGCGCTGCGTTCGATCTTCGCGCGCGGTGCGGCGGCTGGTCAGATCCACGTCGACCCGGTCACGGCCGCCCTGCTCCGCCCGCACTTCGAGATCACCGGCAGCGGCGAAGACCTCGTGCTCCGAGGCGAACGTGGCTGAGACTCCGAAGGGCACCGTGCGTGCGATGCCGCGCGCGGTGGCGTCGCGCGTCTGTCTGCTCGTGATGGGCGATGGCATCTCGGCGACCCACCCGTTGCCGGAGTCGGGCGACGTGTCGATCGGCCGATCGCCCGCGTGCGACGTCTTCATCGACGATCCGTCGATCTCGCGCCGTCACGCGGTGCTTCACCTCGGCAGCACGTGGACGATCGAGGATGCCGGCAGCGCGAATGGCACGCGCGTCGGTGACAGCTGGCTCCCACCAGGCCGCCCCGTCGCGGTCAGCCCCGGCGAGGTGATCGACATCGGCTCGGTGATGGTGCTGATCCAGGATCGCTCGGCGCCGCAGCGGCAGCGGCGGCTGTGGAGCCACAGCTACTTCGAGGCGCGGCTCGAGGACGAATGCGCGAGATCGCTGCGCTCGGGCGCGACGTTCGCCGTCGTCCAGGTGCACGGCGACGACGCGACGCCGGTGGCGGACGTCCAGGAGGCGCTCGACGAGGCGCTGCGCGCGGCGGACGTGGTCGGCCACTACGGGCCCGGCGAGTTCGAGGTGCTGCTGCTCGACGTCAAGCAGCCAGACATCGAGCTGGTCACCGAGCGGATCGTCGAGAAGCTACGCGAGCGCGGCGCGCCCGTGAAGCTCGGCATCGCGTGCTACCCGCAGGACGGCCGCGATCCTCACGCGCTGATCGCGCGCGCCTGCGGACGCGCCCGTGGTGAGCCCGAGCATGCCGGTGTCGGCGGCGCGATCGTGATCACCGAGGGTGCGATGCAGCAGCTGCACCGCCTCGTCGAGCGGATCGCGACCGGCAACATCAGCGTCTTGATCCTCGGTGAGACCGGCGCCGGCAAGGAGATCCTCGCCGAGACGGTGCACCGCCGGTCGCTGCGCGCGGACAAGCCGTTCGTTCGCCTCAACTGCGCGGCGCTCACCGAGACGCTTCTCGAGAGCGAGCTGTTCGGCTACGAGCGCGGCGCGTTCACCGGCGCCGTGCACACCAAGCCCGGGCTCCTCGAGACGGCCGACGGCGGGACGGTGTTCCTCGACGAGGTCGGCGAGATGCCGGTCGCGACCCAGGTCAAGCTGCTGCGCGTCCTCGAGGTCCGCGAGGTGCTGCGCGTGGGCGGCCTCAAGCCCCGCTCGATCGACGTCCGCTTCGTGTCGGCCACCAACCGCGATCTCGAGGCCGAGGTCGCACGCGGCGGGTTTCGCCAGGATCTCTACTTCCGGTTGAACGGCATCACGTTGATGATCCCGCCGCTGCGCCAGCGGGTCGGCGAGATCGAGGGCCTCGCGCGCGCGTTCGTGAAGCAGGTCTCGAACGGCGCGAAGGAGCCCGTGATCTCGTCGGAGGCGATGCGCCTGCTCGAGCGCTATGCGTGGCCCGGCAACATCCGCGAGCTCCGCAACGTGATCGAGCGCGCCGTGCTGCTGTGTGCCGACGGCGCGATCACGCCCGCGCACCTGCCGGTCGACAAGATGCGCGCGGTCCCGAGCCGGTGGAACGATGCCGTGCCGACAGCGACAGCGACCCAGGACTCGGCGGCGCATGCAACGAGCTCGGTGCGGCCACGCCGGTCGACGGACCGGAGCGCGCGACTGCAACCTCCGCCGGCCGCGCCGCCGAAGGACATGCGCAGCGAGCTCGACGACCTCGAGCGCAAGCGGATCCTCGAGGCCCTCGAGCAGTGCGGCGGCAACCAGACCCGCGCCGCCCAGCTCGTCGGGATTTCACGGAGAACGCTGCTGAAGCGGCTCGACGATTACGGCATCGTGCGTCCGCGCAAGCCGCCGCGCGCGTGAGAGCGGACGAAACCGTGATCGTGTCTTGGTGATCGCGTAACATCGCGCGAGAGGGTGACGGCACGGGATCAGATCACGGGCAGGACGCTCGGCGACTTCGTGGTCCGCGAGAAGCTCGGCGAAGGTGGTTTCGGCGCCGTCTATCTCGCAGAGCAACCGCTGCTGCAACGCGAGGCCGTGATCAAGGTACTGCATCGCCGGCTGCGCGCGAGCGAGCTCGGGATCCAGCGCTTCCTCCGTGAAGCACGGCTCGCCTCGCACCTCGATCATCCGTACGCCGCGCACGTCTACGCGTTCGGTGCCGAGGACGATGGCCTGCTGTGGATCGCGATGGAGCTCGTCCGCGGGACGCCGCTCGACAAGCTGCTCGAGACCCAGGGCGCGATCCCGCTCGAGCGCCTCGTGCAGCTCATCGACCGGATCTGCGAGGTCGTGCATACGGCGCACGAGCAGGGCATCGTCCATCGCGACATCAAGCCGGCGAACGTCATCGTGATGTCTCGCGCGGGCCGGATCCTGCCGAAGCTCCTCGACTTCGGCATCGCCAAGGTCTCGGAGCCCGAGCCCCTCGACAGTGCGTCGCGCTCTGGCAGCTTCGAGCTCCCTGGCAGCGGACGCGGACCCGCGGACCGTCCGTCGTTGCGCGACGGTGCGCCGGGGATCTCGCTGATCTCGGAGCCGACCGACCGCGCGCTGACCCGCGACGCGGCGGTCGGCGACGACACGCTGGCGGACAGCCAGGACGCACGCGCACCATCCGAGTCGCCGGGTGTCGATGACATCGGACTGACGCGGCGTGGTTCACTGATCGGATCGCCGCGCTACATGGCACCCGAGCAGTGGGTCGACCCCAGTGGCGCCGACGCGCGCGCAGACATCTATGCACTCGGTGTCCTCGCGTACGAGGCGCTGACCGGCAAGCCGCCGTTCGATGGCCACACGCTCTACGAGGTCGCCGCCGCGCACGCCGAGGGCAACGTGCCGCCACTCGGCGAGCAGTTTCCATCCGCGCTCGATGGCGTGTTCGCGCGCGCGCTCGCGAAGACACCTGAGCAGCGCTACCAGAGTGCCCTCGAGCTGGCACTCGCGTTTCGCGAGGCGTCCGGGCTGGGCGTCGAGTCACGCGAGAGCTTGCCGCTGCTCGACGCATCGCTGCGGGACGCACTGATCACCGACGCACCACAGCCGATCGCGGAGGCCGTCGCCGCGCTCGCCGCTGCGACCAACGCGCACCAGGCCCGCGAGGCGATGCGTATCGTCGTGCACGTCGCGGTCCGCATGATCGGCCTCGTCGCACTCGCGTGCCGCACGCGGATCGGCGCCGGCGCGAGTCGCGACTCCGAGCCCGTGCTCGAGGCGCTGCGCCTGCTGCGCCGGCGGACGCTGACCGACGAGGAATGGCTCGAGCTGGCGCGCGAGCTGTGCCGTCCCTACGCGACAAAGCCCGATGCGTTTCCGGTCCCGGAGCTGGTGACGATGTTCTTCGATCGCGCCGATCAGGCCACGCCGCGGGCGTCGCCCCTGGACGATTCGCTCGCTATCCCGGCGCAGGTGCAGCGCGGCGGCATGAGCGAGGACCAGGTCCGCGATCTGATCGCGCGCTGGTTGCCGGGGCTGACGCGCTTCCTGCGTTCGATCGCGTTCCTCGCCGACTATCCGCTCGTCGTGTGGCGCGGCGATCGCGCCGAGCGATGGATGGGCATCCGCCGCGCGAAGCGCAGCGCGATCGTCGTGCGTGGCCCGCGCCTCGAGCTGGGCCGCCCTGCCCTTGTCGATCGCGAGGGCCTCCCGGTACTGGCGTTATGGCCGCTCGTGCAGGCGTGCGAGCCCTCACCCGGCGCACCCGAGGAGCTCTTTCTGTTCGAGGGCAAGGGACGCCACGGTGCGCGGTTCATCGCGATGCCGCAGGACTTCGAGCATCATGACGATGCGCTGTGGCAGTGGTTCGGGGACACGCTCCTCGACACGCTCGATGAGGCCGAGCCGTCCGGGAGCGAGCGCGAGACTCCGTACCTCGGGCTCGCGGCGTTCCGGCCCGACGACGCGGCGATGTTCTTCGGCCGCGAGCGCGAGGTCGAGGCCTTCGTCAACCGGTTGCGCGCGCAGCCGTTCATCGCGGTCGTCGGACCCTCCGGCGCGGGCAAGAGCTCGTTCGTGCAGGCCGGCGTGATTCCCGCCCTCCCTGCCGACTGGCGCGTGATCACGGTGAGGCCCGGGCCGGCGCCGCTCGCGGCCCTCGAGGCGCGGCTCGCCCAGGACAGCTGTCAGCTCGCTCCAGACGCATCCACCGACGAGCTCGGCGAGCAGCTGCGCGCCCACGCAAAGGCAACCGGCGTCGTGCTCACGATCGTCGTCGATCAGTTCGAGGAGCTGTTCACGCTGTGCTCCGATCCCGCGCAGCGTACCCGCTACGTCGAGGTGCTGACTGCCGCGGCGCGCTCTTCCGACGATCGCGTGCGCGTCGTGTTCACGCTGCGCGATGACTTCTTGCTGTTCGCCGAGCAGCTCCCTGCCCTGCGCTCGCGGCTCTCGAACGGGCTGCAGTTGCTGTCGACACCCGCACGCCACGACCTCATGCGCATCGTCACCGAGCCGGCGCGCCACGCGGGCTATGACTTCGAGGATCGCGAGCTCGCGGCGGAGATGGTCGAGGCCGTCGCCGATCAACCGGGTGCGCTCGCGCTGCTGTCGTTCTCGGCCGCCAAGCTGTGGGAGCTACGCGACCGTCACTTCAAGCAGCTCGGGCGCCGTGCGTACGAGGCGATGGGCGGCGTCGGTGGTGCGCTCGCGCAACATGCGGAGGCCACGCTCGCCGCGCTCTCGATCGACGAGCAGCGGCTCGTGCGCGTCGCGTTCCGTCACCTCGTCACCGCCGAGGGCACGCGCGCCGTGCTGACCCGTAGCGAGCTGATGCAGCTCCTCGGGCGCAGCGATCGCGCGGCCGCCGTGATCGAGCGGCTCGTCGCGGCGCGGCTGCTCGTCGCCTCCGAGGGTGAAGGCGGCGAGGAGCACGTCGAGGTGATCCACGAGGCTCTGCTCGCGGCGTGGCCTCGGCTCGTCGAGTGGCGACGCGAGGACGCCGAGGGTGCTCGACTCCGCCATCAGCTACGCGCTGCCGCACGCCAGTGGGAGGAGCGCAAGCGACCACGCGGTCTGCTGTGGCGCGCCGAGACGTTGACCGAGTACGAGCTGTGGCGCGCGCGTCATCCCGGTTCGCTGACCGAGAGCGAGGCCGCGTTCGCGGCGGCGAGTATCGGCGAGGCGCGCCAGGCCCGACGTGTTCGTCGGTTGGGGCTCGGGGTCGCCTTCCTCGCGCTGACGATCGGGCTTGCCGTCCTCTACCGCACGAACCGCGAGACCCAACGCCAGCGCGCGGTCGCCGAGCAACAGGGCGAGCTCGCACGCGCGCACGCGAAGGAGGCCCGGCAAAACCTCGTCGAGCTCTACCAGGAGCAGGGTCGTCTCGCGACGCTCGCGAACGATCCGATGCGCGCGCTGATCTTCCTCGAGCAGGCGTACCGCGGCGGTGCCAGCGATCCGGCGCTGCAGTTCATGCTGGGGTGGAACGCGCAGCAACTCGAGGGCCAGCTCGCGTGGCTCCGTGACACGCTCGGCGTCCGCGTGGTCGCGATGTCGCGCGACGGCGGTCTGATCGTTACTGGCACGCAGGACGGGGTCGTCGGCATCTGGGACGTCGCGACGCGCCGCAAGCTTCACTCGTTCCCCGCGCACACCACGAAGATCCTCGCGCTCCACCTCGATGACGACGCGCACCGGCTGATCACGGCGAGCCCCGAGGGCGTCAAGCTGTGGGATGTCCAGAGCGGGGCGCTCGTGCGGATGCTGGAAGGTAGCGGCGACCTCCGCGCCGTCGCCGCGGACGCGCAGGTGATCGTGACCGCCGGCCTGTCGGGGCTGGCGCAGATCTGGGATGCCCGTACAGGTGATGCGCGGGTCTCGCTCGCCGGGCATCAGCGCCCGCTGCGCTCGGTCACGATCAGCCGCGCGGGCGACCGCATCGCCACCGGCGACGACGGCGGCACGGTGCAGATCTGGCGCACCAGCGACGGCCAGGCGCTCGCGCGGTTCGTCGCCCACCGCGGCATGGTGTATCGCGTGACGTTCAGCCCCGACGGGAAATCCCTCGCGACCGCCGGCTTCGAGGATGGCGCCGCGCGCGTCTGGGAGACCGCGACCGGCAAGCGGGTCGCCGAGGTCAAGCATCGAGCGCCGCAGGTGCGTCAGGTCGCGTTCGATCCGACCGGCGAGCGGATCGTCAGCGGTGCCGAGGATCGCGTCGCGCGCATCTCGTCGGCGCGAACCGGCGCCGAGATCGCCGTGATGGAGAGCTCGTCTGCGCCCCTCCAGGTCGCGTTCGACGTCACCGGTGATCGCGTGCTGACGACCCATCAGGACGGCGGCGTGCGGCTCTGGCAGGCGACGAACGGTGCGCCGATCTGGTCGTTCCTCGGGCACGGCGAGGCCGTCTGGGATGCGCACTTCGATGGCTCCGGTCAGCGCTTCGTGACCGGCAGCCTCGACGGCACGGTCGCGATCTGGGACGCGCGCCACAGCGGCGGCAGCTCGCTCCCGGAACATGACGGCGATGTCCTGATGAGCAGCTTCAGCGCCGATGGCAAGCTCGTCGCCACCGCGGGCGCCGACGGCAAGGCCCGGATCAGCACCGACGGCGGGCTGCTCGTCCGGACGCTCGAGATCGGTACCGCGATCGCCGGCGTCGCGTTCGATGCCAGCGCCTCGCGCCTGGCGCTCGCCGGCGCTGACGGCGCGGGAGTGTACGAGGTGGCGAGCGGACGCCGGCTCTTCGAGCTGCAGGGCGAGCGCAAGGCAACATCGATCGACTTCGATGCGTCGGGGCATCACCTGGTGACGACCTCCGAGCTCGGCACGATCAAGCTGTGGAACGCGACGAACGGCAGGTTCGTGCGCTCGGTCGAAGGCCACGCGAAGCAGGTCTGGGACGCGGCGTTCTCGCCGGACGGCAGCATGATCGCGAGTGCCGGACACGACGGCGCGATCAAGCTCTGGGACGTGAGGACCGGACAACTGCTGTACACCCTCGATCAGCAGCCGACGTTGGTGGCAAGCGTCGCGTTCAACCACAATGGCAAGCAGCTTGTCACCGCAGGTGACAACCGACTCGCCCAGATCTGGGATCTCGAACACAAGAAGGTCGTCATCCAGTTCGAGGGTCATCTATCGACGGTGAGCAGCGCGGAGCTCTCCCCCGATGGCCGCTTCCTGCTGACCGCGGGCCACGACGGCACGGTCCGGATCTGGGATACTGCGTCAGCGCGCCAGCTCGCGACGGTCGGTGCGTTGACCGACGGCTACTACTCGGCGAACTACGATCCCACCGGCAGCCGCGTGGTCGTGACGTCACGTTACACCGCCAGCCTGTGGAACGTGCCGCGACTGGAGATCTCCAACCTGGAGGTGCAGAAGTTGATCTCCTGCAAGGTGCCAACGCGCTTCCATCCACGCGGGATCAAGTACTCACCTTGTGATGGTCGCTAACTGCGCTAATTGCGCATCTTCGGCGCAGTATGCGTCCTTTGGGCGCGTGATGGTCCGGATTGTGTATGAACTGTCAGCTACTTGAACCAGCTTTGATGGGCACGGTAGCTGCTTAGTAACGTCTGCATGATGAAGAAGCCACGCCGCCCGAGTCAGACCCGGGAACTACCCACTCAGGATCTCGACAAGGTCCAGGGTGGTGGACGCCCAGACATCCCGAAGCAGCCCGACCCCGGTCGGACATGATCGGAACTGAAATCATTTGAAAAAGACCGATCCAGCCGGACTCGCCTCAGACCAGCAAGCCGCTCACGGTCGATGATCTGCCGAAGAATAAGGAATTGCGATGACCAAACAAGCCAAGCAAAAGCCCAACCAGGATCGCACCCGCACCAGGCCGCTCACGATCGAGGATCTGTCCAAGGTCGTTGGCGGGATTCCCAAGCAGCCTGATCCCGGCAACAACAAGTAGCTCGGAAGGTCGGCCTTCACGGTCGACACGATTCGCGGCCTCAGCGTGTTGAGGTTACGCTTCTCGCGGCCAGTCGGCGAAAAGCCCGTCGGGGCTGGCTTATAGTGGCGCTCAGCATGCTGTTCGGGTGGGAACGCAGCGACGGAGGTGCGTGAGCACGTACGCCGTCGTCACCTCGCACCAGTCCGACGAGGACTGGGTGTTCCGTGCCGTCGATAGCACGCTGGTCATGGTCGACTCCGCGCCGCTCGCGGACGTGATCGTGGTCAGCGCGGACTGCGTCGACGCGATCGTCGATCACATCCCCGCCTCGGCCGGGATGGTCGTGATCGGCGACCCGGCGTCGCCACACCCGCGGGCGCTGCACGTCATCACCCGCGCATGGCCCGACGAGCACGTCCGCGCACTGCTGCCGCGGCTCGCGACCCGCCAGCCGCGGCCGCAACCCGGGCTGCCGCCGCCGAACAACGCGACCGAGGCGCGCGACGCGCAACGCGCGATCAACGCGGCGCGCAAGCTCGCGAACGCGACCGATCTCATCGCGTGCGAGACGACGACGGTCGAGATCCTCGTCGAGCTGCTCGAGGTCGATCGCGCGTACCTCCTCTACTTCGACCCCGTCGAGGGCGCGCTGTGGTCCGAGACCAAGCTGACCTCCGGCGGTGACGACCGACGTGCCGTCGCGGGCCTCGCGGGGTTTGCCGCGCGGACCGGCATCCCGGCGGTCGCGCAGCAAGCCGGCGACGATCCGCGCTTCGTCGGCGCGATCGACGATCCGAACGGGGACCCGAGCGATCGCCTGCTCGCGCAGCCGGTGTTCGCGTCCGATGGCGCGGTGCACGCGGTGTTCGTCGTCGCCCGCCGCGGCCGCCGCGCGCCGTACAACGATGCCCAGCTCGCGTTGATCGCGCGGTTCGCGCGGCTCGTCACACCGGTTCTCGATCAGCTCTCGATCCAGGTCCACGCCGAGGCGATCCTCGACGATGCCATCGGTGACGACGGCCTGTTCCGGCGGGCCGCCATCGAGGCTCAGGCCGTCCCGCGATGGGGTGATGTCGTGCGCGTCTCGCCCGGCTGGCTGTCGTGGGCGTACTGGTTTCTCGTCGTGCTGCTCCTCGGCAGCGTGGTCTTCATCTCGGTCGGCACGGTGTCGACGTACTCGACCGGTCCCGCGCTGATCCGCTCGAACGCGCGCACGCCGATCAACGCACGTACCGCCGGCAACATCGTCGCCGTCGAGGTCGAGCCCGGCGAGCGCGCCGATGTCGGCACCGTGATCGCGCGCCTCGACGACACCGATCAGCGCGCCACCGTTAACCGGCTCGAGCGCGAGTTCGAGACCCAGCTCCGCAATCACATGCTCGACCCCGCCGATGCCGCGGCCGACGCCGCCGTGCGCACCGTTCGCAACAGCCTCGACACGGCGCGGATCCAGCTCGAGCAGCGGTCAATCCGCGCGACGACCGCCGGTATCGTCGGTGACGTGCGCGTCCGCTACGGGCAGCACGTCGAGCCCGGCGACATCATCGCGTCGATCATCGACAGCGCGCAGGGGCTCGAGGTCATCGCGCTGTTGCCCGGCGAGGATCGTCCACAGCTCGCGCCTGGCATGGAGATTCGCCTCGAGCTCACCGGCTATCGCTACGCCTACCAGACGGTCCTGATCGCCAGCGTGTCATCCGACGTGATCGCCCCCAGCGAGGCGCGACGCGTCCTCGGCGCCGAGGTCGCGGATGGCCTCGAGCTGCGCGGCCCGGTGATGCTCGTGCGCGGCAAGCTGGCCGGCGCGGAGTTCACCGTCGACGGCCGGACGTTCCAGTACCACGACGGCATGGTCGGGACCGCCGAGGTGCGCGTGCGCTCCGAGCCGATCGTGTTCGCTTTGATCCCGGGTACCCGGAGGTTCCGGTGAGCGATCCCGTGCACAACGAGGAGAAGCTCGAGCCCGACGTCGCGGCCGCGCTGCGCCGGCTCGGGGGTCGGCGGGGCGGGCGCGTGCCGTACATCCAGCAGCTCGAGGCCGCCGATTGCGGCGCGGCGTGTCTCGCGATGGTGCTGGCCTATCACGGTCGGGCGATCACGCTCGACCACGCGCGTTCGGCCGCCGGGGTCAATCGCGGCACCGACGCGACCGGCATCATGCGCGGCGCCGAACAGCTCGGGCTCCGCGGCCGCGGCGTGCGGCTCGAGATCGCAGATCTCCGCTTCCTGCCGCGGGCGACGATCCTGCACTGGGACTTCAACCACTTCGTCGTCCTCGATCGAGTCGGCCGCAAGACCGTCGAGATCGTCGACCCGGCGTTCGGCCGACGCGTCCTGCCGATCGAGCGGTTCAGCCGCCACTTCACTGGCGTCGCCCTCGCCTTCGAGCCCGTGGAGGGCTTCGTCGCCACGCCGGCCGGCCGCAGCAAGGTCTGGCGCTATTTCCGCAAGCTGTTCGCGCAGCCCTCGCTGGTACTGCGCATCCTCGTCACCACGATCGCGCTGCGCGTGCTCGCCCTTGCGCTGCCGATCCTCACCGCGATGGTCGTCGATCGGGTCGTGCCGCGCGGCGACTACGCGCTGCTCTACGTCGTCGGTGCAGGCGTCGGGGCGGTGCTCGGCTTCCAGCTGCTCGCCTCGCTGATCCGCGCGCACCTGCTGATCGAGCTGCGCACCAAGCTCGACACCAAGATGACGTTCGGCTTCGTCTCGCACCTGCTCTCGCTGCCCTACGCGTTCTTCAACCGACGCTCGGCGGGCGACCTCCTGCTACGCATCGCATCGAACACGCAGATCCGCGATCTCCTGACGTCCGGCCTGCTATCGACGCTCCTCGACGGCATCTTGGCGCTCGGCTACCTCGCGCTGCTGTTCGTGCTGTCGCCGATGCTCGCGCTGGTCACCGTGCTCGCCGGCGCGCTGCAGCTGATCGTGCTGCTGCTGTCGCGGCATCGCTACGCCCGGCTGACCTCCCAGGATCTCGAGAGCCAGGCGCGCGCGCAGTCGTACCTCGTGCAGATGCTCGTCGGCATCGAGACGCTCAAGATCGCCGGCGCCGAGGACCGCGCGCTCGAGCAGTGGGCGAACCTCTACATCGACGAGCTCAACGTCTCGCTGTCGCGCAGCCGGATGATGGCCGTCGTCGATTCGGTCAACTCGCTCCTGCAGGTCGCCGCGCCGCTGATCCTGCTCGGTGCCGGCACGATCCTCGTGCTCGACGGGCAGCTCAGCCTCGGCACCATGCTGGCGACGACCGCGCTCGCGACCGGCTTCCTCGTGCCCCTCGCGAGCATGATGCACAGCGCGATGCAGCTGCAGATGCTCGGCAGCTACGTCGAGCGCATCGATGACGTGCTCGCGGCAGAGCCCGAGCAACGCCGCAGCGGGACCGTCGCGCCACCGCGCCTGAAAGGCGAGATCGAGGTCCACCACGTCTCGTTCAAGTACGGCCCGAACGATCCGCTCGTGGTCCGCGACGTCAGCCTGCGCGTGGCGCCCGGCTCGACGGTCGCGATCGTCGGGCGCTCGGGCTCTGGCAAGTCGACGCTCGCCGCGCTGCTGCTCGGGCTGCACCGGCCGTCCGAGGGCCGCATCATGTTCGACGGCTACGACCTCGCCGAGATCGATCACAAGCTGCTGCGCCAGCAGCTCGGCATGGTGCCGCAGGCGCCATTCATCTTCTCGGGCTCGATCCGCGCGAACATCGCGCTCACCGACCCATCGCTGCCACTCGATCGCGTGGTCGGCGCGGCGAAGCGCGCGGGGATCGACACCGACATTCGCCAGATGGCGATGGGCTACGAAACGATCGTCTCCGACGGCGGCTCGACGTTGTCGGGTGGCCAGCGCCAGCGGCTCGCGCTCGCCCGCGCGCTCGTCCATGATCCAGCCGTGCTGCTGCTCGACGAGGCCACGAGCTCGCTCGACGCGACCACCGAGCGCACGGTGATGGAGAATCTGCGCGAGCTGCGCGCGACCCGGATCGTGATCGCCCACCGGCTGTCGACGATCGTCCGCGCCGATCAGATCGTCGTCATGCACGACGGCCGCATCGTCGAGGTCGGCACGCACTCCGAGCTCGTTCGCAAGGGCGGCGCGTACGCCTCGCTCGTCGTCGACCAGACCTTCACCGTGGAGGCCAAATGATGCGGCGCGCACTCGCCACGTTGATCGTCACGCTAGCCTCGACGGTGTTCGGGTGCGATGCCGAGGATGCGCGCCCGCAGCTGCCTCCGGACCCGGTGCGAGCGGCGCCCGGTGACGCCGCGATCGCGCCTGATGCAGCGCCCCCGGTGTTCACCGGCGTGCTGACCGCTGCGGAGTCCGTCGACATCGCGCCGCGCGTGGCGGCCTTGATCGCGGCGGTGCACGTCGGCGTTGGCGACAAGGTCGCCGAGGGCCAGATCATCGTCGAGATGGATCCGATGGAGCTCCGCGAGGAGCTGCGCGCAGCCGAGGCTGCCCGCTCCGCCGCGTCCGCCGCGTACAAGCAAGCCGTCGTCGATCTCGAGGACGCACGCCGCAAGCTCGTGCTCGAGACCAAGGCGGTCAACGCCGGCGTCAGCCCGTCGCAGAACCTCGACGAGGCACGGCTCGGCGTGAAGCGCGCCCAGGCGGTGGCAGAGCGCGTACGCTCGACGCAGGCCGCCGAGGCCGCGCGCGCGCAGACCGCGAAGGATCACGTCAACAACGCGAGCCTGCGCGCGCCGTTCGCGGGCACCGTGGCGATGCGCTACCGCGATGCCGGAAACCGCGTCGAGGCCGGCGCGGCGATCCTGCGGATCGTCGGCCACGGCAGCATGCGTCTGCGGTTCGCGGTCCCGCCGCAGCTCGGCCGGACGATCACCGTCGGCACGAAGGTCAGCGCGACCGTCGAGACGGTGCCCAAGCCGATCAACGCGACCGTCAAGCAGGTCTCGCCGGCGATCGATCCGGCGTCCGGCATGATCATCGTCGAGGCCGAGCTCGAGGGCACCACGGGTGCCGAGCTCCAGGCCGGGCTCGCCGCGACCGTTCGCCCGTAGCGTTCGCGTCTTTCGTCGCCTGCGTTGCGGGTGTCGCGCCTTCCCGCGGTCAGCGTCGCGCATTCCATGGATCGATCAGGTCGATCCCGCAATCCTCGAAGTCCGCGATGTTTCGCGTCGCGAGGTCTGCGTCGTTCGATCGGGCGATCGCCGCGATCTGAGCATCGAATGCGGCGATCGGACGGCCCGCGCGGCGACGTGTGGCAGCAATCGTCGCATACGCTGCGGCGGCATCACTGCCGAACCCGAGGATGCGGCTGGCGAAGTCGCGCTCGAACATCTCATCGGCCGCTGTGGCGATCGCATCGCGGCGTTTTCCTTTGGGCAGCAGCAGGATGCCGTGGAGGATCTCCGCCTGCGTGACGCTCGTGGTGTACAGGCTCGTTGCGGCCTTGCTGTTCACCCAGAGGACGACCGCGGGGGATGGTGTTCCGCGCATCAGCTCCGAGATGACATTCGTGTCGAGGACGATCATCGCGGTCTTGGCGGCGAGCGCGTCGGCTCGCGAAGTGGCAACTCGAGCTCGATACCTCCGGCGGTCCGGAATCGACGCTGGATGGAGTCGGCAAGCCGCGTGGAGCTCGCCGCTCCCTCCGCGATCGCGGATCGCAAGATCACGCGGGCCTCTTCTTCCATGGAGCGACCATGCTGGGCCGCGCGAACCCGAAGACGTTCCTTGAGGTCAGGATCGAGATCGCGGATCGTGATGCTGGCCATGCCATCAATGATGGCACTGCTATCGTTGCTGTCAAGCTGGGTGAGCCGCCTGCGCGATCGCGCAGGCGAAGCCGCGGCGCGGTCTCAGTGGTTGCAGTCGGGGCCGTGGACGTGGCCCTCGTGGGCCTCGCCTTCCGACACGCCTTCCGACACCCCGGGAAGCGGCGTGCCGGGCTGCGACAGCGTCTCGACCTCGGTGACCGTCGCCTGCTCGACGAGGTACTTCAGCACCTTGTCCTGACGCAGCGAGTACGTGACGTTGTCGATCCGACCGTCGCGCTGCCACTCGGCACGCAGCTTCGCGGGCGCGATGTTGCGCGCCTTCGCGGTCTCGTCGACGTGCTTGTTCAGCTCCTGGTCGGTGACCGCGATGGTCTCCTTGTCGGCGATCGCCTCGAGCAGCAGCTGGCCGCGGACCTCGTCGGCGCCCTGCGGCCGCATCTTCTCGCGGAGATCGTCGGTGAGACCTGCCGTCGGATCCTTGCGGTCCGGCTTCATGCCGAGCATCTGGCGAAGCCGCTGGTACTGCATCTCGACCGCGCGCTCGACGAGCGAGGCCGCGATCGGGATCTGGTTCTTCTTCACCAGCTCGCGGAGCACGCCCTCGCGCGCCTCGCGATCGATCGTCTCGCTCTCGCGCTCCTCGAGGTCCTTGCGGAGCGCCGCGCGCAGCCCGTCGAGGGTATCGGCCTTGCCGGTGTCCTTCGCGAACTCGTCGTCGAGCGCGGGCACTTCCTTCGCGCGGACCTCGAGGACCGTGAACGTCAGCTCGGCCTTGCGGCCGCGGATCGACTCGTCCTTGTAGTCTTCGGGGATCTGGAGCTCGAGCTTCTGATCCTTGCTGTCGAGCGGAATCCCGAGAAGCGCCTGGCGCATCCCCGGCAGCGGCTCGCGCTCCTCGTCATCGAGATCGACCGCGAACTGCGGCTGGTTGATCTGGTGCTCGCCGATCGTCCCGCTGACGCTGAGGCCGACGATGTCGCCGGCGGCGGTGACGTCGCGCCCTTCGATCGGGCGCAGCTCGGTGTGCTCGCGGCGCAGCGCGGCGAGTGCTTCGTCGACCGCGGTCTCGGGGATCGCGAGCTTGCGCTTCTCGATCGCGAGGCCCTTGTAGTCCTGGGGCGCGACCTCGCCACGAACCTCGATGATCGCGGCGAACGTGAAGGGCTGGCCCTTCTTGATCGCGGCGGCTTCCTCGACGCGAGGCTCGGCAACGGCCGCGAGCTGATGCTCCTGGTTCGCGCGGAAGAACGATTCGCGCACGAGCTCGTAGGCGACCTCGGCGTTCACACGCTGGCCGTAGACCTGCTCGAGCACCGGGCGCGGCACCTTGCCCTTGCGGAATCCCTTGAGGGCGACGCCCTTGCCGAGCTCCTTGTAGGCGTTCCCGAGCCGCTGGCTCACGGTCTCCCACGGGATCTCGACGAACATCTTCTTCTCGACGGGCGAAACGTCTTCGATGCGTACCTGCATGGCGGCAGGCGGGCTTACCACAACCCGCTCGTAACCGGAAACGCGAGCGGCTATCTGCGGAGCCGATACGTCGGTTCGTTGCCGTGCGGATCGCCGGGCTCGACGAGATCGAGGCTGTAACTCTCGAGCTTGCGCGTCAGCTCCTCCATGAAGCTCACGGCGTCGGCGACATCGACCATCTGACCGATCGCCCGGGCGGTCAGCTCGCCATCGCCGAGCGCATTGAGTACGCGTCGTTCCGCCGGATCGATGTGAAAGTCCTGGGGGACGACGCGATCGACGAGCCGCCCGAGCCGCGCCGACACCTGAGGCGTCAGCCCGAGTCGGACCACCGCCGATTGCGCTCCGGATCCCGACGTGTAGCCGAGCGCGGTGCCACGGTTGCCGCCAAGCGGGGGCTGGCGGGTCCGCGACCGGGAGCGCTGGAGTGGCGCGGTGCGGACCTCGGGGTTCGACGGTGCGGCGACCGGGTGTGGCGCTGGCACGTGATGGACGACCTGCATCCCGGGCACGAAGCTCGCGGCCTGGGCGTGCGGGATCCGAGCGGCGCCGGCGGTCGCGACGTGCTGGACCTGTGGCGTGTGGGCGTGCACGTCCGGCCGCTTCGGCAGGATCCGGGGCGCTCCGGGTCCCCAGTTCGCGGTGGGCTCGCGGTCGAACGTCGGCTCCTCGTCGGCGAGCCGCGGCGGGTTTCCCTTCGAGCCGGCGAGCCGGCGCGCGGCGCCCTCGAGCTGCGCCTTGATCTCCTGTGCGCGGCCGTCGGACGGTTCACCGACGTGGATGCCCCACGAGCCGTTGAGGTCGAGCCCCGCGGGTCCGATCGCGAGCTCGATCCCGTGGAGCGTGATCGTCGGCCGGGTCTGGTCGCGGCTCTCGGCGTACGCGCGCATCAGCACGCGTTGCTCGGCCCACTTCTCGGCGATCACCATGACCGATCGATAGTGACTGGGCGGCGAGGCGGGGCTGCGCAGCCAAACATCGACGATCCGGATCGACGCCATTTCTGTCCCTCGGCCATCTTATCCGAGTCCTCGCGTTCGTGGCACGCTGCCGCGCGACATGGATGCCGGCGATCGCTGGACCTGGATTGCCGATCGCGTCCTGCTCGCGCTCGCACTGGTCATCCTCGTCGCGGGGGCGGCTGGCGGCCCGGGCTGGCTGGTGTCGTCGAGCGAGGCGGTGCTCGCGACCCAGCTCGAGCGCACGGCGAGCGCGCCGCTGTTCGGTCTGCTCGCGAGCGTCGCCGGTGCCCTGCCGATCGGCGAGCCCGGGTTCCGGGTCGCGCTGCTCGCGGCCGTGCTC
>JACCTC010000323.1 GCA_013812655.1 Deltaproteobacteria bacterium | reverse complement strand
GCGCGGCAGCGTGTCGACCGCGAACCCCGCGCTCGGCGGCAACTACACGGGCGCCGGCGGTCCAGCGCGCGGTGGCAATGGCGGCGCGGGCGCGACGTTGCCAACGAACGGCGCGAGCTACAACCTCAACGTCACCGACCCGGTTTCGGGAGCCGTGACGAACACGAATCGCGGTGGCGGCGGCGGTGGTGCAGCGGGCATCATCGAGATTCGCCGACGCGCAGGTGACGTGACCGGCGTGACGAGCCCGCCGGCGGCGATCAACGCCGCCACGTTCGAGTGACTACGTCTTCAGCACGCCGCGTAGCGCGACGTGCAGCATCTCGCTGACGACGTCGTCGACCTTCGCGTCGTCACCCTGCTGGACGACGAACTCGATCACGCCGCGGATCATGCCGAGCATCGCGGCCGCGACGAGGTCGGGCTGACAGGGGCGCAGGAGGCCGATCTCCATCCCGGTCTCCATCGCGCGCTTCAGCAGATCGCGGGTCTCGGTGAAGAACTGCTCGAGCCGCTCGCTCGCCTCGGCTTCGGGTGTGTGGCCCGCGGACAGCAAGATCGTCGCGAGCGCGCGATCGCGCACGACGTACTCGAGCGTCGCGACGACCTGTTCGCGGAGCTGCACCTGGGGTGCGGGCGCGCCGGGATCGACGACGTCGATCCGACGGATCCGCGAGCGCAGCTCGGCCATCGCCTGGTCGAGGATCGAGTCGAAGACGGCGGCCTTGCTCTCGAAGTACAGGTAGAACGTGCCGCGCGCGATCTGCGCACGCTCGATGATCGCGTGGATCGACGCGCCGTGATAGCCGGCCTCGGCGAAGACCGCCTTCGCTGCGCCGAGGATCTGACGGCGTCGCTCCTGCTTCGCGCGTTCGCCCGGATCGGCAGGAGGGACCGGCGCGGCCATCATCCGCCTCGTCGCGACTGGTATGCCATCACCCAGCGCTCGAGGCCCGAGTACATCTTGCGGTACGACAGCCGGGCATCGGCGATCCGGCCGTCCTGGCAGTGGCTCGCGATCTCGCGCTCGAGCTCCAGCGCGAACGACTCGCTGTCCGCGTAGAGGTTGATCTCGTCGTAGACACCGTGCGAGAGCGACGTGAAGTTCGCCGAGCCGACATCGCAGAACCGGTGATCGATCACGACGACCTTGCTGTGCACCATCCGCGGGAGCAGCACGATCGTCAGGTTCTGCGGTGCGCCGGTCAACCGCATCAGCGCGTCGCAGGTCGCGCGGTTGATGTTCGCGAGCACGTCGGCCTGATCGGCGGTGACGAGCGTGACGTCGACGCCGCGCTGGACGGCGCGCGCGAGCGCCGCGGTGAACCGGTTGTCGCCGAGATACGCCATCTCGACGGTCAGCGACTTCTCGGCCGCGTCCATCAGCGCGAGCCGGTGGCTGATCATCGGGCAGCTCTTCTTGCGGTGCGCCTCGCGGCTATGCACGAGGAAGTCGAGCCCGCGTGACGGATCGAACTCGTCGAGGCCTGCCATGCGCTCGCGCAGCCGCTCGACGTATTCCTGGCCTTCGGCCGCGACCATCACGTCGATCCACTCGTGGCGGTGGTTGTCGCCGATGCCCATCGAGCCGAGCGCGAGGTAGTGATCGTCGACGATGTAGATCTTGCTGTGATCGAAGCGCTTGCGCTGGTGCTCGACGCGGATGTTCGGGTGCGCGACGATCCGCTGCGCGAGATCGTTCGGCCGCTGCTTGAACGAGCCCGGTGCGCGATAGACCGCGCCGAGGAACCACGCCTGGAACCCGCGGATCGGATCGACGCGCTTGTGGAAGAAGCTCTGCTTGTTGCCGCCGGTGTACTCGTAGACCGCGGCGATCTTGTCCTTGTGGATCGTGACGCGTGCGCCGCGATCGGCGGCGGCGAGCACGGCATCGCCGAGGATGTTGCCGGCCTCGTCGTCACGCCACAGGAACGCGCGGATCTCGACGGATTTCTCGGCGTTGCGGACGCGCTCGACGATCGACTGGAACGCGACCTCGCCTGACCCGAGCACGCGCAGCGAGCCGCCGGTGACCGGGCTCGACGCGGTGCGGAGCGGACCTGGTAGCCCCACTGGCAACATCTGCGCAGCCCTCCGCGCCCGCCGGCGGCCCGCCAGGAAGGAGCTCGGCCGTCGAGGGATGGGACGTGCCATGAGGAAACATACGCGTAACCCGTTCTCGGCGATCGGTCAATTACCGGCAGGCGGTGGTCATGACGCGGCGCTACACGGGGCACTCGCGCGGCATCACCGGGCAATGTCCCGGCTCTTCGTGAACTGGACGTGATCCGACGGGCCGCAGCACGACGCGCCCTTCACGCTGGGACCATTCACGAGGAGGCAGGCATGTCACGAGTCCGTCGTTCGCCCGATTTCAAGCTCGGATCCAAGCTCGTCCTGGCCATGTGCGCCGCGGTCGTCCCTGCGGTCCTGGCAGCCTGCGGTTCGGTTGCACGCGACGCCGGTGGCGGCGAGACGATGCACGCCGACGTCCACGTCTCGATCGAGGTGACCGAGAGCTACGCCGCCATGGACGAGATCCCGGTCGGTGGTGGCGAGCTCCGGTTCGTCGCGCCGCGGCCGATGCGCGATCCCGCCGGTGCCCGAGATGGAGCGAGCAAGCGAACGCTTGCGAGCGGGGAGATGCAGGCGATCGCGTTCCCGCTCCGCCACACCGACGTCCGCACGAAGGTGTCGGGGATGTCGGCGATCTACACGATCGAGCAGACGTTCGAGAATCCGTACGACGAGCCGATCGACGCGGTCTACGTGTTTCCGCTCGGCGACGAGGCCGCCGTGACCGAGTACGCGATCGTGATCGGCGAGCGCACGGTCGCCGGCGTGATCAAGAAGAAGGCCGAGGCCCGCGCGACCTATGAAGAGGCGCGCGCGTCGGGCCACACCGCGGCGCTGCTCGAACAGGAGAAGCGCAACGTCTTCAAGCAGCGAATCGCGAACATCGCGCCGCGCGAGACGATCAAGGTGCGGTTCGAGTACGTCGAGCTCCTCGACTACGACGAGGGTCAGTACGAGATCGCGTTCCCGTTCGTCGTCGGGCCGCGCTACCTGCCCGCCGAGGCGCTCGGCAAGTCGCCCGTCGGTGCGCATCACGCGGGCACGGTGGGCCGCGGCGGCGTGACGTCGATCCCCTATGCGAGCCCGACCGTCGCCGGCAGCACGATCAGCTTCACCGCCGACGTCGATGCCGGCGTCCCCGTGCTCGGCGTGTCGAGCCCGTCGCACCAGCTCCGCGTCACGAACCCGTCCCCGACGCGCCGCCACATCGAGCTCGCCGGCGAGGGCGAGCTACCGAACCGAGATCTCGTCGTCCGCTACAGGACTGCCGCCGACACCACGATGGTCGGCGTGCTCGCGCATCGCACCGACGACCGCGGCTACTTCACGCTCGTCGTGCAGCCGAAGGCGACCTATCGCACCGGTGACATCACGCCACGCGAGGTGATGATCGTGATCGACACCTCGGGCTCGATGAATGGCCAGCCGATCGCGCAGGCCAAGGCGCTCGCGAGCGCGCTCGTCGACTCGCTCGGACCACAAGATACCTTCGACATCATCGGCTTCGCCGGCAGCATCGACGCGATGAGCGAGCAGCCGGTCTACGGCACGCCCGCAAACAAGGCCGCAGGCCAGGCCTTCCTCGAGGGGCTGCACGCGGGCGGTGGCACCGAGATGGGCACCGCGATCGCCGCGGCGCTCGCCACCGACCCGGGCGTCGATCGCGTGCGGATGGTCTACTTCCTCACCGACGGCTACGTCGGCAACGACGACGTGATCGTCAGCGCGGCCCGCACGGACCTCGGGCACAACCGGATCTACACCGTCGGCGTCGGCAGTGCGCCGAACCGGTCCTTGCTCAACCAGCTCGCCGTCGCCGGCCGCGGCTTCCCGAGCTACCTGAACCTCGGCGAGAACGCACAGGAGCTCGGCACCTCGCTGGTGCGCCGCACCGCGTACCCGTACCTCACCGACATCAAGATCGAGTGGAACGGCCTCGCCGTCGGTGGCGTCACGCCCGCCGCGATCCCCGACGTCTACGCCGGCATGCCGCTCGTCGTGAGCGGCATCTACACGCAGCCCGGCCAGGCCAGGATCACGGTCAGCGCCACGACCGCCGGCCGCCGCATCTCGATCCCGGTCACCGTCACCCTGCCCGACCGCGTCGACGCCGAACCGGTCGCGGCCCTGTGGGCGCGCAAGCGGATCGACGAGCTCCTCGAGACCGCCGGCGAAACCGTCAGCTCGAGCGTCGTCTCGCAGGTCACCGAGCTCGGCCTCGCCTTCCACATGGTGACCGCCTACACGTCCTTCGTCGCCGTCGACCGCACGCGCGTCGTCCAGCCGGGCGGCGCCTCGAAGCTCGTCGAGCAACCCGCGCTGATGCCCGCCGGCGTCAACGGTGACACCGCGATCGGCCCCGCCGAGGACGCACCGCCGACGTACACCGCCTCGCGAAGATCGTCGCCATCGTCATCGCGCCGCTCGTCGAGCAGCGACTACGGCGGTGGCGGCTGGGGTGGCGGCGGTGACGTCGATCTGCTGACGCTCCTGCTCGCCCTTGCCCTCCTCCCGCTCGCGTGGACGCTGCGTCGGATGCGGTGATGCGCGTACGCTGCGACTTCCCGTGGACGATCGCGATCGCGTTGCTCGCTCTGCTCGCGACGGCGGCGGCGTTCGCGTCCCCGGCAGTCGCCGATCTCCTCGTCGCCGACGCTCGGATCGCACGCGGTGAGCTGTGGCGCGCGATCAGCGGACCGTTCGTGCACGCGACGACCGGCCACCTCGTCCGCGATCTCGCGCTCGTCGCGCTCGCGGGTATCGCGTACGAGGCGCCGCTCGGCCGCCGGTTCCTGCCGATCGTCGTCGTGGGACTCGTGCTGCCGGCGATCGCGGTGCTCGCCGCCGGCGAGGCAAGCTGGTACTGCGGACTCTCCGGGCTCTCGCACGCGCTGCTCGCCGCCGCGCTCGCGTTCGAGGTCACCCAGCGCCGCGGTCGTGTGCGGCTCGCCGTCGTCGCGCTCGCGCTCGTGATCGCGACGAAGCCGCTCTACGAGCTCGTCACCGGTGCGCCGGCGTTGCCGATGGATCTCGGCGCCGGCCTTCGCCAGGTCCCGCTCGCGCACCTCGTCGGCGTGGTGGTCGGGATCGCGGGCGGCCTCGCGCCGGCGCGATCCGCCACTCTCCGCTTTCCCCAGGTCTACCTGTCACGCGCTCCGATGCCGACGGCGCGAGGCGGCATGTGCTGCGGCGTCATCGACGGCGCGCTGTTCGCGGCGGGTGGAGAGGGCACTCACACTGACGTGGCAAGCTTGTCGCGGAGCAGCGCCATGCACTCCGCGTACGTGCCCACCTTCCACGCACCCTCCGGGTGAATCCGATAGATGACGCCCTCGACGTCGTACCAGGCGTCCGCGTCAAGCGCGTGAAGCAGCTCGCCTCGCCCTGCGACGTTCGCTGCCTCGCCGGATAGATAGCTGTCGTCGTAGAACGCCCTGGACTCGACGAGCAAGCCCGCCAGTCCGTCGTCGACGAGCCGCGTGCGGAGTGCCTTGTTGTCTTCGGCGAGTGCGCGCCAGTAGCTAACGACGTTGGCTTGCGGCTCGACACGGGTTGCCTGCGCACGCGCCGCGATCACGTCCTGCCCGAGCGCGCCGCACAGCGCCAGATACAGCTCGAGCGCTGCATTCACGTCGTAAGCCGGCTTCGCTGCACGAGTCATCGCTGGGTTTGCCGCGACGCCTCGGCTCTGCAGGAGCTCGACGACCTCACCATAACGGTCCAGCGTCGCGTTCTGCTCGGCCTGATTTCGCTCGCAACGAAGCTTCTCGCTACCAGTCACGGACTCGCACGCGGCTACTGACTTGCGGACGACGTCTGCGAGTGTCTGCTGACATCGCATCGCCATGTCGAGCGCGGTTGCGCCAACAGGAACCGCGATTTCGACGAAGTCTCCACCCTTGAGCGGATGCCGCGAGCTCAGGACGGTACAGTTGTTCGGCTGCGTTGTTTGGAGTGCGGGGTTGGCACCACGTTCGAGGAGCACCTTCAAGAATGCAGGTGCAAGCTCGCTCACCGCCTGGTGCACGAGCCCCCACCCGTACGCGTTGTTGCGAAGGCGCCCGCGCTTGTCACCAAGCCAGACTTCATAGAATGGATGGTTGGAGGTACGGTCGCGCTCCGCCGGGGAGAACCGCGCTACCAGACGACCGAACGCTTCGGGAGTCGTTCGCGTATGGTGGCGCAGGACCAGGAACGCCGGCTCGACGTCTGCTCGGCGCATGACGAACTCGATGCGTGACGCATCCAAGCTCATGATGAATGACTCGACGACATCTCTCCTCGCACCTGTATCGAGCTTGTCCCAGTGCGCCTCGAGAAGCTCGAGCTTGTCCTGTGTCTCCAGGACCCACGACGTCGAGGCGACTCCGGCGGCAACGGCGCTCGGGGACAGACCTGCCTCCAGGAGCGCGAACAGCACCGCACGGCGGTCGCGTGCGATCTCCGGTGACTGACCGGGGTGGGGCTTGGTGAACAAGTCCATGGCGATGGACTCGAACCTCTCGAGCACTCCAGGGTCGTTAGCGATGGCATCTCTGACCGACGAGACATCCCCCGCCGCGAGCATTGCCTTGGCAGCTTTGACCGTCAGCGAGCTCTTCTTCGCCTTCTTGGGCTTCTCGACCGGAGCGGACGTCGGTGGCACCCCAGCCGACGGTGTTGCCTTCGTGTCCGAGGCCACGTCGACTGCGTGGTTGCCATCGTCGTGGCGATAGCCCTTCGCGAGCTTCTCCGCGATCAGCTTCTGGAGCTCGCGCTCGGCACTCGCGGCGTCGACGTGCGGCTTATCCTTGGTCTGCCCGTTTGCCCCCAGCGTCCCCCAGCGCACGTGCAGCGTCGAGCCTTCAACACGACCCTCCCAGAATTTGTTCGAGCCAGCGTCCGTACAGATGAGTCGGGTCGTCATCGGGCCGTCCTACCGATCGATGTGACCCGGATCAAGCGCTCGATCGCGACCGGGCTCAGCGGGCGGTACGGCTCGTGAGTGACACGTCGGTCGCGACCTTCGCCTTGTAGTACCTCGCCATCGAGCGTTGCGATCCGACGCGACAATCCGCGCGCACCTTGCGCCGTCGCCGCGGGTGGCCGCAGCGCGCACCACGCACGGGCATGGAGCTGGGGTGACGTCGCTGCGTGCCGGAGACGTTCGCGCCGGCGCACGGGGCGTTGTCGTCCGCACGAGCCGCTCGTTGTATCCGGCAACGCGCTGGATCGTTATCCAGGAAACACGCGGGGTTGAAGATGGCGTGAGGTTTGCTCGACCGGGCACCGTGTCCGAGCTCCAGCTCCGCGGGATTCGCAAGATCTACGACGGCGTCGCCCACCCCGTGATCCCCGATCTCGACCTGACCATCCCGTCCGGCGAGATGGCCGTGCTGGTCGGCCCGAGCGGCTGCGGCAAGTCGACGACCCTGCGAATGGTCGCCGGCCTCGAGGAGCCGACGGCGGGGACGATCAAGATCGCGGGCCGCGACGTCACGAACCTGCCGCCGGCCGAGCGCGACATCGCGATGGTGTTCCAGAGCTACGCGCTCTATCCGCACATGTCCGTGTTCGAGAACATGGCGTTCGGGCTTCGCATCAAGCACCTCCCCGAGGCCGAGATCCGCAGCCGGGTCAACGCTGCCGCCGACAGCCTGGGCCTGACGGCGTACCTCGAGCGCCGCCCGAAGGCGCTCTCCGGTGGCCAGCGTCAGCGCGTCGCGATCGGTCGCGCGGTCGTGCGCGAGCCGAAGGTGTTCCTGTTCGACGAGCCGCTGTCGAACCTCGACGCCAAGCTACGCGGCGACATGCGCCGCGAGATCGCGCGCATCCACCTCGCGTCGAAGACGACGTCGATGTACGTGACGCACGATCAGATCGAGGCGATGACGCTCGCCGACCAGATCGTCGTCCTGAAGGACGGAGTCGTGCAGCAGATCGGCACGCCGGTCGACATCTACGAGCGCCCCGCGAACCGCTTCGTCGCCGGCTTCTTCGGGACGCCGTCGATGAACTTTCTCGCCGCGAACATGGCGCAGACCGGGGAGAGTCGCGCCGCCCGCGGCCCCGGGTTCGAGATCCCGCTCGCCGACCGCGGCTCGGCGCTGCGCCCCGCGAACGGCAGCGACAAGCTCGTCGTCGGCATCCGTCCCGAGCGGCTGTCGCTCGCGAACCACGATGGCTCGATCGGCCTCTCCGGCGAGGTCGCGATGCGCGAGGTCCTTGGCGCCGAGGTCGTGCTCCACGTCGACTCGGCCGCCGGCCCGCTCACCGTCCGCACCGAGGCCGGCTCCGCCCCGCGCACGGGCGATACCGTCGAGGTCTGGTTCGATCCGCGCACGGTGCACCTGTTCGACGGCACCACCGAGGTCCGGCTGTGACCCGGCGCGACGAGCACATCCGCAACGCACTCGGCTGGCGGCCTGTCCGGACGCCGGACAGCTCGCGCGAGCCAGCACCACGCGCGGTCGGCACCACGCCGCCGCCGGTCGCCGACCCCGCACTGGCCACGCAGCACGGCGAGATCTCCGATGGCGTGGTCGTTGCGGTCACGCGTGACGGTGAACGCTCCCTCGTCAATTGTGACCTTCGCGGTCGCTCGGCCAGACGGCCTCGCTCCCCTACGGTCGATGGCCTGCTGCTGCTGCCGATCGTGATCGTGATCGCCCTGCTCGGCGCCTGCGATCGCGCGCAGGGCATCGTGCTCTGGCACGCCTATAACGGCGCGGAGCGCGAAGCGCTCGAGGTCACCGCGGCCCGCTGGAACGCGGAGCATCGCGACCACCAGCTCGAGATCGTCGCGGTCCCGTACGGCGCGTTCGCCGACAAGATCACCTCCGCGATCCCGGGCGGCAATGGGCCCGACCTCTTCATCTATCCACAGGACCGCGTCGGCGACTGGGCGGACTCCGGCGTGATCGAGCCGATCGAGTTCTGGGTCGACGACCCGCGCGCCAGCCGGTTCACGCCCGAGAGTGTCGAGTCCATGGCGTACCGCGGCTCGCTGTGGGGCCTGCCGATGACCGTGAAGTCACTCGCGCTGTTCTATCGCACCGACCTCGTCGCGACGCCGCCGGCCACCACCGACGAGCTGATCGCGCTCGCCCCGGCCATGCGCGCGAAGAACGGTTACGCGATCGCCTACGCGAACGTCGATCTCTACGGCCACGCACCGTGGCTGTTCGGCCACGGCGGCAAGATCATGGGCGACGATGGCAAGCTCGCGATCGCGACGCCCGAGGCCGCAGCCGCGATGACGTTCGCGCGCGCGCTCGTCGACAAGGGCGTGACCCCACCCCACGCCGAGGGCCCGCTCGTCGCGACGCTGTTCAACGAGGGCAAGGCCGCGACCGTGATCTCGGGTCCGTGGTTCGTCGCCGACATTGCCACCGGCGTGCCGTGGCAGGTCACGACCCTGCCCATCGTCAGCGCGACCGGCAAGCACGCAGCACCGTTCCTCGGCGCCGAGGGCGTCCTGATGTCGGCCCGCGCGCGTGACAAGGAGACGGCGTTCGCGGTGATGGACGCGCTGACCTCCGACATCGCCGCGATCGAGCGCGCGAAGCTCGCCCGCCAGGTCGTGCCCAACCCGCGTGCATACGACGACGCCGAGGTCGCGCGCGACCGTGCGCTCCTCGCGTTCCGCGCGCAGCTCGAGCACACCGTCGCGATGCCGAAGGGCTCGGCGATGCGCATGCTGTGGACGCCCTACAAGACGGCGCTCGGCGAGGTGATCGCCGGCCGCGCCGAGCCATCCAGTCAGCTCCTCTCCGTCGAGCGCGAGGTCGCGCGCTACCTCGCCGGTCCGCAGTAGCCCGGGCCGTCGATGTCTCACCCCGTCGTCCGGCAGCTCCGCGACTTCGCCTTCGGCGCGGCGCTCGCGATCGTGATCGCGACGGTCGCGTTCGTCGCGGTCCGGAACCACGAGCTCGCCGAGCGCCAGCTCGCCCACGCCAATCGCGCGGTCACCGCGCTCGCCGACGGTCGTGCGCCGCTGCCCGACGTCCATGCCGTCGTCGTCGGCGCGGCGGTGCCGTCGAAGGCTCATCCATACCTGCGCCACCGCCCGGTCCGCGACACTCGCGGCTGGCGCCCGCTCGTCGCCGGCGGGAGCCCGAACGACAAGCTGTTCTACGACGCCGCCTCGCGCTTCGATCGCACCGTCGGCGCCGCGCGTGCAGCGATCGATCGCGAGGCCGCCACGATCGCCGCGCGTGGTGACGATCCGGTGCGCGCGCGCGAGCTTGCCGGCGCGTTCTCCGAGCTCCTGCCCGACGGCAGCGGCCGCGCGATCGCGGTGCTGCCCGTACGCGACGGCCTCG
>JACCTC010000273.1 GCA_013812655.1 Deltaproteobacteria bacterium | reverse complement strand
GCTCCGGCGACTGGAACGCGGCCCGCCGGCGAGCCCGAGCTCGTCGCGATCCACGAGCTGCTGCAGAAGGGGCTCTGGGAACAGGCGAGGGCCGCGTTGAACGCGCTGATCAAGCGCGCGCCCACGGCCACTCGCTATCAAGCGATGCTCGCCTACGCGAAGGGCCGCGAGGCGCAGCTGTCGAACCGACGCGACGAGGCCCGCGTCGAGCTCGATACCGCCTTGCAGCTCGATCCAGATCTCCAGGTCGCGAAGACTGCGCTCGCCGAGCTGTTCACCCGACGCAAGTAGGCCCGAAGTCAGGGTATAGTGCCGGCCACAGATGGGCCGCGTCATCGGGATCGATCTGGGCACCACCAACTCCTGTGTGTCGGTGCTGGAGGGCGGAGAGCCCACCGTCATCCACAACCAGGAGGGCGGGCGAACCACGCCGTCGATGGTGTCGTGGAACGCTGACGGTGATGTCGTCGTCGGTGCCGCGAGCAAGCGGCAGATGGTCACGAACCCGATGCGCACCGTCTACGGTGCGAAGCGGCTCATCGGTCGCAAGGCCAACGACCGCGACGTCCAGCACCTCGCGACCCGCCTGCCGTACGCGATCGTCGCGGCCAAGAATGGCGACGCCTGGGTCGAGATCGCGGGAGTTCCGAGGTCGCCGCAGGAGATCTCGGCCCACGTGCTCGCGAAGATGAAGCGGGTGGCCGAGGACTATCTCGGCGAGCAGATCGCCGAGGCGGTCGTGACCGTCCCGGCGTACTTCGACGACGTCCAGCGCCAGGCGACCAAGGACGCCGGTGCGATCGCGGGGCTCACGGTCCGCGCGATCCTCAACGAGCCGACCGCGGCCGCGCTCGCGTACGGCATCCAGCACCAGCACAACCAGCGGCTCGCCGTGTTCGATCTCGGCGGTGGCACCTTCGATATCTCGATCCTCGCGATCGAGAACGGCGTCTTCGAGGTGCTCGCTACCCACGGCGACACCACGCTCGGCGGCGATGACTTCGACCGCGTGATCATCGACCTGCTCGCCGATCACTTCGCGGCCGAGCACGGCATGGATCTACGTCGCGACTCGGTCGCGCTGCAGCGCCTCAAGGAAGCCGGCGAGCGCGCGAAGATCGAGCTCTCGAGCGCGATGACGACCGACGTCAACCTGCCGTTCATCGCGGCCGGTGCGAGCGGGCCGATCCACCTGATGAAGGAGCTCGAGCGCGGTCAGCTCGAGCGCGCGTGCAAGTCGTTACTCGAGCGGCTCGAGGCGCCGTGCCTCAAGGCGCTGGCCGATGCGCACTGCAACCCGCAGGACATCGATCAGGTGCTCCTCGTCGGCGGCATGACGCGGATGCCCGCGGTCCAGGAGCGCGCCGTGCGGATCTTCGGCAAGCCGGCGAGCAAGGGCGTGAACCCCGACGAGATCGTCGCGATGGGCGCGGCCGTGCACTCCGGGATCATGGGTGGCGAGCTCCAGGAGGTCGTGCTCCTCGACGTCACGCCGCACAACATGGGCGTCAAGGTCGCCGGCGACCGGATGTCCGTCGTGATCTCCGCGAACACGAGCATCCCGACGCGTGCGAAGAAGGTGTTCGCGACGACCGAGGACAACCAGACCTTCGTCGCGATCGAGATCCACCAGGGCGAGAACGAGCTCGCGTCGCGCAATCGCCGGCTCGGTCGGTTCGTGCTCGGCGATCTCAAGGCGGCACCGCGCGGGCAGACCAAGGTCGAGGTCAGCTTCACGATGGATGCGGACGGCATCCTCGAGATCACGGCGACCGAGATCGGGACCGGCCGTGCGGCGAGCGTGACGATCGAGGCGTCGAGCGGCCTGACCTCGGACGAGATCGCACGGCTCGGATCGCGGATCCCGACGAGCGGCCAGCTCTCGGGTTAATTTAATTTCAGGCCTTGAGCTTGCGGTGCGCGAACCGCGCGCGGACGTTGCGGCCGCCGCGCGCGAGGAACACCAGCGGATCTCGGATCACGCGATCGAGCCAGGCCTCGGGCTCGGGCATCGCCTCCTCGAACGACTTCGGGTCGTCGGGATCGAACGGCGTCTGACCGTCGGGCAGCAGCTTGCGAAGCAACCACCCAGGCTTCTCGTCGACGTTGCGACGATGGATCCGCAGCTTGTGAGACTTCGCGCGCGCGAGATCGTCGAGCCGAGCGACGAGACCCTCTGGCTCCCCGAACCGCGCATCGGCCTCCGCGCGCGGTACGCCGGCATGCTCGGCGAGGAGCTCGAGGCGCGCGGCGCGCAACGAGTCGGTCGGCGTCGGCGCTTCCCAGGCGAGCCCGAGCTCGGTGTCAAATCCCATGCTGCGGTTCGACGTATTCGCCGAGCTGACGAGCAGGAACCGATCGTCGACGGCGAGCACCTTGGCGTGGATGAACACCGGCACCTCGCCGCGCTTACCGCAGTCGCAGCTGTAGTAGACGCCGAGCCGGTGACCGGTCTCTCTCGCGACCTCGCCGAGCCGCTCGAGGATTCGCTGCTGGTAGATGCCGATCGAGATCCGCTCCTTGAAGCCCGCGCTCTTCTCGGGAAGCACGATCACGATGTCGAGCTTGCGATCGCCTTCGCCGCGCATCCGGCGCTCGATGGCATCCCCGATCTCGTTACACGACAGGTACTGGTTCTCGATGTAGATCAGCCGCTCGGCCGCCGCGATCGCGCGGAGGTGCAGCTCGTAGATCTCCTTGATCGGCGCGGTCGGTGGCTCCTCCATGCGCGGCCACGTCCGGGTCAGCGCGATCGTCGGTGCGGTGACGTCGAACGACGGCTCGATCGCGATCTCGGTGCGCGGCACGTCGGGGAGCTGCAGCGGCTTGCCGGTCGCGCGTTCCCACCGCTCGCAGAACCATTCGCGCAGCACGTCGACGGGGTCGCCGGTTACGTAGGCCTGGACGTCGTGATAGGGCGCGTACGGCTTCTTGCCCTCGCAGCGGTGTGGCGAGTCGACCTTGTGATCGCGATCGTCCCACCGCGAGTTGCAGACATCCATGCCGCCGGTGAACGCGATCGCGCGGTCGACGAGGACGAGCTTCTGGTGGTGGCTCGCGCCCGTCGGGTGCGCGTTATCCATCACGTAGTGGATGCGCTTGTGGCCGCGGCACTGGAACATCAGGCGCTGCAGTGGCTCGCGCTCGAACGTGAAGATCGGCGACGCGTCCCACGCGAGCATGTAGATGTCGAGATCGGGTCGAGCCTCGCAGAGGTCGGCGAGGAAGTCGACGAGTCGGGTCGGATGGCCGCAGTCGGTCGCGTCGTCGCCGCGCAGCAGCTCGACCTTGCTCGCGAACTGCCAGCCCGCCATCAGGATCGTGCGCTTGGCCTCGAGGCACGCGACGTACAAGGCCTTGTAGAAGTCATGGCCGTCGGCGAGCACGCCGGTGGAGATGTCCGAGCGCGGCTCGCTGAACACCTGCGCGCAGGTCAGGCCGGGAATCAGGATCTGGGTCATGCGGCAACTTCCTCGAGCTCGCGCTGGAGCTCGGCGATCACGGGTAGATGGTCGGAGGCGCGTTTCGCGGCACCCGCGGTCCACGTCCCCGCGCGGATGACCGAGAGCGGTCCGCGGTAGAGGATGTGATCGAGCGGGAACAACGGCAGGCGAGATGGCCAGCTGCGCGAGGCGCCGGTCGCCGACTTGAGGCCGCAGCACAGCACGCGAAACGATCGCGACCATGGCGTGCAGTTGAAGTCCCCGCAGATCACGAGATCGTCGGCAGGAGCCTCGCTGGCGATCATCGCGACCTGAGCCGGGCGCTCGCCGGGCAAGATCGACAGGTGGGTGTTGATAACGTCGAGCTCGCGGCCGGCGCCCGCCCAGGTGAGCCGTGACATCAGCGCGCACCGAGGCTCGGAGCGACGGCGGTGGGTCTGTTGCGGGAGCGTCAGCTGGCGGGTCGCGAGCACGGGCAGGCGGGTCAACGTCGCGATCCCGTACCGGTCATCACCGCGAACGATGCACGGCGCGAAGCTCGCGGTCATCGCGAGCCGCCGGGCGAGATAGCTGGCCTGGTCGACGCTGCCGCTGCGCGCGCGACCCACATCGACCTCCTGGAGCGCGACGATATCGGGCTCGAACGCGCCGATCACATCCGCGATCCGGTCGAGGTCGACACGATTGTCGAGCCCGCGACCGCTGCGGATGTTGTACGTCATGATCCGTAACCGCACGCTCACGGATTCTCTGGGAGCGAATCACGTGCCACGTTCGTGCAGATAGATCGACCGCGCGCAGCCGCACGCGTCTCACGGACGCACAGCGCTCAGAGCTTGATCAGCGTCGCCGACGGCGTGGACCCGACCTTCGGGTTGTTAATCACCTGATAGGTGATCGTCTTCGCCGTGAAGTCGATGTCGCCGACGTCCGCGAACGAGTCGAACGTGTGCCAGCCCGATGCATCGCGTCCCGACTTCGTCAGGTTCGCGCAGGTCTGCAGCATCGCGCGCCACTTCTTGGGATCCGCGGTGAGCTTCGGATCGAGCGCCGCCTTGACGCTGTCTGTCGCGAGCTTCTGCGCGGCCTTCTTGCTCGCCGCGTTGAACGCCTTGGACGCCTGCGCGTTGACCGCCGCCTCGGCAGCCTTCAACGTGATGTTGTAGGCCTGGGTGATGTCGTCGAGGTGCTCCTGTTCGGCGACCACGATCTGAGCCGCCGCGGACGCTCGGATCCCGAGCTGCTTCTTGAGCGGGACCTTCTTGTTCACCGTCGGATTGAAGACCTGCTCGTTGCCGCCGAGCGGATACACGCCGGCGGGCGTCGCGATCGCGCTCGTCGGTGCGTCGGTCGAGGTCGTGGTCTTGATCGTCGCATCCCAGCTCTTGTCGGGCTGCTGCGCGGTATCGATCTTGAGATCGGGATAGGTGAACTTGCCGAAGTTCCACGACGCGAGCCCGAACACCTTCGGGAACTTGGCCGGTTTGCCGGCGGTGACCGTGCCGGAGTGGCCGACCTCGTCGCTGCCGGTCCCGGACTGCGCTTCGTTGCCGCCCGCGAGTTGGGGTGGTGGTGTGGCTGTGCCGGCCGTGGCGTCAGCGGCAGGCGCCTTGCCGGCGCGCTCGCGCTCGGCGGCTTCCTCGATCGCACCCGGCGCGATCCTGAACGCGCTGTGGTTGCTGGTCTGCGCGCTCATCATCGAGTCGAGCTGTCCGTGGAGGCAGCCGGCATGACACGTATGGGTCTCCGCGAGCGCCGTCATCTCTTCCTGCAGGCCGGCACGGACCTCGGCGAGCTGGTCATCGGCCCCAGCGTCCGCTACCTCCTCGCGGTCGGGAGCGGCTTCCACGGCCTCCCACTGCTCGGCACCCGAGAACACGGGGTCGGGCTTCGCGACATCGCCGCCTTCGCCGCCTTCGCTCAGAGTCTGCTTGCCGGGGGCTTTTGCGGTCTCGCCGGCCGGCTCGGCCGTAGCCTTGCCAGGTGTTGCGTCGCGTCCTTCGAGCTCATTCATCCGAGACCTCCTGGCGCCGCCTTGTACGGCTGAGCCTCCGCACACGTTCCGCGGGAATCAGTGCCTTGAAGTCGTCCCACACGATCGCGTCGTTCGCGCAGCTGTAACTACGGCAAACATATGGCCGATCGTTCCACACCGTGCAGGCGAGCGAATCTCGATCGAGGTAGGCGCAGTGGCCGGTCGGGGCCCGGGGCAGGCTGTACGGCGCGCCGAGATCCCAGAGCAGCGTGTTCTGGCGGACCTCGCGCTCGGTCAGCGTGACCTTCCCGAGCACGCAGCACGCGGCCTGGCAGGTCGGCCGCCGGGTCTCGCAGTCGACGAGCTGCGCCGGCTGAGCTTCCTCCTCGGTCGTCACCATCGCGAGGTCGGGACCGATCCAGCCCGCGGCTCGCTCGGTCGCGATCCGCGTCGCGGCGACCTCGCGGACCGCCACCAGCTCGTCGGCGTCGATCACGCCCTTCGCGATCAGCAGCGCGACGACGGCCTCGACGGTTGCTGCGATGTCGAAGCTCGTCGCGGCCTCGCGCGCGATCATGCCGTACGAGGTCCGCATCGCGTGCTGCATGAGCTCGGCGAGCGCGAAGCTCGCCTTCTTCAAGTCGTCGTCCATCGCGTTACCAAGGCAACCCTTTGGTGATCGCCGGCCCCGACAACCCCAGCCGATTACCGGCGTGCTCGAGGCTGACGATGCCGAAGCCGTGGAGGACGTCGCCGTCGATGGTCAACGCGTCGAGCCCGTCGATCGCGAACGCGCGCTCGCCGAGCTCGTAGAGCGCCGCACGGACCAGTAGGGTGTCGGCATCCACCGCTGCGCCGCGCACCCGTGCCTGGAGTGCCACGATCGTATCCTTCGAGCGCGCCTCGACGAGCGAGCCGAGCAGCACCTGGAGGGCGCCGCCGCGGAGCTCGCCGAGCGCCTGTGCGAGCGCCGCGGGCTTCACCGCGAGCGCACGCGCGAGCTGGCCATCATCGTCGGTCAGCACGACCGGATCGAACGGCGTGATCGCGGCGGCGCCACGCACGGCGCGTGCGAGCTCGCGGCCGACGGTCGTCGCCGGCAACGGCGCGAACAACACGATGCCGCGTTCGCCAACACCCGGCAGCCCGGCGACGGTGCTGTCGTCGTCCTGCGGAGCCTCCCAGACACCCTTGGCGACCTTGCGGCGGGTGCCGCGCAACCATCGCTCGGGTGTGATCTCGACCAGGCTGACGAAGTAGAGCCGGCCGCCGGGGCCATCGATCGCGCGGTCGCGGACCGCCGGATCGGCCAGGAAGGCCGGGGAAGGGCTGTGGCCGATCACCTCGGACCGCCGGACCGTGCCGAGCACGATCGCGTCGGCCTCGGCGATCCGGCGCACGATCGAATCGGGCGCGCGCAGCATCCGCGCGGCGAGGTATCCGAGCAGTCCTTCGGTGCCGTCGATCGACGTGTCCGGAACCATTGCGGCTAGGTGCGCCGGCAGCGGCTCGGCGGTGCTGGTGTCGGGTCCCGTGGCATCGACCGGCGGCGGCGTCTCGGGCATCGTCAATGGCTCCTTCACGGCGGGCGCCGGGCTCGTGGGCTTCACGTCATCCCGCGGTCCGCAGGCGACACAGGCGACAACCATCATCGCGATCGACAGCAGGACGACCGACACACGATCGCGACGACCAGCCACATCACGAAGCTATCACGGCAGGTTGGCCTCACGGGTCGCGTCGCAGAATCAGGGTTATGTCAACTCGGATGGGTATGCATGGGCAGCCAGGGTCACGGGCCCCGCGGGATCCGATTGCTATGGTGCAGCGTGTCCGCTGACCCGCTCGCGCCATTTGGCGAGGCGTCTCGCACGTGGTTCCGCCAGAGCTTCGCGGATCCGACGCCCGTGCAGGCCCGCGGCTGGGCGTCGATCGCGCGCGGCGATCACACGCTGATGCTGGCGCCGACCGGCAGCGGCAAGACCCTCGCGGCGTTCCTGTGGTGCCTCGATCGGCTGGCGCGCGAACCGGCCGAAGGCACTCGGGTCGTTTATGTCTCGCCGATCAAGGCACTCGCGTACGACGTCGAACGCAACCTGCGCGCACCGCTCGCGGGCCTCCAGCGGCTCGGCGCCGGCGCGCTGATCACCGCCGACGTCCGCACCGGGGACACGCCGACGAAGGAGCGCGAGCGCCAGCGCAAGCACCCCGGTCAGATCCTGATCACCACGCCGGAGGCGCTGTATCTGCTGCTCGCCGGGCCTTCGCGCGAACGGTTGCGCGGCGTCGATA
>JACCTC010000321.1 GCA_013812655.1 Deltaproteobacteria bacterium | reverse complement strand
GACAAGCCGACGCAGGTCTGGAAGCCGAAGCAGAAGCGGAAGATCGCCGACGACGGAGAGGGCGACATGATGCAGGAGGATCCGGCACCGGTCCGCTTCGAGGGCGGCAAGCCGAAGTTCGACCTCTGATCAGGGGGGAATCACTGCACCGCGATCTTCGGTGACACGATCTGGACGAGGCGCTCCTCGAACTTACCTGCCACGCCTCGCAGGCTGTTGACCGTGGTCTCCTCACTCAGCGCCTTGCGAGCCGCCGCCTCGAAGCTCCACGCCGGCGCGTATCCGATCTCGTCCCAGTAACGCCCGTCCGCGGGCATCAGATCACCGGTGAATCCGAGCACGAGCTCGCGGGCGAGCGCGAAGTCGGCGCGCGTCACGAATTTGAGCCACCACGAGGACAGCGACACGCTGAGAAACGGCACGCGCATGCTCGGGACCCGGCGTCCTCGCAGTGCGGCGATCGTCGACAGGATCTCGCGGCCACTCACGGTATCGGGACCGGGGATGTCGTACCAGGTGCTCGCTGCCAGCGGGACATGCAGGGCACGCACGAGCGCGGCGACGACATCCTCGAGCGCGACGGGGCGCGTACGCGAAGCGGTCCACGACGGCAGGATCATCGCGGGTAACCGCAGCGCGAGATCGCGGACGATCTGCCACGACGCGCTGCCGTTGCCGATGATCATCGAGGCGCGGAGCTCGACGGTCGGTACGCTTCCGGCGCGCAACACCTCGCCGACCGCGATCCGGCTCTTGAGGTGTTCCGACGGCGCGGCCGCAGGAGCCACGCCTCCGAGATACACGAGCCGTTTGACGCCTGCGCGTTGCGCGGCGTCGCGGAACTGCTCGGCCCCCCGACGCTCGGTCGCTGCGAAGCCGTGGGCTCCACCACCCATCGCGTGGACGAGGAAGTACGCCGCATCCACACCGGCGAGAGCGCGCTCGATGTCCGTACGCACGCCCACATCACACGTCACCCACTCGACGTCGCGGTTGCCCGCACGGGCGGACGAGCGCGTGGTCGCGCGCACCTGGTAGCCCTGTGCGACGAGTGTCGGGACGAGCGCCGCGCCCACGAAGCCCGTCGCGCCGGTTACCAGGATCCGCGAACCCTCGGTGGTTCGTTGGTCGTCGGCGCGCGTCCTGATGTCCTGCATACGTGGAGGCACCGTAGCTCGGTGCGCCGGGGACGGCTCGTCGCGCACCAGCAAGATGCGCATGTGCCCGAGCAACGCGAACGATCCGCTCCCGCCGTCGCCTATGCCAGACCCAGGGGTTCCTGATTGGACGCCGCTTCAGGGATCAACGGCATCAGGCTTCGCGACCTTGACGCGAAACCGCGCGCGGGCCGTCGGCGTGATCTTGCGGGTGACGAGCAGCAGCGTCGCGATCGGCAGGACGAGCTGGAGCGTCATCGTCGGCAGCACGAGGAGCAGCGAGGGCTCGGCGATGACCGAGTAGCCCCACGTCGACGCCTGGCGGAACGCCGAGATCGCCGGCCAGAACACGTAGAGCGTGACGAGCGTGCCGACGACGCCGTAGACGATGCCCACGATCCGGTGCGAGCGCGACATCCGCAAGAGCTCGATGCCGGTCCACAGCATCAGCATCGTGAGGCCGACGTTCCACCAGATCGAGCGGTCGCTGATCGGACCGGCGAACGACAGCAGCTCGCTCTGCTGCGACACGCCCAGGATCCGGGCCTCGGAGACGAGCTGCGGGATCAGCAGCATCGCGAGGACGGTGGCGAAGCCGACGAGTAACCAGCCGAGGCTCGTGAGTCCGGCATCGGGAGCGCGGCGATGGGCCGAGGCGTTATCGCCCGCGAGCAGGTCCGCGAACTGGCGGTCGCTGAAGAACCGCCGGATGATCAGCGGCCAGGTGACGAGCGCCCAGACCAGCGCGGCGACGACGGACAGGTTCGCGAGCCCCATGCTCGAGGTCATCGCGAGCAGCAGCAGCGAGCCGGCCGTGCAGAACGAGCTGATCACACCGAAGTTCGCGTAGCGGTTCGCGAGCTCGACCGAGCGATCGATCGACGTCTCGCGGAGGCCCGAGAGCCCGGCCTGCAGGTGGAGGCCCGAGCGGATGACCAGCATGATCATCGCGAGCATCAGCAGGACGCCGGGTCCCTGGGTCAACGCGTGATCATCGCGGTCGAAGGTCACGAACAGCACGAGGCCGGTCGCGAGCACGCCGCTCAGCCCGAGCACGGTCATCACGATCGCCGCGCCCTCGAAGCCCTTGTCCTCGCTGACCGGGATGCTGATGCGGTAGCGCTGGAACCGCGCGGTTTGCAGCAACACGCCGAGCGCGACCGGCCAGGCGAGCAGGGCGAGGACGAGGCCGATCACGGTCTGCACCGGTATGTCGAACTTGGCGAGCGCGATGAACGCGATGATCGCGGTCTGGGCGAGCGCGACGACCACGTAGCGGCGCATCCCGAAGAGCGGGTTCTTCGCGATGCCGTCGGCGTCGAGGTACTTGCCGTAGAGCAACTCGGTGCCCGCGATCCGGAGCACGAGCGAGCGCACGATGCACAGGCCGAGCACCAGGATTAATGGTAACAGGTCGCGGTCGCGCCCCTGCATCGCGAACACGATCGTCAGGATCGACAGTGCGCCGCCCGCCGCGGCGAGCGAGCCGCCGAGCTGCATCAGCAAGCCCAGGCTCGACAGGCCCTGGTCGACCGGCACGCCGGCGGATGGTTCACGCTCCGGCTTCGCGGCCTCGCTCGGCATGTCGGTACCCACCTCCGGCTTGATAACACGCCGATCGTGGTGACTCACGAGAGAATTCGAGCTGGGCGAGTGTCCGCAGCCCTCACGCCGCGGAGACTGCCAGCGCGTGCCGGCGAAGCCGATCTGCGAGGAGCGGGAGCCGGTCCTGCCCCCACGCCACGAAGTCCCCGACGCGGAACGACGGCACGCCCCACAGGCCGATCACCGCGAGATCTGCGGCGTTCACGCTCGCCGCCTTGGTCGCCTCGGGAGCGCCGATCGCCGCGCGCGCCTCGTCCCACGGCAGGCCCGCGCGCTCCACGATGAACCTCAAATCCACGTACTCGCCGACATCGCGGGCCTCGCTCCAGATGCCGCGCATCGCGGACTTCGCGAACGCCAGGCCGGCACCGCGGGCGTTGGCCCAGTGCATCACCGCGAGGCAGTTGTCGACGCCCTTGCCCAGGGGATCGCAGAGCTGCCCGAACGAGATGCCGAGGCGATCGGCTTCGCGCTTGGCATCGCGCACGAGGTACATGCGCTTGACGCCCGGCACCGCCAGCCCGCGGGTCACCATCGGCGCGACCTGGCGAAGCACGAGCGGGATCTCGTAGGGCGCGAGCACCGACTCGATCTGCTCGAGCGCGAGGTACGAGAACGGCGAGCGGAACGAGAACCACAGGTCACAGACCAGCGGCTTCTCGGAGAGCCGCTCGGCGCCACGCTCGGCCTGCGGGCGGGTCGCGACGACGTGTGCGACGTCACGGCCGAAATCCTTCGCGAGCGCGGCCTCGAGGAACGGCAGGCGATCGATCGCGCCGTACCACTCGCCGCCGTAGTGGATCATCGCACCTTGATAGTGGCCGGCCTTGCGCAGCTCGCTGTACGCGGTATTGAGGATCGGCAGGATCTCGCCATGCGACTCGGAGCCCCACGTCCCGAGCAGCGTGATGATCTTCTTCTTGTCGTTGGCCCACAGCGCCGCGCCGAGCTCGAGGATCGCCTGCAGCTGCTCGGCGGGCGGCCGCTTCTTGATGAGCGCGGACCCGACGTCGCGCACGGTGCCCGAGTCCGCCTCCTTCTTGCCGGGGAACTCGAGGTCCCAGTACGCGGCGAGCTGCTGGCAGTCACGGACGGCGTGCTTCGGCCGCATCGTCGGGGCCGGGTCGACGTCCGAGGCCGGCGGCGTGACCACGATGATCTCGATGTCGACCGGGTAGGCCTTGGCCAGCCGCTCGACGACCTGCGCCGCGAGGAAGCTCCACGGGTCCGAGACGTCGTAATAGAAGGTCAGCTTGGTCGGCGTGCTGGTGATCTTCTGACGAACCTTGGCGACCGCCCGGCGGGCAGCGTCCCCGGTCGGCCCGAGCCACGTCGCGATGGCTTTCCCCTTGAGTCGCTTGGCGATGATCATACGGCGGGTCAATATACGCTGCCGTGGACGAAGCCAAGCTCCGTGACGCCATCGAGCTGCTCGAAGCGATCGGGGCGGACCTCCGCCAGCTCGCGGAGCTCGACGAGGAGACCCGGATCCGCCTGGTCTCGGCTGCCGGCGTGCTGTCGCGGCCCGATCGCTATACCCGCAAGGCCCTGGGCAAGGCGCTGATCCGCGCCCGGGTGAAGGCCAAGCGCGAGGCCGACCGCAGCATGCTCGACCAGACCGGGATCCGCGCGCTCCGCCGCGAGCCCGTGTTCCGGACGCCGCTGCCCAAGCCCGCCGACATGCTGCTCGACGCGCCGATCCGCGACGACGAGGGCGACGCCGATGCGTGGGCCGAGGCCGAGGCGCGGCGGGCCGAGGGAGCGCGGGTTACCGATTCGCGACTCTGCTACGTCTGCAAGACGCACTTTCACCAGCTGCACCACTTCTACGATCAGATGTGTCCGCCGTGTGCCGAGCTCAACTGGCACAAGCGCAGCGCGACCGCCGACCTCCGCGGCCGGATCACGCTCGTCACCGGAGCGCGCGTCAAGATCGGCTACCAGGCCGCGATCAAGCTGTTGCGTGCCGGCGCCGACGTGATCGTGCTGACCCGGTTTCCGCGCGACGGCGCCCGGCGATTCGCGAGCGAGCCGGATGCCGCCGAGTGGACCCATCGCCTTCACGTCTACGGCGTCGATCTGCGGCACACCCCGAGCGTCGAGGTGCTGTGTCAGCACCTGGTGAACACGCTGCCGCGGCTCGACGCGATCATCAACAACGCGTGCCAGACCGTCCGCCGCCCCGCGGGCTGGTACGACCACGTGGTCAAGACCGAGCTCGAGCCGGTGACCGGGCTCGAGCGCGCGTTCCTCGATCGCAACCGGGCGCTGCGGGGCGAGCTCGGCAGCGGCGACGCCGGCCCCGATGCCGGCCCCGATGCCGGGACGCTCGCCCGCGATGCCGGTGCGCAGATCCAGGCGACCGGGCTGTGGCGCTCGGCGGTGCTCTCGCAGGTGCCGCTGCTCGCCGAGGATCTCGAGCGTGGCGGTCACCTCTATCCCGAAGGCCGTGTCGATCAGGATCTCCAGCAAGTCGACCTTCGCGACTTCAACAGCTGGCGGATGACGCTCGCCGAGGTGCCGACCGCGGAGCTGCTCGAGGTCCACCTCGTCAACGCGGTCGCGCCATTCGTGCTCAACGCGCGGCTGCGGCCGCTGCTCGCCGCCGTGCCGACCCGCGATGCGCACGTCGTCAACGTGTCCGCGATGGAGGGCCAGTTCTACCGGCGCTGGAAGACCGACAAGCATCCGCACACCAACATGGCGAAGGCCGCGCTCAACATGATGACGCGGACCAGCGCGATCGACTACGTGCGCGACGGCATCCACATGAACAGCGTCGATACCGGGTGGGTCACCGACGAGGATCCCGCGCACCACGCGGCGCGCAAGATCGAGGTCCACAACTTCCACCCGCCGCTCGATATCGTCGACGGCGCGGCGCGGATCGTCGACCCGCTGTTCGACGGCATCACCACGGGCACGCACCAGTGGGGCCTGTTCCTCAAGGACTACAAGCCGGCGCCGTGGTGACGAGCTCCGCCGCGAGGCGGCCGCTCAGCGCGCTTGCCGGATCGCCTCGAGCAGGCGATCGATCGAGACTGGCTTCTGGAGAAACGCGCGGGCCTGGGTGTGGGCGAGCCTGACGGCGGCGGCGGTGTCCGACGACACCACGACGATCGGGATCGCCGCGAGCTCGGGATCGCGGCTGCAGGCCTCGCAGAACGCCTCGCCGTTCATCACCGGCATCGAGTAGTCGAGCAGGATCAACTGCGGGCGCAGGCCCGCGCGGAGCTGGCGCATGCCGTCGAGGCCATCGACCGCGAGCGCGACGTGATAGCCGCGCTGGCCGAGCAGACCCTCCATCGCGACCCGGATGTCCTCGTCGTCGTCGACGACCATCACGGTCGCGCTCTCCCCCACGTCGACGCTCGGCTGGGGGCGTGCCTTCGGCGTGGCTGCGTGGCGCGGCAGCCGGACCGCGAACACCGTCCCGGTCTCGGCATTCGAGCTCACGGTCACGTCGCCGCCGTGGCCGCGCACGAGGCAGTCGACGATGTAGAGGCCGAGGCCGAGGCCGCGGACGTCGTGGGGCCGCTGTTTCGGTGCGCCCTGCTTGAACGGATCGAAGATGGCCGGCAGCAGCGCGGGCTCGATTGGCGCCCCCCAGTTGTGCACCGTCAGCGTCACGGTGTCGTCGACCGCCGCGAGTCGCACCGCGATCGGCAGGCTCGGTTCGCCGTGAACGACGGCGTTGTTGACGAGGTTCGTGACGATCTGCTTGACCCGGTCCGGATCGCAGCTGCCGTCGATCGGCGGCGCGCCCGCGACCGACAGCTCGATCGTGCGCGTGCCGTGTGCCTGGCGGAGATCGCCGACGGTGTCGCGCACGATGGAGACGAAGTCCGCCGCCTGCGGTGACACGCGGATCGTCCCGGAGACCCGCGAGGCGGTGACGTCGACGAGGTCGCTGATCAGCTTCGTCGCGTGCTCGGCGTTGCGCAGGGCGCGTTCGAGCGCGCGGACCTGGGTCTCGTCGGTGGTCTTCGCGAGCAGGTTCGAGGCGACCGTCGTGATCACCGCGAGTGGATTGCGCAGGTCATGGCTGACGACGCCCGCGAGCAGGCGCTGGAAGTCGTGCGCGGCCGTGAGCTCGCGGGTCCGGGCGGCGTCTCGTTCGCGGAGCCGCACCATCGCGAGGTACGAGCCGAGCTGCGCCGCGACGACCGACAGCAGGCGCAGATGCCGCGCGTCATGGACCATGTCGTCGGCTGGTTCGACCCGGATCACGCCGATGATCTGGTCGAGCCCCATCACCGGCAACGCGAGAGATGGCAGGGCATCCGAGGAGCGGCCGATCTCGTCGCCACCCGCGACGAGCCGGTACAGCGCGCCGAGCTTCGCGGTCAGCGCCGTACGATCTGATTCGGCGACGACGGGCGATCCATAGAGGACGGTCTCGCCCGCAGCCATCTCGAGCAGCGCGCAGCGGCGCGCCGGCACGATCTCCCCCGCGAGCGTCAACGCGCGCTCGACGCGCCGGGTCCGATCGTCGAGGGACTCGAGCGTGTGCGAGATCTCGGACAGCACGCGTGCGAGTCGCTTGACGTCGAGCTCGTGGGTACTCACGTGGCCGCCTTGCGTGCGGGCACGCCGGTCAGCACGCCGAGGAGATCCTTGAAGCCGCCGCCGACATCGATGCCGCCGCGCTTGATCTTCATCTGCCGCAGCTCGGAGTCGTGCTCGATCCCACGTGCCTTGAGGACGGAGATCGCGCGCTCGATGCGGCCGTCGAGCTCGACGTAGCGCGTGATGATCACGTTGTCGGCGATGAACGACACGCCATCGCCCGCGAGCTGCGCGTGGCCGAGCAACTGCGGGGACTCCGCGGTCATCACGCTGGTCACGCCGGCGAGACGCAGGTGCTTGGTGATCGCGTAGATCATCTCCTTGAAGCGGCGCTCCGAGCTGACGCCGAGCGACATCGTCGTCAGGCTGTCGAACACCGCGCGACGCGCGCCGGTCTCCGCGAGCTCGTTGCGGCACTGGTAGAGATAGCGATCGGTCGACAGCTCGACCGGCGAGGCGTAGCGGATCGTGAGCTGCTCGCGCGCCTCGAGCTCCGCGAGGTCCCAGCCGAGGCTCCGGCCGATCGCACGCAGCTGCCCGGGCGTCTCCTCGAGCGTGAACAGCATGCCGCGTTCGCCCTGCCGCACCCCCTCGAGCAGGTACTGCAGGCCGAGCAGGGTCTTGCCGGTGCCGGTCGCGCCCTGGATCACCGTCGTCCCGTTGCGAGGCACGCCACCGCCGAGCGCCTCGTCGAGGCCGGCCACCCCGAACGCCGCACGTTCCGAGGTCTCCTCGTTCGCGGCGGACTCGAGCTCGGTCGGTGCGCTGACCCGCGGGAAGAAGGCCACGCCGCGCGACGCGATCTCGTAGAAGTGCGTGCCACCGCGGTTCGCGGCGCCGCGCATCTTCAGCACCTCGATCTCGCGGACGGCCGTCAGGCCCTGCTTCGCGGTGGTGAGCTGCAGGATGCCATCGGCGATCGCGAACTCGGCACACAGCGCCAGGTCAGCGCGCGTGTACTCGCCGACGAGGATCGTCGTCGCGCCCCACGCCGCCATCGTCACCGCGAGGTCGTACAGCATCGAGCGCGCGCTTGCCTCGGGGCGCAGCAGCTCGGCGACCACCTTGAAGCTGTCGATCACGACGAAGGCGGGCTCGTGGTCCGAGACCCGCTTCTCGAGCTCGGCGAGCGTCGCGGCCGCACCCTCGCGGATCACCTTGCCGAGGTCGCTCATCACGACATGCTCGTCGAGCAGCTCGGGATCGAAGAACTCGAACATCTGCATGTACCGGATCACCTTCACGGCCGGCTCGGAGAGCGTCGTGAAGTACAGCGACTTCTTGCCCGCGCGCGCGGCGTGAAACAGCATCTGCAACGTCATCACGGTCTTGCCGGAGCCCGGTTCGCCGGCGACGATCACGAGCGACTGCGTCGGGATGCCGCCGCCGAGGATGCGGTCGAGCGCGGCGTCGCCGGTCGTCTCGAGGCTGATGCGCGGGACGCTCTTGCTGCTCACGATGCGGTCTCCTCGTGGTCGATCAAGCCTGCCTGGACCAGCGCCGGGATTGCCTGCAGCCGGCGGATGACGATCGGCCCGGTCAGCTGCTGCAGGAGCGGGATCAGCGTTCGCACCAGCGCTTGCAGCGCCTCGCGGCCATGGGCGTCATTGCTCCACTGCATCGGCAGGATGTACTCGTACTCGAACGCCGGGCGATGGATCACGAGATCGCGGAGCTCCGGGCGGTGACCGGCACCGTGCTTCGCGGCACGGCGCAGCAGGGTCGCAGTCGCGGAGCTGCCGAGCACGTCGGCGAGGTCATCCCACAGCAGTGCGAACAGCGCGGCGGTCGTCGGTTTGGCATGTGGGTCGTGCTCGGTCATGGCTCCTGGGTCGGTGACGTGAGGCGCACGGCGCGATCGGCGGCGACGAGCCAGACCTCGCGATAGGCACCGGCGGCACTCGCGGACACCGCGCGGCGCAGCAAGTTGATGAAGACCGCGCCGACCGGCAGCGCCACGCTGATCGCGAGGAACAGCGAGCTGCGCTCGTTGGCGTGTGCGTCATGGCCGCGACGTTCGAGAGCCTGCGTCACGAGCCGCTCGATGTGGACGATCGTCGAGACCTTGTCGAAGCGGCCACCTGTATAGAGCACCCGGATCTCGGACGGCTCGGGCTCGACGACGTGCACGGCCTGGTGCAAGCCGTTCGCGTCCTCGAGCAGGATCTCGGCGCTGCGATGCGCGTGGCGAACCTGGGTCGCGACGCACGTCGTGACGTGCTCGGTGCTCAGGGCTCGCGCGATCGCCTCGCAGACCCGAAGGTCGGATGCCTCGTAGGAGGTGGGAGGGCTTCGCCGCTCGAGGTCGGGATCGAGGGCTAGCGGGTCGGTGGTGTCCCTCTGCTCGCGCACCCGGCAGCTGAGTTCAGTAATCGAGCCAGCGATTCACAGAACCGCGAATATTTTCGGGCAAGTAGATCGGCGCGGGCTGTTACGGCCGAGTAGCACTCGAAACGGCCCTGGCGTCTTGGCTTGAGGTCACCGTGTACGGGAGGTAACACTCGAAGCGGCATCCGGGTGGCGGACACGGCAGCAAGCTCGACGGCGGGTCATGGGCGGCCCCGCACGGCGTCTCGGTAGTCACGGGCGAACTCGCACGGGGGATTGATGGACATCGCGATCTTCGATAATGGCCACACCCAGGCGAGCACGCTCCGCGAAGCGCTCGTCGCCGAAGGTCATGGCGTGCAGATCCTCGCGGCCGACACCGCGCAGATGACCTGCGATCTGATCGTGCTCGACGCTGCGGCGTGGAGCGCGGCCGCGATCAACCGGCTCGCGCGCCGGCTCCCGAACGCCGAGCTGCTGCTGCTGGTCAACGATCTCGACACCAAGCTCCCGAGCGAAGCCGCGATGGCGCTGCTCAAGCCCGTCGATCCGACCAAGCTCCTCCGCCTCGTGCGGCTGCTCGACGAGGCGCGCAGCGGCCGCGGCGATCCACGGGACCTCGTCGACTTCGAGACGCTGTTCTCGGGTGACAGCCCGGCGATCGTCGATCTGCTCCGCCAGGTGCGGCTGGTGGCGCAGAGCGAGGCGCCGGTCGCGATCTACGGCGAGCTGGGCTCCGGTCGCGTCGTCGCTGCCCGCGCGATCCACGATCGCTCGCTGCGGCAGGGCCGGGCCTTCATCCCGGTCAACGCAGCCGCGTTTCCCGGCGATCAGCTCGACCACTATCTGTTCGGCGGCAGCCATCCCCTGATCCAGCGCGCCGACGGCGGCACCCTCTTCATCGACTGCGCGACCGAGCTTGCCGCGAACGTCCAGCCCAAGCTGCTGCGCGTCGTCGACGAGCGGCTGCTCGCGGTGGCGGGCGTCGATCACCGGATCGATGTCCGCGTGATGATCGGCGACGAGCGCGCGAGCATGACGAAGGGATCGCTGCGCCCGCAGCTGTACTACCGGCTCAAGGTCCACGAGGTCGAGCTGCCGCCGCTCCGCGAGCGCGCGAACGATCTCGGCGCGATCGTCGGCCGCATCCTCGAGCGACTCGGCCGTCCCGCCTTGCTGTCGGACGCCGCCGCGCGCTCGCTCGGTGCGTACGCGTTCCCCGGCAACGTCCGCGAGCTCGCGCACGCGCTGATGCATGCCGTCGTGCTGGCGCAGGGGAGCCGCATCGAGGTCGAGCACTTGCCGGTCGATATCCAGGAGCAGCTGCCGAGCACGCCGGCGCAGACTGACGTCGACGAGCTCGATCCGGCATCGCTCGAGAGCCTCGAAGCGGTCGCCCGGCGCTTCGAGCGCACCTACTTGCTCCGCGTGCTGCGCGCTGTGGGCGGCAACCGCACCCGCGCCGCGAAGATCCTCGACCTGTCCCGCAAGGGCCTCTGGCAGAAGCTCAAGGCGCACGGCATCCCCGCGCACGAAGGTCGCGATGCTGCGGAAGCGGTGGCCGTGGGAGCCGAGGACGAGTCGGACCTCGGATGACCGAGCCGCTGACCGCGCACGCGCTCAATATCCTGCTCGTCGACGACGACGAGGTCGACGTGATCACGGTGCAGCGCGCGTTCGCGAGCAACCGGATCACGAATAACCTGTACGTCGCGCGCGATGGCTTCGCGGCGCTCGACATGCTGCGCGGCACGGTGCTTCCCGCCGAACGCCGCGTCATGCTGCTCGACCTCAACATGCCGCGGATGACCGGCATCGAGCTGCTGCAACAGATCCGCGACGACCCCGCGTTGCGTGCGCTGACCGTGGTCGTGATGACGACGTCGAACGAGGAGCGCGATCGTGTCGATGCGTTCCGGCTCGGCGTCGCGGGTTACATCGTCAAGCCGGTCACGTTCAACTCGTTCGTCGAGGCGATGGCGACGCTGAACAGGTACTGGACGCTGATGGAGCTGTAGAGCTCTATTCAAACGAGCGCGCCGCTGCTCGCTCGCATTGAACACGTACTTGGCAAGACGACCAGGTCGAGCGTTGCGGTCTAAGCGGCGTGACGCGGCACCTCGCTGGATGCGCAACCATGCTCGTGCCGCGCTCGCGAGCGACGTGAACGCGGCATTGCGCCGAGCCACCAAGGCTGCGGACGTGCGAACGAGCGCGCATCGACCGTGCAAACGAGGGTGCCCCCCATTACGCTCGCGCCTCGAGGTCACTTGGTCGCAAACAGGCATCGCGAAGCGGCCGGAGCGCTGGTGGCGGCAGCCACCTCAGGCGGCATCATCGCGCAGCTCGTCGCGGGCAAGGCCGTCCGCGACGCGCTCTTTCTGTCGAGCTTCGAGGTCCAGTGGCTGCCGTACGTCATGGCGGTCGCCGCGATCCTTTCGCTCGTGACCGTGCTCTGGATCTCGCGTCTGATGTCGCGATACGCGCCGCGTGGCGTGCTGCTCTTTCTGTTCGGCCTCAGCGGCGTGCTCCTGATAGCGGAGTGGCTGGCCATTGGCTTCACACCTTCGGGCGTCGCTGTCGCGGTCTACCTGCACATGGCCGTGCTCGGTCCGGTGATCCTGTCGGCGTTCTGGTCGCTGATCAACGAACAGTTCGATCCTCACACCGCGCGAGCCGCGGTGGCCCGGATCGCCACGGGAGGAACGATCGGCGGCGTCCTCGGCGGGCTCGGAGCGTGGCGCGCATCGACGCTGGTCAACGTCTCGACGACCCTGCTCCTGCTCGCCGCCGTCAACCTGTTCTGCCTGATCGGGACGCTCGCGATCCCGCGCCGGGCTCCGCACAGCCTGCCGTCCGCCTCGGCCGAGCCCCCCCCAAACCACAACATTTCGGCGCTCGGCGCGCTCAAGGCGCCGTACCTGCGCAACCTCGCCGTGCTCGTCGCGGTCGGCGCTGCGATGTCGGCGCTGCTCGACTATGTGTTCAGCGCGCAGGTCACGGCCGCGTACGGCAGCGGCCCCGGCTTGCTCGCGTTCTTCTCGCTGTTCGGGCTCGGCGTCAGCGTCCTTTCGCTGCTCTTGCAGATGACGCTGGGTCGCGTCGCCATGGAAAAGCTGGGACTCGCCGTGCACATTGCCGTGTTGCCTGGGATCATCGTCCTCGGCGGCGCGGCGGGCCTCGCGATGCCCGGGCTCGTGAGCTCAACCGTGCTGCGCGGGGCCGAGATGGTCCAGCGCAACACCCTGTTCCGCTCCGCGTACGAGCTGCTCTACACGCCGCTCGAGGAGCGGCAGAAGCGCGCGACCAAGGCGCTGATCGACGTCGGCTTCGACCGTTTCGGGACCGCCGTCGGTAGCGGCCTCGCGATGGCAGCGGTCGCGCTGACCGCATCCAACCAGAGTATCTTGATGGGTGCGGTGGTGCTGTTCGCACTGGCAACGCTTCCGCTCGCACGCCAGCTCCACCGCGGCTACGTCGGCGCGCTCAAGGAGCGTATGAGCGACGCCGAACGTGCGGTGCCCGCTGATCCCGACGCGAGCGAGCCGGCGCAGGTCTTCGACGAGAAGGCGGATGACGCGGTCATCGAGCGGATCGAGCGCGTTCGGCAGCATCACGACGACGCCCAGCCGGGCACCGACAGCGTCGTGAACTGGCTCGAGCTCAAGCGCGGCGTCGATGGGCTGTTGTCGAACGACATCGAGCGACAGCGGCGCGCGCTCACCGGATGGGACAGCTCGAGCCTCCCGCTCGTGCCGTTCGCGATTCTTCTGCTGGCACGTCAAAACGTCCACGTCGAGGCGCGGACCGCGTTGCACGTGGTGGCGGCGGAGGCGACCGGGCAGCTGCTCGACGCGCTTCTCAATCCGACCTCCGCGTTCGTCATCCGGCGCCGCATTCCAGCGGTGCTCGCCGTCTGCGCGAGCCAGCGCGCAGCCGACGGCCTGCTGCTCGGACTGGCAGACGATCGCTTCGAGGTCCGCTACGCGTGCATGCGCGCGCTCATGAAGGTCGTAGACCAAGGCTCGAGCATCGTCTTCGCCCGTGAAAAAGTCATCGAGACGTTGAAACGCGAGATCGAGCGCACCGCGACCGCGTTCAGCGAGAGCGACGACGGCGACGACGACGAGCCCAACCCGCTGCTCGGCCTGATCGCTCGCGACCGCGTGAGTCGCAGCGTGGAGAATCTATTCTCGCTGCTCTCGCTCATCCTCGAGCGTGAAGGGTTACGGCTGTGTTTCAACGGCCTGCATCAACAGAACGACCACGACCGTGGCACGGCGCTCGAATACCTCCAGACCGTCCTGCCTTCCGAGCTGCGCGACGATCTGATCCCACTGCTCAGCGAGGCTGGGCCCGTCCCCGACGTTCGGGCGCCGGCCGCGCTGCTCGCCGAGCTGACCACCGCGATCATGGATCGCGCGTTCGAGAGCAACGAGCCGCTCGTCCAGCAGCTCGCGCAGTTCTGCGGGGCCCTCGTCGGGATGGGCGCTGCGTTAGCGAGAGTCTGGACCTACGACGCGAAGGACCAGGTGCTCGAGATGCGCGCCAGCGTCGGCATGTACACGCACATCGATGGACCGCACGGGCGCGTCCCCCTCGGCTCGCTCAAGATCGGGATGATCGCCTCGACCCGCACCCCCCACGTCACCAACCAGGTGATCGGTGATCCGCGCATTCCCGAGCAGGAGTGGGCCCAGCGCGAGGGGCTCGTTGCATTTGCAGGCTATCCGCTCGTCGTCGATGATCAGCTCATGGGCGTGGTGGCGCTGTTCGCCAAGCGCGAGCTCTCCGACGAGACGCTCTCGGCCGTGGCAAAGGTTGCAGACCAGATCGCTCACGCGATCGAGCGCGCGACCAGCTAGGCGTTGCGGCGCTCGCCCGGTGCCGGGATCTGTGAGACCACGAGCAGCACGAGCGTCGCGAGCGCGAGCAGGAGGCCGATGAGGTTGCTCGCAAAGCGGGTCGTCGTCACGGGCGCAGGCGCCGGGATTGTGGCCGCCAGCGGTTCGGTGATCGCGATTTGCGGGATCGGAAGCGTGACCGCGGCCTGGCGGACCGCCGGGTTGACGACTGCATCGCCGAAGCGCTCCGCGTTGACGAGCCATGACGCCGCGTTCTTGACGTAGCGCGCGGTGCCTGCGGTGTCCCATTTCATGTAGAGCCGGGTGAACCCGCCGTCGAGGATCGCGCGGCGGCCATCGCGATCGTGAAATGCGGTGACCAGGTTGCTCGCCGAGCCGTAGATCAGCGGCTCGAGCATCGAGCTCGGCTGGATCGTCGAGATCGTGTGGCCTTCGTAGATGTGCTCGAGGCCGGTGGTCAGCAGGTGGTTCGGCAGGAGGCCCGCGGTCTGCGGTGACTTCTGCAGCGTGACGATCTGCTCGCCCTGCAGATTGCCGAGCATCTTGGTGCCGAACAGCGCCTCGGCGACGAAGTTCGCATCCGCGTAGTAGGGCTCGTTGTCGCCCCAGATGTAGACGCCGTGACCAGCCTCGAAGAACGTCTTGATCACGCGCACGTGCTCGGCGTTGAGGCGCTGCGTGCTGTCCGAGATGATCCAGAGCTGCGACGACTTCGCGAGCGCGGCCTCGAGCTCGGCAGGCGAGGGCGGCATGCCGACCCAGCGGTAGACCGAGAAGCCCTTCTGCGCGAGCGCCGCCTTCGGGAGGCTGAAGTCGAAGTTGGAGCCGGTGTAGAGGTGGATCACCGCGACGGTCTGGCCGCTGAACGCACCATCGATCGCGAGATCGTTGTCGTTCCCCTGCGCGTTGCCGTGCGAGTCGACGGCCACCGGCATCTCGTACGCTTCGATCTGCATCTTGCCGCTGCGGGCGTCGCGGACCCAGCGCTCGCCCGACATCGTCGGCTTGTTCTTGCCGGCGGACTTCGTGTACTGCGCGAAGGCGGGTTGCCCGAGCCCGAGTAGCAGGCCGAGCAGGGTGAGCAAGAAGGCGGTGCTCCGGAATGGCGCGGGCATCCGTGACCAAACGCGCACGCGTCCTGATCGATCTATCGATGGCGGCGGGGGGACGGTGTCAACCTTGTCAGCATTTCGGGGCCGCCACTCCCACGTGCAACCTCGGGGCGGCACGGTCGACTCGCCGGCCAGCCCGGTCGCCAGTCGCCGATCTCCCGTCGAGTTTCGAGGGGATGGCCTGGCACGCCGGCTGCTCATCCTCGCGATCGATGAAGCACTTGCTCCAGATGTCGGCAATGGCGATCGCGATCGTCGGGATCGTGCCTGGTTGTGCCACCGACGAGCCCGAGCCGGCCGGCGAGTGTGCGTGCGGCCTCGGCCTGGTCTGCGAGGCCGGCGTCTGCGTCGCGCCGCCCGCGGACGGCAAGTTCGATCTGCCCAACGGCGCGCTCTACGAGGGTCCGCACGATGGCAGCGGCTATGCGGCGATCGCGGCGTTCTTCGCGGCGAAGGGCTTCGATCTGACCGCGGATCCCACGAAGCTCGCGCTCGGGTGGCCGACGCGCGAGGCGCAGACCGCGGCGCTCAACCGGTTCGGCACGCCGATCCTGCTGGCGGGCAGGGGTTACTTCCACACCGCGCTCGACGTGATGCGCACGCTGCCGACCGAGAGTCCCGATGTCCTCGCGCCGGTGAGCGGCACCGCGTTCATGTTCGACTGGTACGGCAGGGTCGGGTACCACGGCAATCCCTACGCCGGCGTGGTCGGGATCTGGGACCCGCTCTCGAAGACGGTGACCCAGCTGATGCACGTCGAGCCGTCCGCGGATCTGCTGGCGGCCGGGCAGAATTCGATCGAGGTCACGAAGGGCCAGCTGATCGGCACGCTCGCGCTCGTGCCGCTCGCGGACACCGCGATCGGCGAGTACTTCCGCCACACCCACGTCGACATCGTCGACGGCAAGGCCAATCGCGCGCTCGATCCGTCGCGCTACCTGCCGTACCAGGACCACGTCCCGCCGGTCGCGAAGGAGGTCTACTTCCTCGACGCCACCGCGCAGAAGTCGACGAAGCTGTCGACCGGCAAGCTCGATGTCGTCGTCGAGCTCTCGGATCGCGACGACTTCTCGGAGCGTAACTTCGAGGTCGCCGCGATCTCCTACACGATCACGCTCGACGGCGTGGTGGTGGCGACGTCGCCGCGCTGCGAGCTCGATCACCTGATCGATCGCATCGGTCCCGACAGCTACTCGACCGGCACGCTGAGCCTGCTCGATCTCGGCAACGCGGCGGCGCAGGTCGGCATCGGCAAGTGGCCGCAGTCCGACATCGACAACCGAGACCGGACCTTCCGCTACGCGCTGACCCAGCTCGCGGTCGTCGACCGCCGGTGCACCGTGCGCCCCGATGCCGAGGGCTTCGTCGAGGTGCCGGACACCGCCGGCGTGATGACCGTCCGCGTGACCGCCTGGGATCGCACGAACAACCAGGTCACGACCCGCCGCACGTTACGCCGCTGACCGGGCGTCGTTAACCCCTGGGATTCGGGTGTCGTCCCGACCCGCCAGCCCTGCTACCATCGGGCCGCGTGAGGGCGCTGATCGCGTTGGCGGTGCTGTCGACGAGCTGCACGAAGCTCCTCGGGATCACCGATCCGACACCCGCCGGTGGCGGCGACGGCGGACCGGACGACGCGATCCCGGATAGCTCGATCGACGCGCCGCCGCCGTGCACGACGCCGACCGCGTTCAAGCCCGACATCGTGTTCGATACCGGTGAGCCGGCGCTCGGCTTCGCGCTCGCCGACTTCGACGCGGGTGGCGTCGACGACATCGCGATCGCGACCGGCGACGATGTCAGCATCTTCCACGGCGACGGCACCGGGAACTTCGGTGGCGATGGCCAGAAGATCAAGATCCCGACGGCCGCCGATGACCTCGCCGTCGACGACTACGACTCCGACGGCGACGATGATCTCGCGCTGTGGACGGTCGGCGGCACGGCGGTGATCGTACGACGGCAGAACCGGCAGCTGAATCCGCCTGTCGAGGCCGAGCAGCCGCTCGCCGGGCCGTTCACCGCGGTCGAGCGCGTGCTCGCCGGTCAGCTCGACGGCAACCTGCGCGCCGATCTGCTCGTCCACGACGGTACCGGCAGCCGCGTCTACACGTCGAACCTCGGCACGCCGGGCACGTTCGGGCGCGACGCCGCGCTCGTCGGTACCGGCGCCGACGACCTGCTCGAGCTCCGTCAGGTCGACAACGCGCAGCGAGCCGACGCGGCATTCGTCAACGCGGGCGCGGTCAAGCTGTCGCTGCAGACCACGGCGTTCGGCGCGCTGTCGACGATCGCCACGGGCGCCACGGGCCGTGGCGCGGTGTTCGGCAAGTTCGACAACGATGCGTTCCCGGATCTCGTCGTCGCGACCGCGGGTGGGCTCGTGCTGTATCGCCAGAACACCGCGCAGCCCGGCACGTTCACGATGACCGGGGTGATCTCGCCGCTGACCGGCAACGCGCTCGCGGCCGCCGACGTCAACGGCGATGGCCTCGAGGACATCGTCGTGCCGACCGGCTTCGTCCTGCAATGCGCGCCGCCCGCGACTGGCGGCCCCGGCACGTTCACGCAGTTCGAGGCCGCGAACAACGCGGGGCAGGTCGTGCTCCGCGACCTCGACGGCAACGCGAAGCTCGACCTCGTGCGCGTCGACGGCAACAACCTGCGAGTGCGCCTGCAATGATGAAGGGGCTCGCCAACGTCGGCGACACGCTCGCCGGCAAGTACCGCGTCGACAAGATCCTCGGGATCGGCGGCATGGGCATGGTCGTGCAGGCGATGCACCTCGATCTCGATCAGCGCGTCGCGCTCAAGTTCATGCTGCCGGCGGCGCTCGAGTCTCCCGAGGCGAGCGCGCGGTTCCTGCGCGAGGCGCGGGCGGCCGGCCGGCTGACCGGCGAGCACATCTGTCGCGTGATCGACGTCGGCCGTTTCGAGTCGGGCTCGCCCTACATCGTGATGGAGTACCTCGAGGGCTACGACCTCGGCACCCTGCTCAAGCGCCGCGGCCCGCTGCCGATCGCCGAGGCGATCGACTACATCCTGCAGGCGTGCGAGGGCATGGCAGAGGCCCACGCGCTCGGCATCGTCCATCGCGATCTCAAGCCCGATAACCTGTTCCTCGCGACGCGCGTCGACGGCGGCCGCATCATCAAGGTGCTCGACTTCGGGATCTCGAAGGCAACGGTCACCGGCCTCGCGACGAAGACCGGCGACATCCTCGGCTCGCCGGCATACATGGCTCCCGAGCAGATGCAGGCGACGAAGGACGTCGACGCGCGCGCTGACATCTGGTCGCTCGGCGGTGTGCTGCATCAGCTGCTATCGGGCAAGACGCCGTTCTCGGGCGACACGCTTCCCGGGCTGTGCCTCGCGGTGATGAACCAGCCGGCGCCGAGCCTGGTGACGCTGCGCAAGGACGTCCCGCCGCCGCTCGCCGAGGCCGTGCTCAAGTGCCTCGCGAAGCGCCGCGACGACCGGTTCACCGACGTCAGCGACTTCGCGCAGGCGATCGCACCATTCGGGCCGGCGGGCGCGGTCGGCGCGGTGACCCGCGTGCGCAGCCTGCTCCGCGGCCGGGCGACGCCGACCACGCTGCCGCCGAGCGATGACGAGGCGCACCGGAGCAACCAGGGTGTCGCGCCGACGCTCGTCGAGTC
>JACCTC010000253.1 GCA_013812655.1 Deltaproteobacteria bacterium | reverse complement strand
CGCTCGCCACCCAGCTCCTTCTGGATCGCCTGCATCTGCTCGTTGAGATAGAACTCCTTCTGCTGCTTCTCCATCTGCTTCTTGACGCGGGAGCGCAGCTTCTTCTCGACCTGGCGAATCTCGATCTCGCCCTGCATCAGCTCGCCGAGTCGCTCGAGGCGGCGTGACGGCGACGGCGTCTCGAGGAGCTCTTGCTTGTCCTTCAGCTTGAGCGCGACATGCGCGACGATCGTATCGGCGAGCCGACCGGGCTCGTCGATCGTGCGAACACTGACGAGCATCTCCGGCGGGATCCGCGTGTTGAGCTTGACGTAGTCCTCGAACACGTCCTGCACCGATCGCATGACCGCGGCGATCTCGGATGCGTCGTCATCGGTCTCGGCGACATCCTCGACATCACACACGAAGAACGGCTCGCTCTGCGCGAAGCTACGGATCCGCGCACGCGAACGACCCTCGACGAGGACCTTGACCGGGCCCTTCGGAAACCGCAGCAACTGGATGATGTGACCAACAGTGCCGATCGAGAAGATGTCTTCCTGATTCGGATCGTCGGTCTTCGCGCGGCGCTGCGCGGCGAGCAGAAGCTGCTTGTCGCCCGCCATCGCTTCCTCGAGAGCGGACAGTGACTTGTCTCGCCCGACGAACAGCGGCACCACCATGTGCGGGAAGACGATGATGTCGCGGAGCGGAAGCAGGGGTAGCCGATAACCGACCCCCCGATCGTCGGATTTCATGCTCAGAAGCATAGGGGACACGGGGACTTGGGCAAGAATTCGGAATCGACGTGGTAGTCCAGCCATCATCACCGCGGCAACAATGCCGCGCTAACGGCTAAGCGGGCGATTTGTTGGCCGAGCAATCACTCGATGATCCAACACCTCCCGTAAGCCAGGTTGCCTTCTGCGGGGGTGGCATCGGTGCTGCTCGACGTGGACCCGACACCCCATGCACCCCAGGCTCTTTCCGCCACTGATCGAGGCGTACCTCATCATCGACCAGCCCCGGCAGCGCCTGAGTCACTGGACGAAGTCGATCGCGCCGCTCGACGATCACCGCGCGCCGGCGCTTTCCTCGGTCACCGCGTACTACGACCCGACGACCGATCAGGCGCTGCTCGGTCTGCGCTACGACGAGGTCGCGACCGGCGCGGATGGCCTCGCGTTTGTGGTCGAGATCGCGCTGCTCGCAGAGCTCGGGATGATCCAGCCCGCGGAGCTCGGCACCACCGATCGCCGGCGCGTCCTCGACGACCGCCTCGCGCGCTGCACGCTCCAGGTCGCCGATCAACGTAGCGTGGTCGGCGCGCTGACCGACCTCGTCCGCAAGGTGCGCGAGCACCGGCAGGTCAAGCCCGCGCCAATCGCCGCGATGCGTGGTTCAGGTCCACGTGCGGCGCCCGCCGCCCGGGCCTCGCTGACCCCGCGTGGCACCGAAGACGACCCCGTGCTCCTCGTGCAGCCGAAGTCGACGCGCGATGATCTCGAGCAGGCGGCAGACACCCGTGTCGTGACACCACCGGCGCCGCCGCCGACGCCGTGGGTACATCGCGCGCAGACGGTCCAGGCGGATCCAACCGAGCTCCAGCAGCTCGCGGCTGAAGCCGTCGCACGCGACTCGGGGCGCGACTCGGGGCGCGACGCCGGGCGTGATGCGGCGAGCGAAGCGGTCACCGGCGATGGCGTCGTGATGCGCGCCGACAGTGGGCCGAGCTCGCCGATGTCGTCACCGTCGAGCGCTTCGCTGCGCATCGCGCGGCCGCGCAGCCAGAGCGGCACCGAGCGTTATCTGCCGACGGCGAATGGGCCGACGCCGCCGGGGATCATCCACGCGCGGTACCTGCGCAGTGGTCGGTGGGTGCCGATCCGGATCGGTGCGCTCAGCCTCAAAGGTGCGGCGCTGATGGCCGGCGCGCTACCGCGTCTTCACGACCACGTCGACATCGCGCTGTCGTTCGGTGATCAGCGCGCGCTCGTCCGCGGTCCGGTCAGCAAGGTCGCGACGATGCAGGAGGCCGCGCTGAGCGGCGCCGCCACGTTCAGCATGCACTTCGATCTCGACGATGCGTCGCGTCGCCAGCTGACTTCGCTGCTCACGGCCGCACGCGCCGCGAACGTCACGATCAAGCCGCCGCCGCCTCGCGTCTCGCGCCGCTACCCGGTCGAGTGGCCGGTCCATCTCAACACCACGCGTGGCCCGGTTCGCGCGGACGCGCTCGATGTCTCGCTCGACGGCATGTTCGTGCGGCCAAAGAATCCGCTCGTGCCCGAGACCCACGTGACGTTCTCGACGCTGATCGACGATGGTGCAGGGCCGGTCTCGGGACGCGCGAAGATCGTCCGCACGATCACCGAGGTCGAGGCGCGCGCGTGCGGGCTCGCCGTCGGTTACGGTCTGCACATCTACGAGATGGGCGACGATGATCGCGTGCGCTGGGAATCCTTCATCCGGCGCGTCGAGAAGCGCTCCGAGAAGCGCGTGCTGATCGGTGCGGCGCCGGCCCGGCTCGCCGAGCTCCAGGCGGCGCTCGCGGCCGCGGGGTATGCGGTGACTGGTGGCACCGACGCGGGTGCGCTGGTCCAGCTCGCGAGCACCGAGGCACGCCCCGTCGACGCGGCGATGATCGACTACGGCTGGCTCACGCCCGGCACCCCGGTACAGTGGGTCGAGTCACTGTTCGCGGCTCGCAACGTGCCGTGTGCCACGATCCACGGCGACGCCCGGCGGGCGCGCATGATGATCGACAAGATCCTGTCAGTGGTGTGATCTCCCACGTCTATCCTCGGCCTTTCCCGCGTGCCATCGGGCAAGATCATAAACAACCATTCACAACGTGGTTGTCCAGCACAGTGAACGGCCGGTTCGACCAGCCTAACTAGCTGTGATGTCGTGGCCCTGCGAGTTTGTGCCCTGGCCTCGGACTTGCGAAGATGCTGTCACGTCAACAGGTCGCCACAACCGGCGACCGGGGGTTACGTCGTTATGCAGCCTATCAAGTCGCTCCTTGTCATCGCCGCCACGCTCGCTCCGCTCTCGCTCGCTCCGGCCGTCGCCGACGCCCAGCCGGGCGGCTACTACAGCCAGCCGCAGCCGAGCACCGTGCTGCCTGGTGGCTTCCACAACCGGCAAGGCCGGCTGATGTTCGGGTTCAGCCTCGGCCTCGGAACCATGAAGGACAGCCAGGGCAAGATCGGCTGCGACGCGAGCTGTAACTACAGCACGCTGTCGGGCATGGCCTCGGGTCACATCGGTGGTTTCATCGGGCCACGCCTCGCGCTGATGGCCGAGCTGCAGGGCAACATCGTGACGCTCGCGACCGACGGCTACGACGATATCAACCTCGTCCAGAGCGCGCTCATGGGCGCGGTGCAGTACTGGGTCACGCCGCAGCTCTGGCTCAAGGGCGGCATCGGCTTCGCGAACCTGTCGGTCGACGACACGTACGACGCGTCGAGCACGAACATCGACAATGGCATGGCGCTGATGGGCGGTATCGGCTTCGAGCTGCTGTCCTCGCAGCGGTTCTCGGTCGATCTCCAGGGCCGCATCCTCGCCGGCAGCTACGACGGCATCGACGAGCAGATCACCGCCGGCAGCATCGGCGTCGGCATCAACTGGTTCTGATCGCGACGGCGAGTCGGGACTTCGCAGAACACCTGGGCGGTTTACACCGGCCAGGCGTTTGTCGTGGAGCTCGCGCGTGGACGCTGCGACGCCAAGCGAACAGCGAAAGGCCCGACCGGCGGGTGCCGATCGGGCCAATTCACTCGTGGATGTTGTCATCCACCCCGCTCGGGCCGCCGCCACTCCTTCAGTCACGAGTAGACGGCGCCGGTGCCGCCGTGTTCACGGGCAGGCATCGAAGCTGCCGCCCGTTGCCGCATCGGTCGGTACGGCGATCTCGGGCGTGGTCGCATCGATCGACAGCAGGAACGCCGTCAGATCGTCGAGCTTGCCGGGCTGACCGAGCGTCACGCTGAAGTTCGCGTTGCCCGCGTTGGTGTGAAACGTCCAGCGGCTGTCGAGGAACAGATCACGCAACGTCGGCGCCTGACCGTGATGCAGGTAGGGTGCGCCGAGCGCGAGGCCATACAGCGACGGCACGTTGTAACCGGCACGGCCCTGCGCGCGGACGAGCGCGCCGTTCGCGGGACGCAGCTCGAGGGCGTCGGTGCCAGCGGCGTCGCCGAGCAGGCCGAACGTGCCGACGTTGCGGATGCCGCATGCGACCTCGGCGATCGCGATCGCGGCGGGCTCGGCGGGACCGGTCGCGTCGCCGGTACCGATCGCGGGCTGCGCCGAGATCTGCGTGCGGCTCTGGCCGTTGTTGTCGTACTGCCAGGTCGCCGGGAAGAACGTCGGGCGGGTATACGCCGTCGTCGTCAGGCTCGAGTTCGTCGCCGACGCGGGCGTGAACATCCGGCGCGAGATCGTCCAGCCGGCGCCGCCGTGGCACTTCGCGCAACCACCGTCGACGAACAGCTGGCGGCCGCGATCGACCGACGCGGGCTCGGCGATCCGCGTCTTGCCGACCGGCGCGATCGTCTTCACGAAGCTGTCGATGTCGTCCCAGTCCTTGTGACCACACGTCGCGACGGCCGCGTCGTCGGCGAGCTCCTTCAGCGGCTTCGCGAGGCCGCCGATACCGGCGAGCGAGACCTGGGTCTCCTTGTCGAGCTGGTTACAGTCGGCGAGCGTCGGTGCGGTCGTGATCGCACCGAGGCCACCGGAGACGTCGCGCGTGTTGCGCTCGAAGTCGTGGTGCTCGTCGAAGATGCCCGTCCAGTTGAAGATGCGCTGCTTCTGCGCGCCCGCACCGTGCGAGAACGAACCGTCCTGCGACGTCGTCTGGCGCGGACCCGAGGCGAAGATCCACGTGATGTTGTCGGAGAGACCGTCGGGGTGGCACGAACCGCACGAGGACCAGCCTTCGCCGCCCTTCGCACCGTTGCCGCCCGCGTTCGACCACCGGCCGCGGCCCGTGAAGTAGAAGCGCTTGCCGCGCTGGACCGACGCTTCCGTCGCATTCGCCGGCGCTGCCGACGACTCGACCGTCTGCACCAGCGACTGCGCACCGAGGTCGACGACGCCGAGGCGGCGCGTGATCCAGCAGTTGACGTACGCCTTCTGGCGCTCGGTGTCGATCACGAGACCGATCGGGTTCTGACATTTGCCGAGCGAATCGTTGCCGGCGAGGTCGATCTGCTTGTTCTGCGTCGAGCCGATCTCGATCGTGGCGCCGAACGTCACGCGCTGCATGACGTCGCCACCTCGACCGACGAGGTACGCGATGTCCGAGCCCTCGACGAAGTCGATG
>JACCTC010000239.1 GCA_013812655.1 Deltaproteobacteria bacterium | reverse complement strand
CCTGCCGACGACAGCGCGATCCGCTCGAGGAAGTCGTCGACCGTCCGCGCCTCGTCGGACTCGTCGTCGAAGTCCGACGCTGTCGACACCAGCTCCGCGAGGTTATCGAGCCGGTCGCGCGCCTCGGTGCTGCCGTCGCTCTCGAGCTTCGTGCGTAGCCCGCTGCGATCGACGACCTGGATGATCGTCTCGGCGACCGACGCACCCTGCGCGATCACGTCGCCGAGGCCGTTGATCAGCTCGACGAAGCTCTGCAGCTTCTTGCGCGGCGCGGGCCCGAGCCCCGCGACATCGCCACGCGCGGCCAGCCGGGCGGCATCGAGCAAGCCCGTCCCGTTCGCGCGCGCCGCCGCCCGCAGCCGGTCCACGGTCGTCTCGCCGAGGCCGCGCGCCGGCACGTTGACGATCCGCTCGAACGCCGAGTCGGCCGCCGGGTTCTGGAGCAGCCGCAGGTAGCCGATCACGTCCTTGACCTCGCGCCGCTCGAAGAACGACACCGCGCCGACGATCTTCGCCGGTATCCGCGCCGCGCGCATGTGCTCCTCGAGGACGCGGGACTGCGCGTTCGTGCGGTACAGGATCGCGATGTCGGTCGGCGAGTAGGCGCTATCGTCGAGCAGCCGCCGGATCGACTGCGCGACGAAGTACGCCTCGTTGCGCTCGTCGCCGGCCTGATAGATCTCGACCGGATCGCCGCCGCCCTTGTCGGTCCACAGCGACTTCTCGTGGCGATCGAGGTTCTTGCGGATGATGCCGTTCGCGGCGTCGAGGATCGTCTGCGTCGAGCGGTAGTTCTGCTCGAGCTTGATCACCTTGGCGTCGGGAAAGTCGCGATCGAAGTCGAGCAGGTTCCGCGGCTCGGCCCCGCGCCACGCATAGATCGACTGGTCGTCATCGCCGACGACCGTCAGGTTGCGCGTGGCCTCGGCGAACTTGCTCACGAGGTCGTACTGCACGAGGTTCGTGTCCTGAAACTCGTCGACCAGGACCTGGCGAAACTTCATGCGGAGCGCCGGTCCCGCCTGGTCGTCGCGGAACAACTCGAGCACCTTGAGGAGAAGGTCGTTGAAGTCGACCGCGTTCTCCTTGGCGAGCTGCGCCTGGTACAGCGGGTAGATCCGCTCGATGACGTCGTCGTAGATGCCGACCTTGATCGAGACCGGATCGACGCCCTGGTTCTTCGCGCGATCGATGCGCGACAGGATCGTGCGCGGCGAGACCTGCTCGTCGAGCGCGGCGTCCTTGAGCAGCCGCTCGACAAGCTTCGTCTGATCGTCGTCGTCGAAGATCACGAAGCTCTTGGTCAGCCCGACCCGGTTGCCGTACCGCCGGAGCAGCCGCGCACACGTCGAGTGAAACGTGCCGATCCACATCGCGTCCGCGGCCTCGCCGAGTAGCTCGCGCAGCCGGTGGCGCATCTCGCCGGCGGCCTTGTTCGTGAACGTGACGGCGAGGATCGACCACGGCTCGGTGCCCGACTCGACGAGCTGCGCGATCCGCTGAACGAGGACGCGCGTCTTGCCGGTCCCCGCGCCCGCCAGCACCATCAACGGCCCGTCGCGGTGCTCCACGGCGGCGCGCTGTTCGGCGTTGAGCGGGATGCGGTCCATCTCGGTGATCTAGCACCCGACGCTGACACCCGGGTCGCCGAATTGACCGTTCGCCAAGTCGAACGAGATCGCCGTCTGGCCGAGAGACCGCGAAGGTCACAAATGAAAAACGCCGGCGCCTCCGAGGAGACACCGGCGCGCGTGGTGCGAGCGTTGACTAGAGCGTCGACTAGGAGGCTGGTGTCGAACACCGTCCTGGTGACGCGCGGGACGGCGAGCGGTGATTCGGAACCGGCGGCGAGGCCGGAGAGCGCTCCGACGGCGCCACGGACGTCGTGGCCCGGCGACGCCGCCACGGGTCACCGCGTCCAGGTGGCCCCGTCGTGGTGCACGCCGAGCGTCGCAAGGCGCCTGAGGTTGTGCGCGGCACCGAGCAGCGCGAAATCGTGCGTGATGCGAGCGCAGCCACGCACCCGAGCGCGTCGGCCACCGTGGCGTCGTTGCATCAGGTGGCCAATCTTGCGCTCGACCTTGGGGCGAGTCGCGCGATAGCGCGCTTTCCACGCAGGATCACGCTGCCGGTTTCGCGATCGCTGGAGCGTCGCTTCGTGGGGATGCACGCGGATGGTGCGGCCTTCTTTCCCGTCGGTGCATTGACTGCGCAACTCACAGTTGGTGCAGCGCACGCCGAAGCTCGCGAGCCGAAGGCCATCCGAGCCGGCGGTGCTCGACCTGATCACCACCAACATGCCGGCCGGGCATCGCACCGTGTTGTTGGTCAGGTCGATATCGAAAGCGTCCTTGGCGAACTTGCCCTCGGGCGCCGACGGAGGCTGCACCTTGACGTTCGCTTCAGCGCCCGCACCCTCAATAGCTTCGACGAACTTCGCCGTTCCGTACGAAGAGTCGCCGTAAATCTCGACGAGCGGTACCGCGTCGGCGACGCCGTCGTCGGCCGCCGCAGCTGCGGGTACCTCGGCGAGCCCGTCCGCGACGAGCGCGTCGGCGACGCCGTCGTCGGGCCACTTGATTTCGCCGATATCGATACCGGTCGTCGGCGTCGCTGCAGGTGTCTTGGCGAGCACGTCCGCGACGAGCGCGGCGGCGACGCCGCCGTCGGGCGAGCCCGCTGCAGATGTCTCGGCGAGCGCATCCGCGACGGGCGCGGCGGCGACGCCATCGTCGGGCGCCGCAGCTGCTGGTATCTCGGCGAGCACGTCCGCGACGAGCGTGCCGCCGACGCTGCCGTCGGCAACGTTTCCCGCGGTCACGGTGGTCGCGGTGATGATCTCGGAGTCGGGGTCGATGGCGATGTGCCCTTTGTAGCCGTCGAATCCACGTGCGGCCGTCTTGTGACCGTGACGAGCTTCAGGATCCACGATCGAAATCACGCGATCCTTGGCCACTCGCCGAGCGATCCGAAACATCCCGTCGTCGCGCTGCTCCAGATCCTGCCCGACCACCGTCGCCAGGAGCTTGGCCGCTTGCGTGACCTCGGAGGTCAGCGTGCGCCCGTCGAGCGCAGCCAGGATTGCGTACGCATCACGCGCCAACGCGTCCACGAGTGCTTCGCGTGCCTGCACGTCGTCCCAGTCGCACGACGGTTTTCCGGGCGCGATGTAATCGTCGTCGCGCTTGCAGCACGAGCTCAACTCCGCGTTGAGTTTCTCATCGACGATCCGAAGCAACGCGCGGATCGCCGACCGGATCAGTGTCACCGTGTCCTGCGTCGCTACCGCGTCGTAGAGCGCTGTCGAGTCCAACACGCGCTTGCGCCCGATGAGCCCGGCCTCGCGCGCCACTTCCAACCCCACCTCGAAGATCCGATTGGGCCGCTCGGACCGTCGCAGCCGCGCACGCATGTCGACCAGCACCGTGTGCACGAAGCCTGCGTAGTCGAAGTCCAACCCGCCCGCTGCGTACTTCCATCGCAGGTCGAACGTGATGCGGTCCACCGCCTCGCGATCGCTCAACCCTTCGAGCCGCTGGAGCACCATCACCACCGCCACGATCCGCGGCGGCACCGACGCTCGCCCGATCTCGGCGAACAGATCGGCGAACGCTTCGTCCGGGAATAGCCGATGGCTCTCGCGGTACAGCAGGCCGTAGATTGAGGTCGCCGACACCCGATCCCGGCAGAAGTCGGTGCCAGAGCGGAATACGTCCTCCGAGGTCGGCGACTTGCCCAACGTCATGCGCCGCATCAGATCAAACGTGATCGACGGCGGCAACCAAAAAACACCAGCCTCCTAGACCACCAGCTGGCGCCGCCGGGTCGGCTCGCCGGAGCGAACACGAGCCGACGTGCGCTCCGTCGGGCGAGTACTGGATGCTGCTACCGCCGAGGCGGTGAATGCGCGCCAGGGCGCGACCGGTCGCGACATCCCAGCGGGTCCAGCCGGCCTTGTTGTCGAGGGTGATCAGCGCGCGGCCTTCGTCCGCAAACGCGATGAAAGCTCGCCCGGGCTGCACGCGGCGGACGCGAGCGGGGCCGTCGCGAAGGGTCGTCCGTCCGGCGGCGCCGTCGTGCAGGCTCCACCGATGTACCAGGTTCATCAAATGACCGTCAAATGACCGGCATGATTTCATCTAGCTGTAATCGCTTGCGTTTATCTAGAAAGCCATCTGCGTTTATGATGGCTCGCCGCTCACCATCAAAGACCGCGAACCCACCAGGGAACGTACTTCATGTACTTGCGGCCCGCGCTTGGATCGTAGGGAACGATCTGCTTGGCCTCGACCGCCTCCTTGATGATGCGAGATGCCTGCGCGCTGTTCTGTTCTTCAATTCCGAACCGTTCTCTGAGCGAGGTGTTCGTAAGGAAGTCGCCCTGCACGTACTTGAGGCAGGCGTGCAGGTAACACGCGCGCACTCTGTCGGCCTTATCCATGCGCAACAGATCGCGATGCGAGAACAGGACAGCCTTGGTGGTGTCTGCCACAACCTCGAAGCGAGGAGCAGGGAGTTGACTGCGCGACAACCTTGTCAACGCCGCTCCCCCGTTCCTCGCAGACACCTGCGCGTCGCATCAACGAGGCGAGCTGTTCATTGCGAGACCGAGGCGGCGTGTCTAGGAACCTGTTCACGTCGACCAGGGGCGTTCCTGGGTTCGTGATTTCCATCCGATCGGCAAAACTCTCGACGGTTGGACCAGCCCCTGTGACTCGCAAGTCTTGGTGAATGAGAGCGTTCTGCGCCACGAGCTCGCGAATCGCCAGCTCCGGGTACATGGGCTTCTCTACCCGGAGCGCTTGCTTGATGACCTCGTTGGCTGGCAGCACCGTCGTCAGGTAGGTCATCAGGCCGCCGAATCCGCTCGCGTACCCCTTCGTCCCGGTCTGCTCCTTGATGGTCTCGGTGCGGCCAGTTCCTCGGTAGCTGATGACACGAACAACCTTCCGACGAAGACGGTCGAAATCGTCGAGTTGCCTCGCGAAGAGAACAGCGCCGAGGTTCGTGATGTCCCATCCGCCCGCTTGGCTCGTCTCGATGAGCTTGTCTTTCGCGAGGGCCTGCAAGATCCCGTCGGCGTAGTCTGGCCGCGGTCTGTGAAGGAGCTCGAAGTAGGCTTGGTAGTCCAGCAGCTGGAGCACTTCATCCGCCGTAACGTGCTCCCGAGCGATGCCCGCTTCGAACAACGTTCTGTCGAACGTTCGCCAGAGTTCTCGCTCTTTCTCCGGGAAGTCCTTCAGCTTCTTTTTGTAGGAGCCGACGCGGATGTACTCGACGCCGCGAAACTGTACAGGCTGCCGGTCGGCTGCCGCGATCTCGAGAATCACGACGCGATGGCCGCCGATCGTGACCTGTTGAAACTTGAAATGAACTTGCGGAGTAACAAGCCTCGCCAGCCAGTTCTCAAGTTCTTCGTTCCCAACCTTCTTCGTTCGGTAGTCGCACGATGTGCCAACGACTTCATGCGTGACGTTATCGATCCCCCAAATCAAGTACGCGAGCTGCCTGCCATGAAGCGCTGCACCGTTCGCGAGCGCGGAGATGTATTCCCCCGTCTCTTCCGGCTCGTCGTCGTTGCGCTTGAACTCGACCGTTTCGGTCTCCGTCGGTCGCGCACGGAGTTGATGCACAAGGTCCTCGTAGTAGGACACGGAGCGCGACGATGGCATGACGTTCCTACGATAGCAGGGTCGATACAGCACCCTTGCAGCTGGTGCCTGGGATGAGCGAGATCGACGAGGCTTCACCGAACTAGCCGGATTCGCATGCAGGTTTCGTCGAGTGTTCTGCAACCAGCTGCGTCAGAAGATCGGCGTCGTCTATGGCAATCCCGAGACCACGACCGGTGGCAACGCGCTGAACTTCTACTGCTCGGTGGGGCTCGACATCCGCCGCAAGAAAGCGATCAAACGCGGCGCCGAGACGATCGCAGCGAGTGCAAGGTCACGGTCGTCAAGAACAAGCTGGCCCGAAACGCGGCACCCGCCGCTCGATCGCGCTGTTCGTGTTCGACGGCCGCCTCAAGGATCTCGAGGAGCTGCTCTACGGGCACATCATCAACGCGATCGACTTCCCCGCGCTCGACATGCTCGAGCAGCACGCGAGCTGGCTCATCGATCAGC
>JACCTC010000228.1 GCA_013812655.1 Deltaproteobacteria bacterium | reverse complement strand
CGCCTGCGAAGCCCGCGACGACCACGCCTGCGAAGCCCGCGACGACCACGCCTGCGCCCGCGACGACGACGACCGCCCCCGCACCGGCTGCGCCGGTGACGCGCGATACGTCGACGCCGAAGGATCGCGTGCCCGCCGGCAGCGCGGCCGCGCCGAACGAGTCGTCTCCGAACGCGCCGAAGTGATCGCGACGCAGCGTCGGGCGCGTTCTTAGAACGAGCCCGTCCCGACGAAGCCGAAGCCACGTCCCGAGGTCCCTGCGATACGGCGGCGATCGCAGCTTTTCCGTGAGGACACCGACAGCCCGGCGCCAGGGTCTCGTCGAGGTGGTCGAACCTCGACACGAGATCACGGCACGACCTGGCAAGGCAGCGGCGATCGGCGAGGCACGTGGGTTGCGTGGTTGGTCCACATGTCGAACACCACCGAGAACGCCCGGCAGCGCGGGCTGCGTGCCGCGCTGGCCGTCACCGGCGGCCGCATCCGCGACGCCGCGATGACGTCGATCGTGATCAAGTCCGCGGCGCTGATCACGACGGTCTTCGCGACCGGCTGTCTGCCGAAGTGGGGACCGCCAGCGCCGCCGGTGTTCCGTCCCACCCGGATGCGTCGATGATCGGGATGCTCGATCTGCGCGAGGCCGGCCGCGCGACCGCGATCGCCCTCCCCGACCTCGTGATCACCGATGTCGATCGCGAGGCTGCGATCGCCGAGTGGCGGGGCCGCATGGTGAACGAGCACGTCTCGGCGCGGGTGTTCGCGCAGCTGATCCCGCAGCTGATGCGCGCCGGCTTGCCCGCCGACGTCCAGGCGAACGTCGCCGACATGGTCGCGCAGGAGCTGCGGCACGGCCGGCTGTGTGCGGGCGTCGTCGAGGCGCTCGGCGGAGCCGCGGTGATCGCGCTGCCCGAGCTCGCGGATGTGCCCGCGCACGGCGACGCGACGCCGGTCGAGGCCGTGCTGCGCAACGTGCTCGCGATCTCGTGCCTCGAGGAGACGGTCGCGGTCGCGCTGCTCGAGACCGGCCGCCAGCTCTCGGAGCCGGCGCCGATCCGCGCGGTCGTGACCGAGATCCTGCGCGACGAGATCGGCCACGCGAAGCTGGGCTGGCAGCTTGCCCGCGCGCTGTTGCCCGGCGTCGAGCGCCGGACGCGCGAGCGACTATCGGAGTACCTGGTCCCGGCGTTTCGCCAGCTCGTCGAGCGGCACTGGGTTCCCGACGAGCTGCCGCTGGTCGGCCGCCGTGCGGTACCGGCGATCGGCGTCGACGATGCGCGCGAGGCATCGCGGCTCGTGCTCGACGTGATCGGGCAGGTGATCGTGCCGGGGCTCGAGGCCTACGGGCTCGAGGCGCGCGACGCGCTCGCCGAAGCCACGATGTAGCGTGGCCGGCGAGCCGGCGGGCGAGACGCGATCAAGCGCGTGGCGGCTGCGTGCTAGGGTCACGGCATGCGGTTCGCCAAGTACCACGGACTCGGGAACGACTTCCTCGTCGTCGATCTGCGCGCGGCCTCGGTGGCCGACGCGAACGCGGTGCAGGATCCGGCGAGCGTGATGGCGCTCTGCGATCGGCAGTTCGGCGTCGGTGGCGACGGCGTGCTCGCGGTGCTGCCCTCGAAGACCGCGGATGCGCGGATGCGCGTGCTCAACAGCGACGGTAGCGAGGCCGAGATGTGCGGCAACGGCCTGCGCTGCGTCGCCAAGGAGCTCCACGATCGCGGCGGCCTTCGCCAGCCCGAGATCGTGATCGAGACCGGTGCCGGCAACCTCGCGTGCGCGATCGAGGCCAAGGAAGGCGTCGAGGATGGCTTCGCGACGTCGGTGACCGTGCGGATGGGCGCCCCGCGCCTGACCCGCGGCGAGATCCCGATGACCGGTCCTGCCGACGAGCGCTGCATCGAGCAGGCGTTCGAGGTCCCCGGCCAGCCCGCGACGGCGATCACCGCGGTGTCGATGGGAAACCCGCACGCGATCACGTTCGTCGAGTCACGCGAGGAAGCCCGCCGGCTCGCCGAGCAGGTCGGCCCGAGCGTCGAGCGCCACGCGTGGTTTCCGCAGCGCACGAACGCCGAGTTCGCTCACGTCAAGAGCCCGCGCGAGATCGACCTCGTGGTCTGGGAGCGCGGCTGTGGCATCACGCTCGCGTGTGGTACCGGCGCGTGCGCGACCGCGGTCGCCGCGGTGCTGACCGGCAAGGTCAACGAGGGCGTACCGGTGCGCGTGAACCTCCCCGGCGGCGCGCTCGAGATCACCGTGCTGCCGGATCTATCCAACGTGCTGATGAAGGGCCCTGCCCTGCACGTGTTCGATGGCGAGCTCGACCTCGCCCGGCTGTCGCCGCGCCCGGCCTGACCACGCGCGCTCGAGCACGGTCGACGCGCCGATCGCGATCGCGGCGACGGTCCAGCCCGCGACGAGGTCGACGAAGTAGTGCTGTCGCAGATACAGCGTCGCGAGCTGCAGCAGCAGGACGATCGGTGCCATCACGAGCGCCGGGGTACGCGGCCACACCGGCGCGAGCACGCGGCCGAACCGCACGGCGTACGCGAGCGCCAGCGTCGAGATCGCGGTGTGCATCGACGGGAACGCGTCGTACGTGACCGCCTGTAGCTCGCGCCAGGCAGCCATCGACGCCTCGTAGAAGCCATGGCCGACGAGCGGCTCGGTGAACGCGTAGACCACGTCGGGCGAGCGCGCGGGCACGAGCAGGAAGATCACGAAGCCGACGTAGAACGAGATCTGGAGGCCGAGCGCGACGTGGCGCAGCTCGCGCTCGCGATCGCGCGCGTAGAGGCCGAGCAGCACCGCGAGCGGCAGGAAGAACATCGTCGCGTACGCGATCGCGAGGAGCTCGGTGAGCCACGGCGTGTGGATCGCGGACAGGCTCCACGCCGGCGAGCTGCCGAGCAGCGCCTCGTCCGCGCGCCGCAAGGTCTCCTCGAGACCACCGTCGACGAGCACGGGCAATGCGCCGCGCAACGCCCGGTAGCACAGGTAGACGATCGCGAACGGCGCCCACAGCCGCAGCGCGCGCCACTGCCGCGCGACGAACGCGCGCGCTGGGACGATCCGCCGCGACGGCACGACGACATCGATCGCGGCGCTCAGCGCGACGAGCATCATCGCGATCACGAGGAACGGCACGATGCCGTCCCACGGCACGCGCAGCGCACCGCCGAGCACGGTCGCCATCACCGCGAGCACGCCGATCGCGGCGACCGCGAGCGTGCCATCGGGCCCGAGCGAGCGCACCGCCGGCCCGAGCCAGCCCGCGCGGCGACCACGTGCAAGGCTCGGTGCAGAGATCGGTACCGACATCAGGCAGCTCGGCGGGCGATCATGCGGCGAGCCGATCACCGTCGCCGTGATACGAGAGCGCGGCCTCGGGTTTGGCGGCCATCAGGCGGAGCCCTCCGGCAAACGCGCCGACCGCATCGACCGCGGACATCGCGGCGATCGCGCCGGCGACGGCGAGCTTCTTGAGGCCGCGCGCCACCGGCATCTGCTGGTGGTTGATCGACCGCAGCGAGAACCCGAACCGCACGCCGAGCACCGCGAGCGGGACGACCGGCCCGAGCCGCGGCAGCTCGAGATCGCTCGCGAGCGCGCGGCCGAGCTGGGGCGTCAGCTCGTAGGTGTCGCGGCCGCGCATCAGCCGCAGCTTCAGCAGCTCGCGAACGCTGTCGGGGAACCGGTGGATCGTGCGGGCCGCGGGCGCGAACACGATCGGGATCCGTGCCTTGTGAAGATCGAGGCCGAGCACGGCGCAGTGCCCGCGATACATCTCGTGTTGGCCGAATCGCCGGGTCTCGAACACGTCGCGGCGGAACGCGATGTTGTTCGCGTAGAAGTTTCGCGTGTAGCCGGCGCCGTGCGGGCTCGGGAAGTACATGAAGTCGATCGTCGAGGCCGCGGTGCCGAGCAGATCGCGGCGATACGTCGTGCGCCCCGCGACCGCCTGCACGCGCGGATCTGCGAACGGCAACAGCAGCGACTCGAGCCAGGTGGGATCCGGCCAGCAGTCGGCGTCGGCGAACACGACGACGTCACCGCGCGCGACGTCGAACCCGCGGTTCTTGGCGTCGTAGTAGCCGACCTCGTCACCGAGCGCGAGCCAGCGGATGGGCACGCCGGCGGCCGCCTCGCAGGCCACGCGCCCCGCGGCATCGATGCCGCGGTGGGTGATCACGAAGTCTGCGAGGGTGTCGAGCCGGCGGGTCTGGGTTGCGAGCCGGCCGAGCACGCGAACGAGGCCGCCGGCGATGTCGCCGCCACCTCCCTCGAGGTTGTGGGTCTCGAGGACGAGAGAACAGGATGCAGCGGTCATGACGGATCCTTTCGATGACGGTTGCGCTCGACGAGCGTGGTCAGGGTGGTGAGCCAGAGCGAGCGTGCGCGACGGGCCGCGAGCTCGGCGTCGCCGTGGCGTGCGGAGGCGTGTGGCACGCTCGTGACGGCGGCGGCGAATGCAGCGCGCAGGTCAGGCGCACCCGGGCCGAGGTCGACGATCGTGCGCCATGCCGCGGCGCGATCCTGGCTCGCGGCGAGGTTGCGGCGCTGCTC
>JACCTC010000224.1 GCA_013812655.1 Deltaproteobacteria bacterium | reverse complement strand
GTCGATGGCACCTCGGGACCGGGCGCGAAGGGCTCGCTCGATCAGCTCCGCGCGCCCGGGTTCGCGCTCGCCTTCGCACCCGGGGGCGCCGGCGGCGCTGGTGGCCCGGGAAACACGATCGACGGGTTGATCGGATCCGGCGGCGACCTGATCGACGACGGCGGTGGTGGCGGTGGCGCGGTCGGTCGCATCCGGATCCACACGAAGAGCGGTTCCGCGGCGGTGACCGGCGTGCTGAGCCCTGGCCTCACCGACGCCAACACGACGTCCACGCAGGGCACAGTCACGCTTCGCTGATTCAGCCGGCGTCGCGCCATGCTTCGCTTATCATTGGTCGATGGGGACGATGACGCGACGATGAGGAGACGATGAGGACCTCGGCGGCGGTCGTCCTGTTCGCGATGATCACGGCCTGTGCAGCGCCGCGCGCCGCGCGCGTCATCGAGATCGCGCCGCCGCGCTTCGAGACCGATCCTGGTGTCCAGGTCACGCTCGCCGAGGCGCAGCTACTGTTTCCCGGAATCGCGCGATGCACCGACATCGAGTGTCTGATCACCAGCGCCTACGTCGATGACGCCCGCGCGCGCGCGCTCGCGATCGCGCTCTATCGCGAGGCCGGTGATGTTGCCGGCGTCGGGCCCGAGGAGATCATGGATGGCGGCTATCGCGGAAAGATCCGGCTCGTCCCGCAGCTGCCGCTCGGTCGCTACCGCCAGCACCTCCAGTGGGTGGTGAGCGCGAAGCGTTCGATCGATGACTTCTTCACGCAGCTGTTCGCGAAGCAGCCCGCACCGAGCTATCGCTGGCGCGCCTTGCAGTTCCGGTTCGTGCGCTCGATCAAGAAGCGCACGCCGAGCGCGTACGCGATGGGCTGGATGATCGAATACAACGTCGAGGGCTCGTTGATGACGAGCGCCGCTGGCGTCGAGGACACGCTCTTCCACGAGCTCTTCCACAACAACGACTTCGCGCATGGCGACTGGTCGGCGAAGACCTTGCAGACCGACTACGACGCGATCGTGAAGCGCTGCGGGACCAAGATCGCGTGTCTCGCGCCGTACGCGCCGAACACCACGAAGGTCCGCGGCGGCACGTTCTACGCGTTCCAGCAGAACAACGGCAACGGCGTCCACGAGTATGCGGCCGAGCTCGCGGTCCGCTATTGGAAGGAGCAGTCCGCGATGCTGCGCGGCGGCAAGCTCGCACGGCCCGCGTTCAAGTGCGGACCCGCCGAAAACACGCGGGCGTGGACCGCGTTCGTGGACGAATTCTTCGCGGGCCGCGACCTGGTTCCGGCCTGCCCTGTTGTGCGCTGAACGCGCGGTCACCGACGCGGGGGCTGTGCGCCGCGGCGACGAAGGTCCGCTAACTACGCGACCTCAGAGATGTGCGGACCCGCGCGCGGCGGCTGTGCGCACTTGCCCGCTGAGCGCTCGTGACACGCCATGTCCGCGGAAGTATCCGAGTTCCGACTCCAGAGTTCCGCGTTTGGCGGGCATATGGCATGCACGCCGCACCTCCGATGTTCGTACGCCCTGAGCCTGCGGGCTCGAGACGGGTGAACGCGGGGGGCTTGCCGTCCTTTGCGGATCGACCGTGGTTTTCTCCGGGGTCGATTGTGCAGCTCCCAGGAACTGTGTCTGATCCACGGTGCCGAGCGTGACGGAGCCTCCGGGCGACCGCTCGTCGAGACAAGGCACCATGTCCCCATCCGAACTGCCGTTCGAGCTCGATGAAGAGGGCGAAGAACATCCCAAGCCCGCGCCGATCAGCTACGGCCGGGACATCCTCGTCGTCGACGACAACCAGACCAACCTGATCGCCATCGAAGCCGCGCTCGCGCCACTCGGTCGTACCTTGGTGCTCGCGCACTCCGGCATCGAGGCGCTCGCACGCCTGCTCGAACAGGACTTCGCGCTGATCGTGCTCGATGTCGCCATGCCCGGCATGGACGGCTTCGAGACTGCGAAGATGGTGCGCTCGCGCGAGAAGAATCGCTCGACGCCGATCATCTTCGTCACCGGCCTGTCGTGGCAGGACGATGCCGTGCTCAAGGGCTACGAGCTCGGCGCCTTCGACTTCCTGATGAAGCCGATCCGCCCCGAGATGCTGCGCGCCAAGGCGAGCGTCTTCGTGCAGCTGCAGGAGCGCACGATCGAGCTGCAGGTCAAGGCCGAGGAGCTGCGTCGCGCGCAGACCCGCGCCCACGAACGCGAGCTGCAGGCGCAGCGCAAGCGGTTCGAGAGCGAGGTCATGGAGAAGCAGATGCAGCAGATGGCCGAGACCGATCGCCGCAAGGACGAGTTCCTCGCGATCCTCTCGCACGAGCTGCGCAACCCGCTGCAGCCGCTGCAGACCGCCGTCGAGGTCCTCGAGCACGATCCCGAGGCACCGGTGCCGCCGCGGATCCGCGCGATCATCCAGCGCCAGGTTCACCACATCACGCGGCTCGTCGACGACCTGCTCGACATCGCGCGGCTCAACGCCGGCAAGCTCGACCTCCGCCGCGAGGCGGTGATGCTCGAGGCGATCGTCGACGAGGCGGTGCAGTCGTGCCGCAGCGTCCTCGACAAGTACAAGCACGCCGTCGAGATCAAGGGCGGCAACGTGCCCGCCGCCGTTCACGGCGATCCGGTCCGGCTCATCCAGGTCGTCTGTAACTTCCTGAACAACGCCGCGAAGTACACGCCGCCGAACGGCCGGATCCGCGTCGAGTGGGGCACCGAGGACAGCGACGGCTTCATCCGCGTCACCGACAACGGCAAGGGCATCCCGAAGGAGCTGTTGCCGTCGATCTTCGACATGTTCGTGCAGGAGCGCACCGAGCCATCCGGCGCTGGTGGCCTGGGCCTCGGCCTCGGCCTCGTCAAGCGCCTCGTCGAGATGCACGGCGGCACCGTCCGCGCGACCAGCCCAGGTCCCGGCAAGGGCAGCACGTTCGAGATGCGGATCGCGCTCGCCGAGCCGGCGGTGCCCGCGCGCACGCGCACCGGCCCGATGATCCCGCTCGAGAAGCCGCTGCGTGCGGTCGTGTGCGACGACGCGCCGGACCTCCGCGAGCTCGTCGCCGAGCTGCTCCGGCTCCGCGGCCACGAGGTCACCGTCGTCGAGGACGGTCCCGAGGCGATCGAGGCGATCTGCCGGGATAGACCGGATGTCGCGCTGATCGACATCGGGCTACCCGAGATGGACGGCTACGAGGTCGCCCGCCAGATCCGGAAAACCCTGAACGAACACACACCTCGCCTGATCGCGATGACGGGCTACGGTCAGGCCTCTGACCGCGCCGCCGCGTTCGAGGCCGGGTTCGATGCGCACATCGTGAAGCCCGCGAGCGCGGACAAGATCCTGCGTGCGTTGTACGGAAGCGAAGAGGAATCATGAGCGAATCCTTCGAGTCGACGAAGAAGAACGGGAACGCCAAGGCGCGCGCGAGCGCGAAAGCGGCCAACGGAGCGGCAGCGCTCGACCACCGCCAGATCCTCTCGGCGCTGCGTGCCTTCAAGCGCGGCGACTTCGGCGTCCGGCTGCGCGAAGACCTGACCGGCGTCGACGGTCAGATCGCGGAGACGTTCAACGAGCTCGTCGAGATGGTGAAGACCATCCGCGACGAGGCGAACGACATCTCGAACGCCGTCGGCAAGGAAGGCCAGGCCGGGAAGCGGATGCGCCGCCTCAACGCGAGCGGTGGATGGGCCGAGTACGTCACGAGCGTCAACGACGTGATCCAGGATCTCACCGGTCACGCGAACGAGATCGCCCGCGTCGTCACGGCCGTGGCCCGCGGCGATCTCGAGCAGACGATGGAGATCGAGTACGGCGGCCACGGTCCTCGTCGCGGCGAGTTCCTTCGCCACGCCAAGATCGTCAACGGCATGGTCGCCCGGCTCTCGCAGTTCGGCTCGGAAGTGACTCGCGTCGCGCAGGAGGTCGGTGGCGAAGGCAAGCTCGGCGCCCAGGCCCGCGTGCAAGGCGTGTCCGGCGTCTGGAAGGACCTGACCGACTCCGTGAACCTCATGGCGTCGAACCTGACGTCGCAGGTCCGCGAGATCGCGCGCGTGACGACTGCCGTCGCGCAGGGCGACTTGACCAAGACGATCACGATCGACGTCAAGGGCGAGATCCTCGAGCTCAAGAACACCATCAACACGATGGTCGAGCAGCTGCGCGCGTTCGCGAACGAGGTGACCCGCGTCGCCCGCGAGGTCGGTACCGAAGGGCGCCTGGGCGGTCAGGCCACGGTGCGCGGCGTGTCCGGCGTCTGGCGCGAGCTCACCGAGTCGGTGAACTCGATGGCGAACAACCTGACGTTCCAGGTCCGCAACATCGCCGAGGTGACGTCCGCCGTCGCCGCCGGTGATCTCGGCAAGAAGATCACCGTCGAAGCCAAGGGCGAGATCCTCTCGCTGAAGAACACGATCAACGTCATGGTCGATCAGCTCTCGGCGTTCGCCGCCGAGGTGACGCGCGTCGCTCGCGAGGTCGGCACCGAGGGTGTCCTCGGCGGCCAGGCCGAGGTCGCCGACGTCTCCGGCGTGTGGCGCGAGCTGACCCAGAACGTGAACGGCATGGCGTCGAACCTCACGTCGCAGGTCCGCAACATCGCCGAGGTCGTCACCGCGATCGCTGCCGGTGACCTCTCGAAGAAGATCGGCGTCGATGCGCGCGGCGAGATTCTCGCGCTCAAGAACACGATCAACGCGACCGTCGACAAGCTGAACCGGTTCGCCGCCGAGGTGACTCGCGTCGCGCGGCTCGTCGGTACGGAAGGTACGCTCGGGGTGACCGCTGACGTCAAGGACGTCTCGGGCATCTGGAAGGAGCTGACCGACAACGTCAACCAGATGGCGAAGAACCTGACCAACCAGGTTCGCGACATCGCCGAGGTGACCACCGCCGTCGCGAACGGCGAGCTCGGTCGCAAGATCACGGTCGAAGCCCGCGGCGAGCTGGTCACGCTGAAGAACACGATCAACACGATGGTCGATCAGCTGAACGCGTTCGCCTCCGAGGTGACACGCGTCGCTCGCGAGGTCGGCACCGAGGGCGTGCTCGGCGGCCAGGCGCAGGTCCGCGACGTCTCCGGCATCTGGAAGGAGCTGACCGACAACGTCAACTCGATGGCGTCGAACCTGACGAACCAGGTCCGCAACATCGCCGATGTCGCCCGTGCCGTCGCCGCCGGTGACCTGTCGCGCAAGATCACGGTCGACGCGCGCGGCGAGGTCCTCGACCTCAAGGCGACGCTCAACACGATGGTCGATCAGCTGAACGCGTTCGCCAGCGAGGTGACGCGCGTCGCTCGCGAGGTCGGCACCGAAGGCCGCCTCGGCGGACAGGCGTCGGTCGAGGGCGTCCGCGGTACGTGGAAGGAGCTCACCGATAACGTCAACGGCATGGCCTCGAACCTGACGAACCAGGTCCGCGACATCGCCGAGGTGACGACGTCGGTCGCCCGAGGCGACCTGACCCGCAAGATCACGGTCGACGCGAAGGGCGAGATCCTCGAGCTCAAGAACACCGTCAACATCATGGTCGATCAGCTGAGCTCGTTCGCCGATCAGGTGACCCGGCTCGCGCGCGACGTCGGTATCGAGGGCCGCCTCGGCGGTCAGGCCGACGTCCGCGGCGTGCTCGGCACGTGGCGCAACCTGACCGACGCCGTGAACTCGATGGCCGCGAACCTGACCGACCAGGTCCGCAACATCGCCAAGGTCGCAACTGCGATCGCGAACGGTGACCTGCAGCAAAAGATCGTGGTGGACGCGAAGGGCGAGATCCTCGAGCTCAAGAACACGATCAACACGATGGTCGATCAGCTGTCGGCGTTCGCCGATCAGGTGACGCGCGTCGCTCGCGAGGTCGGCACCGAGGGCAAGCTCGGTGGTCAGGCCTCTGTCGAAGGCGTCCGCGGTACCTGGAAGGAGCTGACCGACAACGTCAACCAGATGGCGTCGAACCTGACGAACCAGGTCCGCGACATCTCGGCCGTCGCGACGGCGATCGCCCGCGGCGACATGACCCGCAAGATCTCGGTCGAGGTCCGCGGCGAGCTGCTCGATCTCAAGAACGTCATCAACACGATGGTCGACACGCT
>JACCTC010000206.1 GCA_013812655.1 Deltaproteobacteria bacterium | reverse complement strand
CGCCTGCGCCGACAACGACGCCAGCGCCGGCCACGACGCCAGCGCCGGCAGCTCCGACGCCGGTACCCGCGGCACCGGTCACGAAGCCATAGCGGTCAGCGTCGCAGCGCCCGTTACTTCTTGATGGCAGGAGCGGGCGGAATGGCGGGCAGCTTGGGAGCCGGGGCGGGGACGGCGTTGCTGCCGGCCGCCTTGGCTTCCTGGTCGGCGTCGACGATGCGGTAGTTCTTGACGCTGCGCTCGTCGAACTCGAACAGGCCGCTCGCGATCGGCTTCTCGAAGTTCGGCGAGTAGAACCGGAAGTGGTTCACGTTGTTCGACGAGTCGACGATGATCGACTGCGTCACCCGGAAGTTATCGGGGCTGACGACGAGGTAGAGATTCTTGTACTGTGCCGACGGCTTCTTCGGCGACAGCTTGAGGACGATCTCGCCCTTCGCGCCGAACTTGCCGGACTTGTCGAGATCGGCGTTGAACTCCGACTTGAGGTCGCCCTTGCCATAGAGGAACGAGACCGCGACCGGCATCAGGTCCTGCTGGAGGCTCTTCTTGAGGACCTGCAGGTTGTCGTGCTCGACGACGTAGAGGTTCGTCCCGTTCGAGATGAAGCTCTTCTTCACCTTCACCTGGTTCTTCTTCTTCTCCTTGTAGTCCCAGCGCATCTTGCCGGGCTTCATGATGAAGACCTGCCCGTCGCTGGTCTTCGTGCTGCCGAGCATGTCGTTGGTGACCGACTGCCGGAACAGCGCCGTGACCTGCTGGATGTTCGCGTAGAACTTCTGGACGCTGTCGACAACGTCATTGGCCGACTGCGAGGCGCTCGCGACGGGTGCGGCGACCAGCGGTGCGGTGGTGACGATGCGGGGCGGCTGTGCCGGTGCGGGCGCCTGCGCTGGCGCGGTTCCGAGCATGACGCGAGTGATGATGCCGAAGATGTCAAACATGGCTACGTCTCCGAAGGGTGCCAAACCAGCACCACGCTAGCTAGGACGCGTGGTGATGGGCCGGGATTCATGCGCGGAAGTCAGTGTTTTCTCGGTGAATACTCCTCGGGTCGTAGCACGAGCCGGGGGCCATTACCCTGGTCGGGATGAGACCGCTCTGGCGGCCGCTGGCATTCCTCGCCAAAAAAAAGGACTGATCAGCGCGCCAGCTCGAGCGTCGCCTGGACGACCGGGTTGCCGTAGCCCTCGACATGCGGCGGCCAGCCTCCCGTGCGCACCACGAGGTTCGGTGCGTGCTGGTAGGTGCCGAGGCCGTGCGAGTGGCCGCACAGCACGGTGATCTGCTGCCCCGGGTGCTCGGCCGCGTACTGCGCGAGCACCTCGCCGGTCGCGATGCACGTGAACCAGGGCTGCCACGCCGGGCTCGACACCTCGCCGTCGTAGACACACGCGCCCGGGAACGGCGGCACGTGGGTCAGCACGAGGAGCTCGGGCGTCTCCGGCACGGCCGCGAGCTTCTCGCTCAGGGTGCGGGCCTCCGCAGTCCCGAGGCGCTGCAGCAGCTCGAGCCGGGCATCGCGATCGACCCGCGACTTCTTGAAGTCCTCGATCAGCTTCCAGTCCGAGAGCTGCACCGTCGACGCGAGATCGCCGCAGCGCGCGTCGCCCCAGCCATCGACGCCGATCATCACGACGCGCGGGGTGAGCTGCACCGGACCGACCGCCGGCAGATAGGTCGCGCGCTTGCTCGCGCGCACGATGTCACCGCGGACGACGCGGATGTTCGAGCGGTAGTAGTCGTGGTTGCCGAGGACGAAGTACGTCGGTTTGCCGACGTGATCCGCGAGCTCGGCGACGTAGCGGTGCACCGAGTCGCCCTCGGCGATGTCGCCCGTGATCAGCACGGCGTCGGGCTTCTCGGCCTTCACGCGGTCGTAGAACGCCTTGAGGGCGAGCGGCCGCAGGAAGTTGAGATGGATATCGGTGAGCCACGTGGCTCTCACGCCGACGAGCGTACTACGCTTCAGGCGGCGACCAGGACCTCGCGCTTGTTGGTGTGGTCTGGCGAGCTGACCACGCCCTGCTTCTCCATCTCCTCGACGAGCCGCGCGGCGCGGTTGTAGCCGATGCGGAGCTGGCGCTGGACCCACGAGATCGACGCGTTGCGCGTGGTCGTCACGATGTAGACGGCCTTATCGTACATATCGTCGTCGCTCTTGCCGGATGGCATGCCGGAGCCGCCGCCGTCGCCGTCGCCTTCTTCCTCGCGCGGCTTGAGGATGTCGAGGTTGTAGACCGGGCGGCCCTGCGTCTTGAGGAAGTTCACGACGCGCTGGATCTCGTTCTCGTCGACGTAGCAGCCGTGGAGGCGCTGCGGCGCCGCGCCGCGATCCGAGAACAGCATGTCGCCCGCGCCAAGCAGGGCCTCGGCACCGGACTGATCGAGGATCGTGCGCGAGTCGATCTTCGAGGTGACCGAGAACGCGATGCGCGACGGGAAGTTCGCCTTGATGAGGCCGGTGATGACGTCGACCGACGGCCGCTGGGTCGCGAGGATCAGGTGGATGCCGCAGGCACGCGCCTTCTGCGCGATGCGAGCCACGCTGGTCTCGACCTCCTTGGGCGCGCACATCATGAGGTCCGCGAACTCGTCGATCACGACGACGATGTACGGCAGCCGGTGGGGCGGGGCGGTCACGATCTTCTCGCGCGCGTCCGCTTCCTCGGGCGAGTCGGCCGCGACGGCCTTGCCGATATCGTCCTCGAGCGCGAGCTGCGCGGCCTCGGCGACCTGGCGCAGCTTGTCGGCCTCGAGCTTGGCGAGCTGCTTGCCGACCTTGTCGTTGTAGCCGCCGATGTCGCGCACGCCCGCCTGCGCGAGCATGTCGTAGCGTCGCTCCATCTCCTCGACGGCCCACCGCAGCGCGAGGTTCGCCTTCTTCGGATCGGTGACGACGGGCAGCAGCAGATGCGGGACGCCCTCGTAGATCGAGAGCTCGAGCATCTTGGGGTCCACCATGATCATGCGGACGTCTTCGGGGCTGCAGTGATAGAGCAGGCTCGTGATGAACGCGTTGACCGCGACCGACTTGCCCGAGCCGGTCGTGCCGGCGACGAGCAGGTGCGGCATGCGCGCGAGATCGACGACCGACGGCGCGCCCTCGATGTCCTTGCCGAGCGCGATCGGCAGCTTCGCGCGGCCCTTCACGAACGAGTCGTCGGCGAGGATCTCCTTGAGGAACACCTTCTCGCGTGACTTGTTCGGGACCTCGATACCGACCGCGGCCTTGCCTGGGATCGGCGCGACGATGCGAACCCGCAACGCCTCGAGCGCGAGCGCGAGGTCGTCGCTGAGGTTGACGATCTTGTTGACGCGGACGCCGGGCGCCGGCGCGAACTCGTACATCGTGACGACCGGACCGGGCCGGATCGCGACGACGTCACCCTTGACGCCGTAGTTCTCGAGCGTCTGGGTCAGCTTCGCCGACAGCTCGAGCATCGCGGACTTGTCGATCGTGTTCTGCGAGCTCGCGTCGTAGTTGAGGAGCTGGATCGACGGCAGCTGGTAGTCGCCCTCGCCGAGCTTGATGAAGGTCTGGCGCTCGGCCTCGGCGGCCTTCTCCTTCGCGGCCATCTCGGCCTTGTCGGCGTGCTTGAACCGCGACTCGACGATCAGCGGGCCACCGCCGGGCTCGGGTACTGGCGTGGTCGTCGCGACGAGCGCGGCCGCAGCGGCGGCCGCGGCATCGGCCTTGACGTCCTCGGGATCGGGCGCCTGGGTACCGGCCGCCATCCGCGCGCGCTTCGGCTGCTTGGGCCGCAACTCGATCACGTCGGCCATGCCCTCCTCGGCTGGAACCGGAGGCGGCGCGAGATCGATCTCGGTGTCCTGCGCGGGCTTCTTCTTCGCGCGCTTCTTGCCGTCTGCACTCGCGCCACGCTCGATGATCATCGGCTCGGCGGCATGCTCGTCCTCGCCGACCTCGAGCACGTCGTCTTCCGCGACGTCCTCGTCGTCATCATCGCTACGCTCGCGGTCCGGCAGGATCGCGCGGAACACGTCCGCCCAGAACCCCGCGAACGCGTAGAGCCCGGCCCGCGCGCCGGCGAAGGCGAAGCCGAAGGCGCGGCCGATCGCGCGCAGCACGTCACCCATCCGC
>JACCTC010000307.1 GCA_013812655.1 Deltaproteobacteria bacterium | reverse complement strand
AGATCGAGATTCGCCAGGTCGAGAAGAAGCTGCGCTCCCGCGTCAAGAAGCAGATGGAGAAGCAGCAGAAGGAGTTCTATCTCAACGAGCAGATGCAGGCGATCCAGAAGGAGCTGGGTGGCGAGCGCGACGAGTTCAAGAACGAGCTGACCGAGCTCGAGCAGCGGATCAAGGCGAAGAAGATGAGCAAGGAGGCGAAGGAGCGCTGCCTCAAGGAGCTCAAGAAGCTGAAGCAGATGTCGCCGATGTCCGCCGAGGCGACCGTCGTCCGCAACTACCTCGACTGGGTCATCGCGCTGCCGTGGGAGGACAAGACCGAGGACCGCCACGACATCAACGAGGCCGAGAAGATCCTCGAGGCCGAGCACTACGGCCTGAAGAAGGTCAAGGAGCGCATCCTCGAGTACCTCGCCGTCCAGGCGCTGGTGCCGCGTCAGCGCGGACCGATCCTGTGTCTCGTCGGACCGCCGGGCGTCGGCAAGACGTCGCTCGCGCGTTCGATCGCTCATGCGACCGGCCGCCGCTTCGTGCGGCAGTCACTCGGCGGCGTGCGTGACGAGGCCGAGATCCGCGGTCACCGCCGGACGTATATCGGCGCGCTGCCCGGCAAGTTGATCCAGTCGCTCAAGAAGGTCGGCTCGCAGAACCCGGTGTTCCTGCTCGACGAGATCGACAAGATGTCGATGGACTTCCGCGGCGACCCGGCGAGCGCGCTGCTCGAGGTGCTCGACCCCGAGCAGAACAATACGTTCAACGATCACTACCTCGATCTCGACTACGACCTCTCGGACACGATGTTCATCACGACGGCGAACCAGCAGCACGCGATCCCGCTGCCGCTGCAAGACCGCCTCGAGATCATCGAGCTGCCCGGCTACACCGAGTGGGAGAAGGTCGCGATCGCGCGGCAGTACCTGATCGGCAAGCAGGTCGAGGCGAACGGCCTCAAGGACCTCGCGATCACGTGGACCGACGAGGCGCTGACCGCGATCATCCATCGCTACACGAAGGAAGCCGGCGTCCGGAACCTCGAGCGCGAGATCGCGACGGTGTGTCGCAAGATCGCGAAGGAGTACCTGTCGACCAATCGCACGACGACGGCATTCGAGGTCACCGAGGAGAAGCTCGCGACCTGGCTCGGCGTCGAGAAGTACCGCGAAGCGACGCGCGAGAAGCTAGACGAGATCGGGCTCGCGAACGGCCTCGCCGTCACGATGTTCGGCGGCGACCTCCTGACGACCGAGGTCACGATCGTCCCCGGCAAGGGCAAGCTGACGCTGACCGGCAAGCTCGGCGAGGTGATGCAGGAGAGCGCGCAGGCGGCAATGTCCTACCTGCGATCGCGCGCGGGCACGTTCGGGCTGTCCAATGACTTCCAGAACAAGATCGACGTCCACGTGCACTTCCCCGAGGGCGCGATCCCGAAGGACGGGCCGAGCGCGGGCATCGTGATGGCGACCGCGATGGCGAGCGCGCTGCTGCGGATCCCGGTGCGCCAGACCGTGGCGATGACCGGCGAGGTCACGCTGCGCGGCCGCGTGCTGCCGATCGGCGGGCTCAAGGAGAAGATCCTCGCGGCCCATCGCGCGGGGATCGAGACCGTGCTGATCCCCGAGGAGAACCGCAAGGACCTGAAGGACGTGCCCGAGTCCGTGATCGAGCAGATCGCGGTGATCCCGGTGAAGCACATGGACGAGGTGCTGCGCTATGCCCTCGCCCATCCGCAGCCCGAGGAGTTCCTGCGCGAGCCGTCGAGCGTCGTCGACTGGCGCATCGTCGAGACCATGCCGCCGACCGATCCGCGCGACGCGCACTGAAGCTGTCGGTCCTGCGGACGTTTCGCTGAAACCGCACGTAGCGCACGCGCACGCCGTGCACGCGCGCGCACCTCGTCGCGTGAGGTTGCATGAGACCGGCGAGAATGGCGTCGTTCGTCGCGCTGGACGTGGTGAAGGTAGGGCGTGCGCAGCCTCGGACTCCTCGGCCTGTTCCTCGTCGGGTGCGCGACACCCGTCGACGACAGCGGAGCCACGTGCGAGGACTGTCGCGGCGTCGCTACCGCCGACACCGACGACCTGCCCGATGCCGGCGTTGGCGAGGAGCTCGATGCCGGCGAGGGCGACGGCGGTCCGGTCACGCCACCACCGCCCGCAAACCTCGCCGACACCGGGCTGTGCACTGACACGGCGTGCACGGCGATCGCGAGCGGCGTCGTCGAGTTTCGCCCGCGCTGGGCGCTGTGGAGCGACGGCGCGAGCAAGCGGCGGTGGATCGCGTTGCCACCGGGCACGCGGATCGACACGACCGACATGGACTACTGGCGCTATCCGACGGGCACCAAGCTGTGGAAGGAATTCGTGCGCGATGGCGTGCGTGTCGAGACGCGCTACATGGTCAAGACCGGCAGCGGCGACGCGGCGTGGTCGTTCGTCGCGTATGCCTGGAACGCCGAGCAGACGATCGCGCTGCCGCTCCCCGCGGGCCGCGCGAACGTGCTCGGCACGGGCCACGACATCCCGTCTCAGGAGACCTGCCTCGGCTGTCACGAGAACGTGAAGACTCGGGTGCTCGGCTTCACGGCCTTCCAGCTCGACTGGAATGCGCCGGCGCCGCTCGCCGATCTCGACGACGCGCTCGCGCGCGGCTGGCTGACCAAGGCACCACCCGGCACGGTCTCGCCGCATCTCCCGCTACCAGGCAGCGCGCAGGTGCAGGCGACGCTCGGCTACCTGCACGCGAACTGCGGCCACTGCCATAACGCGGACTCGCCGCTCGTGAACCGGCCGATGTTCCGGCTCGAGGCCGCGCGGATCTCGTCGGTCGGAATCACGCGCACGTACCAGTCGTCGGTCAACATCCCGGGGACGGCGTTCGGTGGCGCGACGATCATCGCCAAGCCGCGCGACCCGGATCGCTCGATCATCATCACGCGGATGAACGCGGCCGATCCGAAGAAGCGGATGCCCGCGCTCGGCGCCGAGACCATCGATGCTGCGGGGCGCTCGCTGCTCCGCACCTGGATCTCGAACCTCTAAGAGCTCGCGCGGATCAGATCGTCGCCGAGCCGGCGGAAGTGCCAGGTCTGGACGAGCTCGCGCTCCTGCGCCCGCGACAGATCCGCGCGTAGCCGGGCGACGAACATCGCCGGGATCACCGCGATCGCGACGTTCGCGAGCCCGAGGAACAGCAGCGTCGGGATCGTCGGGAGCCCGTGCATCTGCGGGAGCACCTCGAAGCGTCCGTCGGAGAACGAGTACGAGGCCGGCACGACGCCGGCGAGCTCGAGCACGATCGGGACGACCATCGCGAGCGAGACCGCCACGAGGCAGAACCGTCGCATCGCCGCGTCGGGATGCGCCTGCGCGACGATCGCCCAGGTCGCGAGGATCGTCGGCATCAGGATCAGCGGCCCGAACATCCGCGACAGTGTCATGCCGGCAGCCATCATGGTGCCGATCATCACGTACTGGATCGCGCGGCCGATGTGCGGCTGGCGCGAGGCGTAGAGGTTCAGCCCTGCGGTCACTGCCGCCGGGATCGCGACCGCGAGGACGTAGTCGAGCCGCTCGATGCCGAGCGCGAACAGGATCGGGAAGAACAGGAACCACGACAGCATCGCGACGGCCGAGTACCGCGAACCGGCGCGCACGAGCCACTGGTGCTGCTTCGCGACGTTGTGCTGGACCTCCGGCGGGATCGCGCGCGGCGGCGTGCTCATGATCTCGGCGAGCATCGCGACGTGCTCGGCGTGCGTCGGATCGAGGGCGAGCGCGCGGACGAGCTCGCGCATCGCCGTGCCGCGCTCGGTCTCGTAGTCCATCGAATCGAGCGCCGCGTCGCGCAGCGCCGCGCGGGCTCGCTCGGCGTGGGTGGCCGCGAGCGCGCGACGTTGCTCGGTCTCGCGGTCGCCGTCGAGGTAGCGCGCGATCGCTTCCTGGATCGCTCGCGCCGAGCGATAGCGTTCGGTGGCGTCAAGCTCGGTCGCCTTCACGCAGATCGTCTCGAGCTCGGGCGCGATCTTGCGATGCGGTGTTCGCACCGAGGGCCGCGCCTCGACCGGCGCATATAGCGCTCGGGGATCACGCACCCGCTCCAGGGTCAGGATCTCGAAGAGGATCGCGCCGAGCGAGTAGACGTCCGCGAGAGGGCCGACATCGGGATCCGCCATCTGCTCGGGCGCCATGTAGAGCGGCGTGCCCATCATCGTGCCCGGCACCGAGAGCCGGTTTGCGGGCGGGATGGTCTCGGCGGGATCCTCCATGATCCGCGCGAGCCCCCAGTCGAGCACGTAGACCTCGCCGAAGTCGCCGAGCATGATGTTCGCGGGCTTGAGATCGCGGTGCACGACGCCGCGGCTGTGCGCGTAGTCGATGGTCAGGCACACCGTCGCGAAGGCCTGCAGCAGCTCGCGCTGGGTGTAGCGCGCCACCGCCTCCGGGTTGCCGAGGCGCAGGTCGTCGAGGATCGCGCCCAGCGTGCGACCGAGCACGCGCCGCATCGTGAAGAACGTCGTGCCGTCGAGCCGGCGATCGATGTCGTAGACCGGCACGATCGACGGGTGCTCGAGCTGGCCCTGCACCTGCGCCTCGCGTAGAAACCGCTCGCGCTCCTCCTCGGCAAGCTCGCGCTCGGCGTGCAGCACCTTGAGCGCCACCTCGCGACCGATCCGGGCGTCGCGTGCGAGCACGACCTTGCCCATGCCGCCGACGCCGAGCACCGACTGCTCGGTGTAGCGCGACCCCTGCGAGAGCTCGACGTTCGCCGACGCTGGCGTCGTCGTCGCGATCACCCCGCGCGCCGTCCCGGCCCACCCGAGTGTCTGGGTCAGCTCCGCGTACGTCGGAAAGCTCGGCACGGTGTCGTCGACAGCCATCGGGCGAGCATACGCGCGCCGCCCACTGTCGCAGCGTGTCGCGGCTCAGCGCTCGCAGGTGCCGTACGTGAAGCTCGCCTCCAGATCCGTCCCCGTGCGGTCGAGCCGCCAGCGGGTCAACCGACCGTCGCTGTCGTAGGTGAAGTCCTCGGTGAGATCGAGGTCGGTGCCCGAGGCGTCGTGCCGCCAGCGACCGAGCTGGTTCGTGCTCGTGTACGTGAAGTCGTCGGTGACATCGAGCGCCGTTCCGCTCGCGTCGTGCCGCCACCGCGAGAGCTGGCCGCCGCTCGTGTACGTGAAGTCGTCGGTGACATCGAGCTCGGTGCCGCTCGCGTCGTGTCGCCAGCGGCTCAGCTGGTCGGTGCTGGTGTACGTGAAGTCGTCGGTGACATCGTTCGTGGTCCCGCTGCCGTCGAACCGGACGCGAGAGAGCTTGCCGCTGCTCGTGTACGTGAAGTCGACCGTGAAGTCGTTGTCGGTGCCGGCCGCGTCGTGCACGAAGCGCGTGATGCGGCCCGCGCTGTCGAACGTCGAGTCGCCGCTGACTGTTGGCATCGTCATCGCCTGCATGCGCGCCGCGGCGACCTCGTCATGCCAGATCACCTCGGAGTCGGGCAGCGCCGGTGGCGTGTAGTTCTTGCACGTGCTGCCTGCTGCATCCGGCCGCAGCCCGCCATCGGGATCGCCATCCGAGGAGCTGCCGCCGCCGCCGCACGCCATCACGAACGCCACGCACCAGATCATGCTTCGCATGGGTGCCTCGTAAACCGCGCCCCCTCGCGACGCAAGCCGATTGTTCCGCGCCGCCGTTACTTTGCCGACTCGACGGTGCGCAGGGTCTCGTCGAGATAGGCCTCGATCTGCGCGGCGCGCGGGACCTGGCAGTCGCCGGTCTGGGTCAGCGTCGATTCCCACTTCCAGTAGCCGGGCGGCTTCGGTGGCTCGGGCTGCTTGCGCTTCCAGTACCAGAGCCGCGCCTCGCGAACGCCGGGCGGATACGGATCCGCGGCGCGTCCGTAGTCATTGGTCCATAGATAGAAGCGCGGCACGAAGCCGTGCGCCTCGCCGAGCTCGATGATCCGGCGCAGCTTCGGCGGATCTGACGCGAGGAAGACCTGCAGCGCGGCAAACGCGGTCGTCGCGCACGCCACCGCTTCGGGCCGCGCCGAGTCTGGATTCGGTGCCGTCTCGCCCGGCGGTATCTCGCCCTTGCTCGGGTAGAAGCCCCATAGGACCTCCTCGGGATAGCGGATCTCCTCCTTGCCCATGTACGGCCAGTACTCGGCGCCCGCGAGCAGGTAGCCGCGGATCGTGAACGTCTCCATCCGCTCGGAGATCGGCGAGGCCGGTGCCGGCCTGGCGGGCGGAGGCTCCGCCGCGCTGCCACACGCGGCGATCGTCGACGACAAGGCGAGGTAAGCGAGGCGCATGGGCAGGAGCTGTACTACGGCCGTCCGTGCGGATGAGAGCCGCAACCCGCTTGACAGCGAGGACCCGCCCGCCTACAAAAACGACCTCGGAAGTCGGGCGAATAGCTCAGCGGAAGAGCGTCGCCTTTACACGGCGGTGGTCGCAGGTTCGAACCCTGCTTCGCCTACTGAAAACCGAAGGATTCTGGAGCGGTAGTTAAGTTGGTTATAACGCCGGCCTGTCACGCCGGAGGCCGCGGGTTCAAGTCCCGTCCGCTCCGCCACGAGCCCTGAAGTTCTCTTCAGGGCTCATGGTTTTTTCGGATCTGGCGAACGACTGACGAGGTCTTGGCTCTTCTCCAAGAGCAGCGTCTCGCGCGTAGTCGCGGATGAACGTCGCCTGGAGCGACGAGGCGGCTTACGCGCTTGTCGCGCTTGAGACGAAACTCGCCGAGCGTTACCCAGCTATCGCACGCAAGCGGATGCGATCGAGATCGTGACGATCGTGCCGGCGCGCGTGCCGTTGGACATCGACGCGGAGAATGATTGAGGAAGGCCCGATGACACAGGACACACCTACTGAGGCTGACATTCCGGAACTGTTTTCGCGCGACCCGTTACGTACCGACGCACGCCCGATCTGTTTGTTGGTAGGTGCCTGACGAGCGGCGGCGTTTGGGGCGACCCGCGCACATCGGATGGGATTCCGAGCATCGTTCGCGTGCTCGAACGCGGCGCTGAAGGCGTCGGCGTCTGCGCTCGCATCTACGAGATCGACGATCAGTCGCTTCATACGTTCTGGTTGGAAATCAAGCGAGACGCTGTGAACGCGCGCGTCGCGTGGTTCCTCTACTTCGATGTCGTCGAGACCTCGCGACGTCGCGCAGAGGACGCGGTCAATCGTCACGACCATCCGGAGGACATCGAGTGGCGCGCCAAGCTCTTTGGAGAGGCAACTACTCACGATGGAGTCCTCATGCCCGTGCCTGGCTCAACCCGCGTGCTGGTGCAAGACATGCCGGCCGTCGAACCGCCGGAGCAAGATCGCCGTGCCGAGATCGTGCAGCGTGCCACGGACGCGTTGGCAAATGGGTGCAGATCCCGATTTTCATGATCACGCGGCCCTCTTCGCCGCGTGCGATCGCGTCGGCGTCGGCGTAGCGGCGAGTTGAAGGGAACCCCGACGAGCGAGATGCGCAGCAAACTGATCCCACTG
>JACCTC010000172.1 GCA_013812655.1 Deltaproteobacteria bacterium | reverse complement strand
GCGCCGACCTCTGCATCATCTTCGCGCCGCTGGCACGACCGACGGGCCCGGCGGCGACGGCGCCACCTTCCCAGCCCGCCGGGGTCTCGACCGGCTGCACGATCTGGCGCAGCTTGCCGCCCGCGTTGGCCACCTCGCTGCGATCGATCGCGAGGAACGCGGTGAACCGCGACAGCACCGTGAAGCGCTTCGACAGCGTCACGATCTCGTGCTCGAGCTCGCCGCGCTCGCCGATCGCGTAACGATCCTCGAGATCGCGGATCCGCGCACGTGCCCAGCTCGCACCGAGCGCGCGTGGTGACCCGACATCCGCCGTTCGCACGATCTGCTCGCGCAGCGGATCGCCCAGGCTCGTGCCCGAGATCTCGATCGTCGCCTGCGCACCTGCGCGGCCGCGGTAGCGCCCGAGGATCGTGACCGGCGCACCGGCGTAGACATCGGGCAACCTCCCGGGTGCGAGCTGCGAGCTCTCGATGTCGAGACCCTGTCCAACGGGGTGGCCGCGCAGCACGAGCTCGGTCGCGATCGGCGTACCGATCCGGCGATGGACCTTTGCCATCACCGCGTCGAGCTGGTCCTCGGACTCGACGAGCTCGCATAGCCCACCTCCCGCACCCGCGAGCCGCCGCAGGAACGCGGCGTTCACCGCCTGGTCGATGCCAAGCGTGAACATCCGGATCTGCCGGAGGCTCGGCACGAGCTCGCGCAGGATGTGGTCCTCGTCGCCAACCTGCCCGTCGGTGACGAGCACGATCACGCGCTCGCGATCATCGTGACCACCGGCGAGCAGGCTCGCTGCGCGGCGCAGCGGTTCGGCCATCTCGGTGCCGCCACGCGCATCGACCTTCGCGAGCGCCTCGACGGCGCGAAAGCGACTGCGATCGCTTGCCGCGACGAGACCAGGCTCGGGCATCAATTCGACATCGTGGTCGAACGCGATCGCGCAGAACCGATCGCGCGACGTCAGCGTGTCGATCATGCGAGCTGCCGCGCGGCGCGCCGCGACCATCTTCCAGCCGCCCATGCTGCCGGAGCGATCGATCACGAACACGACATCGCGCGGCTTCTGCGCGACCGTCGCGGTGCTCGGCGGCACCAGCGTCAACAGGAACGTCCCGCCGCGACCGTCGCTGTCGTCGGCGCACGCGAGCGAGCTTCGCAGCGCCGCACCGTCGACTCGCCACCGTAAAATAAGGTCGCGATCGAGCCGCTCGCCAGGCTGTACCTCGACGACCAGCGCGTCCTGCTTCGACGTCGTGACCGCGTGCAGGCTCGACGCGACGTCGCGAACATCGTGGTCCTCGAGTGCGACGCGCAGCGCGAGGCGCACCGGGTTCGGGCAGCCCGGCAGCAGCACCGGCGGCGAGATCCGCGACGCATCGGGGACGAGCGCGGTGTCGAGCGCGGTCCCGAGGCCTGCCTGATCGCCAGCCATCGCCGTCCCCGGGATGTAGCGAGGTGCGACGACGAGCGGGAACCGGAACGTGACCTCGCCATCATCGACGGGCAACGGCCCGACCAGCGAGAGCCGCACCGTCGCTGTTTCGCCCGCCATCAGATTACCCACCCGCAGCGTGAACACGCCCGGGCGCTCCTCCTCGGTGATCGCCGCGCGATGGCCCAACGCGATCGCCTCGTCGTACTGCTCGCGCGCTGCGCCGCGCTCCTCGACCACACCGTCGATCCGCCGGCCGTTGACCTCCATCACGAACGCGTGCACCGCTGCGCGATCGGGAAGCGGGAAGCTGTACGTCGCCTCGATCGCCGTGCCCGTCGTGTTGACGAACGTCTGCGCGAGCTCGACCGCGGCGATCACGCCGGTCACCCGCGCCTCGACGTGCATCGCGACCAGCGGCAGGAGGCCGCGCTCGGTCTGCAACGCGCCGAAGCCGGCGTCCACGTGCCTGCCGTAGACGGCCACCTCCTCATCACTCATCAACACCATGGGCAGTGCGGTCATTGGTCTTCTCCTTCTCGAGCGTGCGCGGCGAGCTGACGGCGTGCCAGCTCGGCGATCAGGGGTGCGGCGGCCGCGCGAATCGCGGCAACGTCGGCGAGCGACAACGCGATGTCATCTGACAGCGCGATCGCGAGAGAAACATTGGCAGCGAGCTCGAGCCGCAGCTCGACCCCGGCCGATCCGGAGGGCGCGATGGCGCGGGCAGGTGTGGTCGCAGACGTCGGCGCTGGCGCGGCCATCGCCGGCTCGCGCGCCGGTGCGTGCTTCCAGAACTCCGCTCGCGCGGCCCTGCCCTTCGGCGCGATCGGGACGCCGGCCATCCGCGACAGCGTGTCGTCGTCGAGTGTCGGCCACAGCGCCTGGATCTCCGCGAGGCTGCGCCCGATCGTCTGCAGCCGCTTGATCGCGACCACCTGCGCGAGATGCCGCGGTCCGTAGAGGGCAGTCCGGCCGCGCATCGCGAGTGGCCGATCGAGCAGCCCGATCGTCCCGTAGTAACGAACCGTCCGATCATCCGGCACCGCGCGGACCTGGCCATTGGGTGGCGGGGGCAGCGCCGCGATTCGCGACGCCACCTGGCTCACCAGCTCCTGCAAGGTCCACGCTTCGTCCACGCCCCATATGTAACACTGATATATGACAGTGTCAAATTCAACAGTAAGCTTTTGAAATCGCTTGTCAAATATTCTGGACAGACACAACTTCCACAACTTACTGCCGCCGAACGTTTCGTTACTCTCGAACCCCAACGTTGACGTGCAATCAGCGGCTTGCGCTGGCACGACCCGTGGAACGATGGACCGAAGGTCTCCCGTGTCTCGCATCCTGATCGTCGACGACGACCGCTCGATCCGCCGCACGCTCGAGAAGTTTCTCGGCGCCGAGGGGTACGAGGTCGCGACCGCACAGGACGCGCCGGGTGCGATCGCGGCTGCCGATGGCGCCGAGGTCATGCTGCTCGATCTCGGCCTGCCGGGCGGCAGCGGCTTTGACGTGCTCGCGGCCCTCGGTGATCGCACGCGGCCGCCGACGATCGTCGTCGTCACCGCACGCGATGACATGCAGTCGACGGTCAAGGCGATCCAGCTCGGCGCCTACGAGTACCTGGTCAAGCCCGTCGACATCGATCGGCTGCGCGCTGTCGTCAAGAGCGCGCTCGCGAGTCGCAACACCCGCGATCATCTCGAGGAGTTCATCTCGCACGCGGCCGAGGCACAGCCGAGCGGCGTGATCCTCGGCAAGAGCGCGGTGATCCGCGAGGTGTGGAAGCAGATCGGCGCGGTCTCGACGACGCGCGCGCCGGTGTTGATCGCCGGCGAGTCGGGCACCGGCAAGGAGCTCGTCGCGCGGGCGATCCACACGGCGTCCGCCGATCGCGAGCGACCGTTCATCGCGGTCAACTGCACGGCACTCGCCCCCGGGATCCTCGAGAGCGAGCTGTTCGGGCACGTCAAGGGAGCCTTCACGGGCGCGGTCGCCGATCGTCCGGGCCGCCTCGAGCTCGCCGGCAAGGGCACGCTGTTCCTCGACGAGATCGCCGAGATCCCGATGGACCTCCAGGCCAAGCTGCTCCGCGTGCTGCAGGAGCGGACCTACGAGCGCGTCGGAGATGCCCGCACGATGCAGCTCGAGGCGCGCGTGATCGCTGCGACCCACCGCGATCTCGTCGCGATGGTCGCCAAGGGCACGTTCCGCGAGGACCTCTACTACCGGCTGCGGGTGGTCGAGATCGCGTTGCCACCGTTGCGTGATCGCGCGGGAGACATCCCGGTCCTCGTCGAGGGGCTGCTCGCGAAGATCAATCGCGACCTCGGCAAGGACGTCCGCTACGTGACGCCCGCGGCGCTCGCCCGGCTGCAGGCGCATGCGTGGCCGGGCAACGTCCGCGAGCTCGAGAACACGCTGACACGTGCGGTCGTGCTCGCGAAGGGTGACGTCCTCGACGAGACCGGGCTGCCGATCGGCGCCGTCCAGCCGCAGGGCGACCCCGCCGACGTCGACGCCGAAGGCTCTCTGCCGACGCTTCGCGAGATCGAGCGCCGCCACATCGCACGCGTGCTCGTCCACACCGAGTGGAACAAGCGGCGCGCCTGCGCGATCCTCGACATCAGCCGGCCGACGCTCGATCGCAAGATCGAGGAGTACGGGCTGCGTCGCGAGGAGCCCGCGTGACCGGCTCGCTCGGCGGCATCATCGCGCTCGCGATCGCCGCGATCGGCACCGCGTTCGCGGTGCTCGTGCTGAAGGCCGCGCCGCACCGCCGCGATAACCTCGTGTTCGGCGCGCTCGCGCTGACCGATGCCGTGATGACCGCGTGGCGCGGGCTGAACGTCCTCGCTGGCGACTCGATCATCGACTCCGCGGTCACCCTGCCCTGCTCGATGGCGACCGTCGTGCTCGCCGTGCTGACCATCGAGTTCATCACCGGGTTCCCGCGCCGGGCGCCGATGTCGTGGCGCTGGCGCCTGCCGCTGCTGCTGTGGGGCGCCGCCGCGATCGCCATGCTGATCGCGGAGTCCCGCGCCGACATGCTGCGCACCGTGCAGTGGGCGTTCTTCCTGCCAGCGACGCTGCTGATCTTCGCGCTCGGCGTGCGGGCCTGGCGCTTCACCACCGAGCGCGACGCGCGTGCCGTGATCGCGATGCTGTGGTTCCGCTGGATCTTCGGCTTCAGCGCGTACTTCATCGCCCCTTACCTCGGCGTGTTCGAGCGCGCGGTGTGGGCCGAGACCACGGTCGCGACGATGCTGAGCTTCGTCATCATCGGCACCGCCGTGCTGCGCACCGAGCTGTTCTCGATCCGCTCGTCGGTGGCCGAGGCCGTCACGATCGCGACGATCGCGCTGCTCGTGGTGCTCGGCGGTGGCAGCACGATCTGGCTCGTCCAGACGTACAGCGAGCCCGGGACGCTGCAGCAGGCGTTGCTCGTCGGCGCCACGCTCGTGCCGCTCGGGCTCGCCGGCATTGGCTACGCGCTCTACCCGCGGGTCGAGCGTCGGGTGCTCGCCGGCCTCGACGAACGCCGCGCCCGCCGGCTCGGTGTCCAGGGCGATCCGTTACCGGCCGATTCCGACGGCGCGATCGCCGAGGCCTCGCACCGGATCTCGCGCTTCGGCGACGGCTCGAAGGTTCGCTGGCTCGCGGCGGCCAGCTTGCCGTCTTCGATCGCGGAGCTGCTGCGCGACGGCGCGCCTCGCCGCAAGGACGAGCACACCGCGTTGCCCGCTTGCTTCATCGTGCCGGCACTCGGCGCCGATCGCACGCTCGTCGGTGCGTTCTACATCGACGACGGCGTGATCGATCGCGACACGTACCTCGTCGCCCGCGATCTCGCCGCTCGCGTCGCGTTGGCCGTCGAGCGTGCTGAGGCCGTGAGCGCGCTCGGGGATGCACGCAGGCTCGCCGCGCTCGGTCACTTCGCGGCCGCCATCGCGCACGACATCCGCACGCCGCTGACCTCGATCTCGCTCAACGTCCAGATCCTCCGCCGCAAGCTGCAGCTCTCCGAGGATGACCGCGAGCACCTCGACATCGCTCTCGAGGAGCTCGCGCGGCTCGACCGCTCCGTCGGCGAGATCCTCGACTTCGCCAAGCCGGTGAAGCTCGCGGCGCAGTCGATCGACGTCGGCGAGCTGATGGAGACCGCCGTCCGCGGCCTGACGACCGTGCTCTCGGAGAAGGGGGTCGCGCTCCGGCTCGGTCCCGCGCCGAACGGCAGCGGCCTCACCGTCAACGGGGATCCGCAGCGTCTCCGCCAGGTCCTGGTCAACCTCGTCGACAACGCCGCCGATGCCTCGATCCCCGGCGCCGAGGTCACGCTCCGCGCGGCCGCGTTCGCCGATCAGATCGAGATCGAGATCGAGGACCACGGCCGCGGCATCCGCGCCGACGACCTCCCGAAGATCTTCGATCCGTTCTTCACGACGCGGCCCGACGGCACCGGCCTTGGCCTCGCGATCTGCCACAAGGTCGTGCGCGCCCACGGCGGCGACATCAAGGTCCGCTCCGTCCCCGGCGGCGGGTCGACGTTCACGGTCGTCTTGCCCGCGGCGTAGCCGTATATTCACCGCGATGCGGCTGTCTGATTGCGAGCTGCTGATCGTCCCCGGATACGAGAGCTCGGGCCCCGCGCACTGGCAGACGCTGTGGGAGCAGGCGTTCGGCGCGCGCCGCGTCGAGCAGGTGAGCTGGACGCACCCCCGCCGCGAGCCGTGGGTCTCGCGGATCGTCGAGGAGGTGCAGCGCGCAACCCGCCCGGTCGTGATCATCGCGCATAGCCTCGGCGTCGCGGCCGTGGCCCACGCGGTGCCGCGATTTCCCGCGGCGGTCGTGCGCGGCGCGTTCCTCGTCGCACCTCCGGACGTCGAGGACCCGACGCTCCTTCCGGAGCTCGAGCTCGATTTCGCGCCGCTACCGCGCACGCCACTGCCCTTTCACTCGACGCTCGTCGCGAGCCACAGCGATCCGTACGCGACGTTCGAGAAGGTGCAGGGGCTCGCGGCATCCTGGGGCTCGACCCTGTTCGACGCCGGTGACGCGGGACACATCAACACCGCCAGCGGTCACGGGACCTGGTTCGCGGGGTTCCGCGCGCTCGACCAGCTGGTCGCCATGATCTGACGCTGCGCCGCGAAGCGTGCCGGCGGCATCCAACCGGCATGCCCCGACGAGAGCTTCGCGAGCGGTGGTGGTGGGTCCTCGGCGTCGTCTACTTCGCGTTGTACCCGTTGTGGGCGTTGCGGCAGTACCCGCGGACCTGGCGCTACGAGCGGCTCGCGGCTCGCGCGCTCGCGCGGGAACGCATCGGCCCGATCTCCCTCGAGGGCGCGCGCTGCTTGCGCTGGTGGGTCCACGAGATCACGTCGATGGCCTCGGGCGCGGAGGACTACCACCTGTTCGAGCTCGTGCTCGCGAGCGGAGAGCGCGTGATCGCGAGCGACCACCACTACGACGAGCTCCGGAAGCGCGGCGTGCTGCGACCCGCGGCGATCTCGCTCGGCACCGCGTCGAGCAGCCTCCTTTGGATGTTCTGGTGGATGTTCGCGGGCGTTGGAGCGGTCGTGGTGCTCCTGATCTGGATCTGGCGCGCTGGAGGCGGGTAACAGACCATGGCGGGCGTAACGCTCCGTTACCGTCGGAGATGGCGCAAGTGGCTTGAACCGCGTGGGGCTTGGGCCGGCATGCAAGGTGCTCCGAGGAGGAGGCATGTGGACCCTGGCTCGCAAGCTCCTGCTGCATGACCGGCTGCGCTTCGCGGTCGCGATCGCGGGCGTGTCGGTGTCGGTGATGCTGGTGCTGGTCCAGGTCGGGCTCTACTTCGGGTTCATGGACACCGCGTCGGCGGTGATCGACGCGAGCCGCGCGGACATCTGGGTCGGCAAGAAGAGCAACGACTCGTTCGAGTTCGCGACGCCACTCGACGAGCGCAGCTATTACAAGGTCGCGTCGGTGCCGGGCGTCGAGCGCGCCGAGCGCGTGCTGATCAACTTCGCGCAGTTCAAGCTCGCTAACGGCGGTGACCTGGGCGCGCAGATCGTCGGCGTCGACAACCAGCCCGGGTACAAGCCGATGCTCGCGCCGTGGAACGTGATCGCGGGCGACGCGCGGCGGCTGACCGAGCCCGGCGCGATCGCGGTCGACCGCAGCGAGTACCCCAAGCTCGGGATCGACCGGGTCGGCCACGTGACCGAGGTGTCGGGCGTGCGGGCCGAGGTGGTCGCGCTGACGTCGGGCATCCGCTCGTTCACGACGTCACCGATCGTGTTCACCGACATCCGCACCGCGCGCAGCTTCATGCCGCAGCTCGGCACCGAGTCGGTGACGTACGTCCTCGTGAAGGTGGCGCCCGGCCAGCGCGTCGCGGATGTCCAGGCGCGCATCAACGCGCTGCCGCACCTCGCGGCGTACACGCGCAGCGAGATGTCGAGCCGCACGCGGTCGTACTGGTCGAGCCGCACCGGGGTCGGGGCCGGGTTCTTCACGACCGCGGTGCTCGGCATCATCGTCGGGTTCGTCGTCGTCGGTCAGATCCTCTACAGCGGCACGCTGCAGTACATCCGCGAGTACGGGACGCTGAAGGCGATGGGCGCGCGCAACAGCGCCGTCGTCAAGGTGATCCTCTCGCAGGCGATGATCTCCGCCGCGCTCGGCTTCGCGGTCGGCGCGCCGCTCGCGATGGGCATGCGCGCGGCGATGAAGGGCGCGAACCTCACCGTCGCGCTGTCGCCGGAGCTCTACGCGGTCACGTTCGTGATCACCGCCGTGATGTGCGCGTTCGCCGCGCTGCTCTCGATCGTCAAGGTGCTGCGCCTCGACCCTGCCTCGGTCTTCAAGTCCTAAGGAGTTTCTATGACCGCCGCCCTCGCCTTCTCCGATTCCCTGTTGGGCCCCGCGCCGGCACCGGATTCGCTCGCTCGCCTCGTCAACATCGGCAAGACCTATGGCACCGGCGAGCACGCGGTCGCCGCGCTCTCGAACGCGACGCTCGATATCCGCCGCGGCGAGGTCACGCTGATCGAGGGACCGTCGGGGTCCGGCAAGACCACGCTGATCTCGATCCTCGGCCTCCTGCTCACGCCGACCAGCGGGGAGGTGTGGATCGAGGGCAAGAACGTCACTGGTCTCGGCGAGCGCGCGCTGCCCGGCCTGCGCGCTCGCAACTTCGGCTTCGTGTTCCAGGGCTTCAACCTGTTCCCGGCCCTGACCGCGCTCGAGAACGTCACGATGGCGATCCAGATGAAGGATCCGCGCGCGAAGGACGCGAAGGGCGAGGCCCGCCGGCTGCTCGATCTCGTGGGGCTGGGCCCGCGCATCCATCACCTGCCCGCCGATCTGTCGGGTGGCCAGAAGCAGCGCGTCGCGATCGCGCGCGCGCTCGGTGGCAACCCGCCGATCCTCGTCGGCGACGAGCCGACCGCGGCGCTCGATACCAAGACGGCCCTCTCGGTGATGGAGCTGCTCCGCGAGCTCGCCAGCACGAGTGGCCGGGCCGTCGTCGTCGTCACCCACGATCCGCGCCTCGAGCGCTTCGCCGACCGAGTCGTCCGCGTCGAGGACGGCTTCATCCAGTCGATCACGTCTGCCAGGAGCAACGTATGACCAAGCTGCGCTACCTCGTCCTCATCCTCCCGCTCGCCGCCGGCTCGTACCTGTGGTTTGGACGCGAGACTCAGCCCGCTGCCGCCCAGCCGACCGTCCTCGCGCGCCCCGTCGTGATGTCCGCACCCGGCCGCGTCGAACCGCAGCGCGATCCCGTCAAGCTCGCGTTCGAGGCGCAGGGCCGGATCGCGGAGATCCTGGTCGAGGAAGGCGACGCCGTGACGGCGAACCAGGTGCTCGCGCGCCTCGATGACCGGCTCGCGCGTGCGCGGGTTGCCGCCGCCGAGGCCGGGTTCGCGCAGGCACGCGCGCGTCACGCGTTCGCCCGCCGTGGTCCGCGCCACGAGGATGTGGCCGCGGCGCGCGCCGAGGC
>JACCTC010000158.1 GCA_013812655.1 Deltaproteobacteria bacterium | reverse complement strand
GCGCCGACGGTCGCGTTGCCGTAGCTGCCAACGAGTGCGGTGCGTGCAGGGCCGAAGGTCTTGCCGCCGTCGTCGGAGGTGCGGACGCGCAGGCCCGCGGCGGCGTACATCAGGTGTACGAGCCCGGCACCGCGGCGGACGGGATCGGGACCGCTGACGACCTTGGGCCTGGCGAGGCAGGGCTCGCCGCGATCTGGCGAGGTCGCGGTGCAGGCGTCGGGCTCGTGGACGGCGACCGGAGCTGACCACGTGCGGCCGGTGTCCCGCGAGGTGGCGAGCGCGATCTCGCGATGCGTGCCTGCTGCGTCAAAGCCGACCCACGTCGCGAACAGCGTGCCGCGGGCGTCGCGTGCGAGCCACGGATCGGCGTGGTGGATGCGCGGCCAGATAACGACGGGGGTGTCGACCGTCGGGCGGCCGAGCGGATCGAGGCGCGCGAGCCCGGGGACGTTGCCGCCGCCGGCGTCGGAGCGAGTGCCGTAGATCGCGACGAGGCTACCGTCCGGCGTGATCACGGCAGAGGGCGCGAGCTGCGAGGCTCCCGGCGAGCCGGTCGTCGAGAGCTGGGTGCTCGGCGTGAAGCCCGGATCGCGGCCGATGCCGCGCGGGGCGGGGCACGCACGCGGGATGATCGCCGTGGTGTTCGGGATGACGCACGCCTTCCACTCGCGATCGCAGACGTAGCCCTCGGCCGCGCGGCAATCCGTATCGCGCGTGCAGCTCGCCATGCAGAGCTCGCCGTCGCGAACAGTGGAAACGCACGCCGCATCGCACGTGGTTCCCGGCGCGCCGCAGGCCGCCGCGCAGTACCCACCGGGAAATGCCAGGCACCGCAGATCATCGGCGCACGATCGCTCGGGGGAGCAGGCTTCACCGCGCGGGCCGAGCACCGCGGCATCGACCATCGTGGCTGCATCGACGCCAGCGTCGGGCAGCGCCGGTGGCGGCGACACAGGTAACTGCCTGGGAGGACTAGGTGAACTGCCGGAGCACGCGGACAGCCAGCCGGCCACCCCCACGATGAATACGGCGAAGATCCGCACCGTCCGAGCTAGGCACGAGACCCCTCCGCGTCGCAACCGGCGTGGTTTCCCTCGCGCTATCTTCCCCCCATGAAACGTCTAGCTTTGACCACGTTCGCCTTCGGATCGATGATCGCCGTCGCCGTCGCGCAGCCCGCGACGTCGCCCAAGGCAGCCGACGCGCCTACCACGCCGACGACACCGACCGCACCCGCGGCACCGAAGCCGGCCGGCACGTCCCTCCCGGTCGTCGGCGAGACGCTGCCGCTGACCGGTGCGCCGGGCTGGCCGGTCAAGCGCGACTGGCTCTACGACGCGCCGGCGCTGCCCGACGCGGCCGGCAAGATCGTCCTCCACTGGTTCTGCGGCCCGAAGGTGCCGGCGTGCGCGGATGATCTCGCGCGCGTCGTGACGCTCAAGGAGAACACGAACCGGGTCTACGTCGTCGCGTACATCAACGGCACCAAGGGTCAGGCCAAGAAGCTCGATCCGATCCGCGAGAGCGAAGGCGTCGGCCGCGGCACGCTCGCGTTCGGCAAGCACTTGAAGGCGATGTTCAAGAAGATGGCGGTCGTCGGCCCGGTTTCGGTCGTCGTCGATGTCGATGGTAAGGTCGCGCTCGTCACCACCGGCTCGTCTCCGGCCGAGCTCGACGCTCGCGATGCCAAGGTCAACGCGCTCACGAGCGCGATCAAGGAATACACCGCGACCTCCGAGGGGCCGAAGCTCGTCAAGATCAACGAACGCTTCCAGCTGATGATCGCGGTGAAGCTCGCGAGCTGGCTGCAGTACAGCAAGACCACGCCGATGGAGTTCAAGCTCACGGCGCCCAAGGAGCTCAAGTGCGACGCGACCACCCTGAAGGGTGATCAGCTCAAGCTCGTCGACCAGACGCTGACGGCCCAGGTCGGCTGCAGCGGGTCGAAGGGCAGCTACGAGGTCCGCGGTCAGGTGTCGTTCGGGTACACCACGCCCTCGAGCGGCGCCGGTCTCGGCACCGAGAGCGCGAACTGGAAGTTCGAGATCAAGTAGGCGAGCAGAACGGCCTGAGCGCGCCGAGCAGGTGATCGATCCTGATCGGCTTGCGCAGCACACCGTCGACGGCGAGGTGGCGAACCTTCTCGGCGACCGCGGTCGATGCCGAGAACACGATCACCGGGATGCTGGCAAGCGCCGCGTCCTTCTGCTGTTCCTCGCGAAACGTGATGCCGTCCATGACCGGCATCGACAGGTCGAGCAGGATGACGCGCGGATGGGGTGCGCGGCGGAGGTACGCGAGCGCCTCCTCGCCGTTGGTCGCGGTGACGACCGCGAAGCCCGACTCCTCGAGGACGCTCTGGATGGTCTCGCGCAGCTCGCGGTCATCGTCGACCACGAGCACCATGCGCTCCTGCGGGCCGCTTGCCGTCATGCCGGAAGTCCCTTCGGCAGCGTCACCGTGAATGTCGAGCCCGCGCGCGGGGCGCTCTGAACCTCGATCGTTCCGCCGTGCGCCTCGACGATCTGCCTGGTGAGCCAGAGCCCGATACCGAAGCCTCCGTAGTGGCGCTCCGGGACCGCCCGCTCGTACGGCCCGAAGATCCGTTGCTGATCGACATCGGCGATGCCGATGCCACGATCGATGATGCGGAGTCGCGCGGCCGAGCCCAGATCTTCGAGCTCGACCGCGATCGGTCCATCCGGGCCGAACTTCGCGGCGTTCGACAGTAGATCGTTCAGCATGTTCTCGAGGCGCTCTCGATCCCATGAGCCCTCGAGTCGCTCGGGGCTCGTGACGGTCACGTCGGAGCGAGCGTCGTGAAACGTGTCGGCGAGCTGCGCGACGACCGCGCCGACGAGCGCCACGAGGTCGACGTGCTCGCGCGCGAGCTCGATCGCGCCACTCGTGACGCGTGTGAATTCCAGGAGACGCTCGATGAGATGCGTCAAGCGCTGCGCGTTGCGCTCGATCGCCTCGAGGCGCGTGGTCACACGCTCGTTCGTGCGGTCGACGTCGCCGCCGCGTCGCGCCGCGCGGAGCAGACTCTCGGTCTGCAAGCGCAGCGACGTCAACGGGGTCTTCAGCTCGTGCGACGCGATCGACAAGAACTCGTCCCTCGCGCGGACGGCGCGTTCCAGCGCGACGAACGCCTCATTGCGCTCGCGGCGCGTCCGGGCGTCCTTGAGCTCGCGGTCGACGACCGGGACCAGCTGCGCGAGGCTTCCCTTCATCACGTAGTTCGAGGCGCCTGCCTTGAGCGCCGCGACCGCGCTCGACTCGCCGATGCTGCCCGAGACAATCACCAGAGGCAGATCGGGCTGTCGCGACGCATGGAGGATGCGCAGCGCGTCGAGCGCCGTGAACTGCGGCATCGAGTAGTCCGAGAGGATGAGGTCCCAGTCGCGAGCGGCGAGCACCCGCTCGAGCGTTTCCGCCGTGTCGACGCGCTCGCTGACGACGGTGAAACCGGCCGCGACGAGCTCGTCGCGCACGAGCAGGTAATCATCTTCCAGGTCCTCGACGACCAGAACGCGTAGCGGTTTCATGAGGCAGTCGCTCTCACCGAGGGGTATCCGCGCTGGAGGGATGGTTGATGTCGAGCCAGTATTCGCCGAGCTTGCGCGCGGCCAGGACGAACTCGTCGTAGTCGACGGGCTTGCGGACGTAACTGTTCGCGCCGAGCTCGTAGCTGGCGGCGACATCCGCGTCCGCGATCGACGACGTCAGGATCACGACTGGCAGGTGGCGGAAGCGGCTGTCCGCTCGCACCTGGCGCAGCAGCTCGAGGCCTCCCATGCGGGGGAGGTTGAGATCGACGATCAGGAGCTCGGGAAGCTCGCCCGCCACGGCGGCGGCCGACAGGTACGCCAGGGCCTCGACCCCGTCTTCCACGACCTCGATCCGGGCGTCGACGCGGTGCTCCTGGAGAACGGAGCGCGTGAGCTCGATGTCATCGGCATTGTCTTCGACGAGCAGGATTCGGCGCATCATGTCGAGCTCTCCAGGCTGAAGTAGAACGTCGCTCCGCGGTCGGGTTCGCTCTCCGCCCAGATCGCTCCGCCGTGACGACGGATGATGCGCTGGACCGTCGCCAAACCGATCCCCGTACCTTCGAATTCACGCTCGCTATGCAGCCGCTGAAATGGAAAGAACAGCTTCTCGGCGTACTTGAGATCGAAGCCGACGCCGTTGTCGCGCACGAAGAACACGGTCCGACCGTCGCGCTCGGTGCAACTCACTTCGATCCGCGGTGCGGAACGTGTGCGGGTGAACTTCCACGCGTTGCCGAGTAGATTCTCGAACGCGATCTTCAGCAGCCGTGGATCAGCGCTCGCCTGCATCGCCTCCGCAACCTGCACGTCGACCACGCGATCAGGCGTGCTTCGATGGAGCTCCTCGACCACGCCGCGCGCGAGCGCGCTGACATCGACGCGCTTCACGGCGACACGCACGCGGTTGAGGCGAGACAGATTGAGCAGGTCGTCGATGAGTTGCGACATCCGCTGCGCAGCTGCTCGCACGCGCTGAAGCTGATCTCGCTCGCTCTCGTCGAGCTTGTCGACCGCGCTGGTCATCACCCGCTTGCTGAAGCCATCGATCGCACGCAAAGGGGCACGCAGATCATGTGAGACCGAGTAGCTGAAGGCCTCGAGCTCGTGATTGTTCTCGGCGAGCTGGGCGTTGACGTCCGCGAGCTGCGCGGTCCGTTCGTCGACACGCCGCTCGAGGTCGACGGCCGCCTGCCGGACCACGTCTTCCGCGCGACGGCGGTCGGTGACATCGCGCGTGACCTTGACGAAACCGAGCAGCTCACCTTTGGCATCCCGCATCGCGGTGATCACCACGTTCGCCCAGAACGTCGTGCCATCGTTGCGCACGCGCACGCCCTCCTCCTCGAAGCTGCCTTCCCGCGAGGCGACCTCGAGCTCGTGCTCGGGGTGGCGAGCTGCGACGGCATCTGGCGGATAGAAGATCCGGAAGTGCTTGCCGAGGATCTCCTCCGGCGTGTAGCCCTTGATCCGCCGCGCGCCCTCGTTCCAGCTCGAGATCCGACCTTCCGCGTCGAGGAAGAAGATCGCGTAGTCCTTGACCGACTGGACCATCAGGCGAAACCGCTCCTCGCTCAGCCGCAGCTCCTCCTCGGCTTGCTTGCGCTCGGTGAAGTCGCGCGTGACCTGGCCGAACCCCTGGAGGGTCCCGCGTTCGTCCACGAGCGCGGTGTTCACGACGTTCGCCCAGAACCGCGAGCCATCCTTGCGAACGCGCCAGCCTTCCTCCTCGTAGCGGCCAGTGCGAGACGCGATCTGCAGCTCCCGATCGGGCTTGCCGTTCGCGGTGTCCTCGGGTGTATAGAACGCGGAGAAGTGGCGGCCGATGATCTCGCGGGCCGCATAGCCCTTGAGCCGTTCCGCACCCGCGTTCCAGCTCACGATGTGACCGCGCGTGTCGAGCATGATGATCGCGTAGTCCTTGACGTTCTCGACGAGCAGCCGAAACCGATCCTCCGCTTGGTCGACCAGGCGCGCAGGTTGCTCGGTGCGAACATCGACTGGCATGGGATCCTGGCGCCGGCGCGTGCGCCGCCCTTCAGCGTGCCACCACGCCGAATGTTCGCCAACCGCGCTGCCCGTGCACGGTGAATGACATACGTGAGCGTCGGCTATCGAAGCTGTCCCAGCTGTGGCATCAGCGCTCGAAGCGCTCGAGCAGCTGGCGCGGCAGCGTGCGGAGCCTGGGGGAACTCTCGGTCGACGAGAAGATGATCTCGAAGGTCCGGTTCAGCCGGCGCGCGAAGCGGTCGACGAGGGCGGCTGCCGCCGGGTCGGCCTCCACGGCGTCCGCGAACCGTTCCCAGTCACGCTCGCAGGTTCGTAGCGGCTTCTGGATCCGATCGCGGGCGACGCGCGCGCGGTCGTCGTGCTTGCGGTCGTCATCGATGCGCTCGATCACCGCGAGCGTTCCGCCGAAGTCACCGAACATGTCATCGGCATGCTTGCCGAGATAGCGACCGAGCTTGCGCACACCCTTCTCGGGCGCTTCGATGTGATCGCGCGCGATCTCGCAAAGCTGGTCGAGGTGCTCGGCGAGCTCCTCGTCGGGCGGTGACGACTGGTTCACGCAGCCACCGCGGATTCCGAACGTCACACCACCGGCGAGCATCGCCATGACCAGCCACGCCTTGAGCTTCATGCGGCGGAATGTAGCCCGTGCTCAGGCAGCGTGGTCGCGCGAACGTTCGGTCACTCCGGACCACGCGAGCGTCGCGATCAGGCCGATCGCGCTGACGACGGCGGGGATCATCGCCCACGCGACGAGGTAGCCGCCGTTCAACATGACGCCGCCCGTCGGTGGTGCCATCGCCATCGCGACCGATCCGAGCGAGCCCGAGATGCCGAGGACCACGCCTTGCTCGTGTCGACCAACGGCCTGGGTGAGCCGCGCGGTGAGCACCGGCCGCAGGATGCCGTGGCCGAACGCGTTGATCGTGGTCGCGACCATCAGCATCCACAGTGCGGTCGAGATCCCGATCAGGCTGTACGCGACGACCGACGCGGCGAAGCTCGCGACCGTCATCTTGAATTCGCCGTAGCGCTTGACCAGCCGGCCGAGCAGGCCACCCTGCATGAGGATGCCGAGGAAGCCGGCGAACGTGAACAGGTAGCCGACCTCGTCGGGGCCCCATCGCAGCTCGTCGTTGTGCTCGGCGAACAGCGCGAAGCCGCTGAAGAAGCACGAGAACGCGAACGAGAACAGGAAGAACTGGACGTAGAGCGCGCGCAGCTCGGGACGGCCGAAGAACTCGGCATACGTACGCCAGTCGAACGCGCTCGGCCGGCGCCCACCCGGGCCGACCTCGGCGTGCTGCGGTGGCGGCTGGGTCTCCTTCGGCAGCAGCGTGTACGTGAAGAACATCGCGACCGCGGAGAAGCCGGCCGCGACGATGAACGGCAGGTGCAGCGAGTACGTCCCGAGCCAGCCGCCGAGCGCGGGCCCGAACATGAAGCCGATGCCGAACGCGATGCCGATGATCCCGAACGCCTTCGCGCGATTCTCGGGCGCGGTGTGATCGGAGATGTACGCCTGCGCGATCGACAGGTTGCCCGCGGACAGGCCCGGCAGGATGCGGCCAATGAAGACCATCCACAGCGACGTCGAGAACGCGAGGACGATGAAGCCCGCGCACGTGCCGGCCTGGCTGTACATCAGCAGCGGCTTGCGGCCGTACTGATCGGAGAGCTTGCCGATGATCGGCGTCGAGATCAGCGAGCACACCGCGTAGACCGAGACCAGCGTGGTCGCGACCAGCGGCGAGGCGCCAAACCGCTCGGCGTAGAACGGCAGCAGCGGGATCACGATCGTGAAGCCGAGGACGTCGACCAGCACGATGAGGAAGATCGGTAGCAGCGCAGATCGCGAGCTGCCGGGCTTCTCCTGCGAGGACATGCAGCCGGGCAGCATCGCAAATCCCGTGAAAAGCGTAAGTACCAGCCGGCCGCTTTCTCACCGGCCACGCGCCGTGCGGTACGATCGAGCCGGATGGGCAACGGCTTCCTTGCGCGCGCGCTCGCGATCCTCGTGCTCGCGTCAGGCTGCTTTGGCTACAACCGCTCGGCGAAGCGCTGGGCCTACGCCGGTGACACCGTGTTGATCCTCGGCGGTGCCGGTGCGATCGCTGGCGATCTGTTGACGCGCAGCGACCGGGAGCCCGCGATGCCGAACATGCAGGAGCCGTATGCGTCGCCGATCACCGGCGGCCTCGTCGCCGGCGCGCTGCTGGTCGTCGTGGGCGTCGTCGGCATCGTGCTCAACGCGACGCGCCCGGACGTCAAGACGTCGCGCTGATCAGCTCGCGCAGCTCGCTGTAGCTGATCTGACCCGCGAGCGAGACGACCTCGCCGATCACGATCACCGCGGGCAACTCCGAGTCACAGCGCGCATCGCCGAGGGTCGCGAGGTCGCCGATCCAGGTGTTGCCATCGCGCTGCGAGGCGCCGTGGATCAGCGCCGTCGGCGTCGTCGGTGCCCAGCCCCGCGCGATGAGCCGTGTCGCGATCGCCGCGCGCGTCTTGGCGCCCATCAGCACGACCAGCGTGAGCGTGCCCGGTGCAATACCGTCGAGGATTGGCGCGTAGGAAGGCTCGGCGTGGCCGGAGACCACCGCGAAGCCCGACGCCATTCCGCGGTGGGTCACCGGGATCCCGGCGAGCGCGGGTGCGGCGAGGGCCGATGACACACCCGGGATGACCTCGTACGCGATGCCAGCGGCTTCGAGCGCGAGCGCTTCCTCGCCGCCACGGCCGAGCACGAACGAATCGCCGGACTTGAGGCGAACGACGCGCTGACCGCGCTGGGCCGCGCGGATCATCAGGCCGTGAATGCCTTCTTGATCGATCGAGTGACGGCCGGCGCGCTTGCCGACATAGAACCGCTGCGCGTTCGGTGCGAGCTCGAGGAGATCGGTCGGCACGAGTGCGTCGTTGAGCACGAGGTCGGCAGCCCGCAGCCGGCGCAGCGCGCGCAACGTCAGCAGCTCTGGATCGCCCGGACCCGCGCCGACGAGCGAGACGAAGCCGCTCAAGAGTGTGCCTCGGTCTTGTAGATCCGATCGAGCGCGCGCAGCAGCAGCGGGCGGCGCTCGGTCATCGGCACCTTCGACTTCTTCCAGTCCTCGCGCGCGGCGGTCGCGACCTCGACCCAGCGATCGAGATCGTGCGGCAGCACCGCATCGAGGGCCTCGCGCAGCAGGCCGGCAAGCGCGGGCGCGAGCCCACCTGTCGAGATCGCGATCTCGACCTCGCCGCGTCGGAGCACACCGCCGAGGTAAGCCGTCGCCGCGCGCGTATCGTCGACCGCATTGACGAACAGGCCGCGAGCCGCAGCCGCCACAGCGACATCGCGGTTGACCTCGGGGGGCGCGGCGGCGACGACCCAGCGCGCACCGGCGAGGTGAGCCGGTCGGAACGCGGATTCGATCAGCGTGACGTCGCGCGTGCGGATCGCCTCGCAGATCTGCGGCGCCACCACGGTGACCTTGGCACCCGCCGCGAGCAGGCCATCGAGCTTACCCGCTGCCACCGGTCCGCCGCCGACGACCACGACCGGCAAGCCATCGAGCTTGAGGAACACCGGGTACAGGGCGTCACGCGACATCGGCTTGTCCTCCCGTTCAGCGAACGGACGTTCTGTAAACGATAGCGGATGCGAGCGGACGTCACAAGGACGGCTCGACGACGTAGCGGCGCTGGATGACCATGCGACCCGGGCCACGCTCGATGATCCGGTGGAGGTCCGCGAACGCATTGGCGCGCAGCTCGGCCGCGTAAGCCACCGGAAAATCTACGTTTGTCAGCTCTGTCACGGTGACGATGTCGCCGACCTGCGGGTTCAAGTCGCGCGACGCGAGCACCGGCAGCTCGGGGAACGTCACCACTGGGTCCGCCACGCGCGGCGCCACGATCTGCCAGGTCCACGCAGGGAGGTCACGGCGCGAGACCCGGATCCCGGCCCGCACAAGGTCGGCACGCGAACCACCCGCGGCCTCGGTCCACACGAGGCGGCGCGCCGCGATCTCGAACGCTCCGAGCGACGTGTACGGCGTCAGCAACGCGCCGCGGAGATCGAGCGAGTACGGGCCTGCCGGCTGGTGCTCGAGCACGACCTGCTCGTCGAACGCTTCGGGATGCGGGAACGGCGTCGTGGAGTACAGCATCGTCGCGCCGGTGACTCCCGGCTGTTCGATCGCGAACGTCTTCTCGGTCACGCCTGGCTCGAGCGAGTCTCCCCGCGTCGACTCGTAGACCCGACGGCCGCTGCTCACGATCGCCTGGTAGACACCGAGGAACGAAAAGTCGACGTTCGTGTACGCGAGCGTGTTGTCCATCGTCGCGACGTACGGTGTGTACGTGCCGGCGACCGTGATCGGCGCGGTCAGCGACCGGCTGCCGCTGAACAGCGACGCCACGAGGTTGCTGTCGTCATCGTAGGCGAGGACGAGCAGGTCCACCGTCCCGCTGTTGCAGCCCTCGAGTGCGAAGGTTTGTGCCGGTCCAGGCGCGACGCCGAACGGGCCGCCGCACGAGGTATGGAGCTGATAGCCGGCTGCGCCAGTCGCGGCCGGGATCGCGATCGCGACCTCGATGGTCGGCGGCCCGAGTGGGTCGAGATCGAGGTGCAGCACGTCGCCGGCCTCGACCTCGGCAAACGTCGACAGCTGATCGGTGCCGTAGCGCGAGCGGGGCTGCAAGACCGTGACGGACCCACCCGCATCGAGATCGAGGCCGACGCTGCCGAGCTCGCCCGTCATCGACAATCTCGCGGTGTCAGCGTCGCGAAAGAACACCGGCAAGCCGACGACCGGCACGCCACGCTCGGTCACGAGCATGGTGACCGAGCCCGTCGTCACGTCCAGCGTGTCGCTCGCGTCCGGCGACGACCCCGGATCGGTACCGCCGCAGGCGACGAGAACGAGGAGTGCGAAGCGCCGCATCATCGCTGATAACGCACGAGATGGCGCGGGGTGATGGCATCACCCTCATCGATCGCGTGGAGGACGTCGCAGGAGTCCGCGAGCTGCGGCGACGGGTGCGTGCCGGCGAGGATCAACGTGGTGTCGCGAAACCACTCGCCGCGCGACGGCCGCTGCGCCGCGAAGACGCCGCGCTGGCCCTCGGCATCGAAGCCGTCGTACACCATGGTCAACCCATCGGAGCTGAGGTTGACGACGGTCACCGCGTCGACGACGTGGCGGTCGCCAACCGGCTTCCAGGTCCCATCATCCTGCTCCTCGTACTCCTGCACGTCGTTCGCGTAGAACGAGACCCGCACGAGGATGCGGCGCGGTCCAAGCAGGGCGAGCGTCGGCGTCCCGGCACCGCCGGCGTCTGGCACGTTGCGATCGAAGTGCCAGAGCCCGCCGTCGTCGCGACGCGCGGAGAATAGCTGCGACGGCTCGATCGACGCCGTGAAGAAGATCTGGTCTCCCTCGGGAGCGAGCGACACCGTCGTCATCGGGTAGTTCGGCTCGAGGGCGATCTCCGTGCGCTCGGTCGGAGAGTCGGCGTCGAGCTCGAACGCGGTACCGGCGGCAGCGATCACCAGGTGGTCGCGTAGCCGGTCCCACGAGAACAGCTCGGTGTTCTCGACCACGGTGACCGGCTGGGCGTCGCGAAACGAGGCGAGCTCGCACTCGGGTAGATCGGTGCCGTCGAGGCCAAACACGGCATCGCAGCCACATAGCGCTCCGAGCAGGAGCCACCACCGCATCACCTCGATGGTACAGCGACGCGGCGTCGAGATCCGGTATCCCACGGGTAGGGCGACGTGAAATCGTTCGACTAGAACAATCCAGCCAGTGAAAGTCCGAGCTGATCGCCACCGATGATGGGTGCGAGCTGAGCCGACGATTCGCGCGTATCGCCGCGACCGCGCACGTACAGCACCACCGCGGTGGTGACGGCCGCGCACCCGACGACGAACATCGACGTCCCGCCGTAGCGGACGATCGACTTCCAGCGGTTCTGCTCGTCGAGGCTGCTCGCGTTATCGTAGCGGTCTCTGCCCACGAACCCGAGGACGGCGGTCCCGGCGAGCAGGCCCAGGCCGATGCCTCCGGTGATGTAGGCGGCGTGCCGGTAGCCGCCCCGGGATGGGACGTCGAGCTCGATCACGATCTTCTCGCGGGCGCCGACCTCGACCTCGACGGCGCGGGTCGCAGGCGGCAGGCCGGGCGACTGCACATCGATCACGTGACGGCCGGGGTCGACCTCGAGCGCCGCGAGCTGCGCGGCGTCGACCGGCTTGCCATCGATCACGACGACCGTGCCGGGCCGTGCCGGCGTCACCACGATCTCGAGCATCGGGATCTTCGTCGCGAGCGCCTCGGCCCGCGCACGTGCCTGGGCTTCGGACTCGGTCGCCTGACTCTGGCGGCGCTGTTCTGCGCCTTGCGAAACCAGGTCGCCGCGGTCGCGACCTTGCCGATCTGCTCGTTACACAGGCCGAGGTTCAGCATCGTCCCGGTCGCCTTCGGATCTTCGGCGTGAGCGGCCGCGAACTGCGTGCACGCCTCGGCAGGTTTGCCAGCACCCATCAGCCGCCGGCCCTCGACGAACAGTGCGCAGACCTTGACCTCCTGGAGGTGGAGCTTCGCCTTGTCGACGTTCGGCGCATCGGGCACGAGCTCGATGAACTTCTGGTACGCGGCCGTCGCCTTCACGCACTCCTTGCCGAACCGGTAGGCCTGGCCGATGTTGAACAGATACGCGGCGTCGGGGACGAGCCCGTAGGCCTCCTCGAAATCCAGCGCGGCGCGCACGAAGTCGGACGCATCGAACGCGGCGGTTCCCTCGGCGAATGCGGCGTCGGCCCTTGCCTTGGTCTCGGGGTCGACGGGTTGCGCGCTCGCCGCTGGCGCGATCATCCCCAGGACAAGACCGACCACGAGACCGATCAGCGATACGCGCATCTCCGCATCATATCCGATCGCGCGCGATGCCCAGCGCGCGCTTCGTCAGCGCCGCTTGAGGTCGCGGATCGCATCCTTGACGCGATTGCGCTCGGGATCGTTCTTCGGCGCGAGGTCGAGAAACTTCTCGTAGGCCTCGATCGCGAGCCGCGTCTTCTTCCGAGCCGCGTAGACCGCGGCGATGCTCAGGTAGTTCGCGGCGTTCTTGGGGTCGCGGCGGATCGCCGGGATGAGGATCGCCTCGGCCTCGTCGTACTGCTTGCGCTCGACGAGCAGCACACCGAGCTTCGCCAGCGCCTTGGGGTAGGGCGGATCGAGCTCGATCGCCTTGCGATACGCCGAGAGCGCCTCGTCGAAGCGCTCCTGCAGCCGGTAGATCTCGCCGTACGCGTACCAGAACAGTGATTCGTTTGGCGACAGCTGCACGGCCTTGGACAGCGCCATCTCGGCGTCGGCTTGCTTGCCCTTGCGGTTGTAGAGCAGCCCGAGCTCGAAGTACGCGCGGCCGTTCCGCGGGTCGAGCTCGAGCGCCTTCTCGAGGTACGACAGCGCCTCGTCGAGCTCGCTCTGATCGCGCAGCGCCATGCCGAGGTAGACGTGGGTGAGGGCGTCGTCAGGCGCGCGCTTGAGCGCCGCGCGGAACTCGAGGGCAGCCTCGTCGACCTTGCCGAGCTTGTGGAGCGCGAGCCCGAGCTGGACGTGATACTTCGCGCTCGCGCTGTCGAGCGAGACCGCCTTGCGAAGCGCGTCGAGCGCTTCGTCGTTGCGGTCGAGCAGCAACAGCGCGCGGCCACGCTTCTCGTGGCCCTCCGGATCCTCGCCGTTGAGCCCGACCATCGAGTCGGCGACATCGAGCGCTTCCTGGCCCTTGTTGCCGGCGAGCAAGGCCTCGGCGTAGAGGGCATAGCCCTTGCTGTCCGTCGGGTTGCTGTCGTAGTAGCCCTTCGCGACCTCCTGGGCCCGGGTCGCGCGGCCGGCGTGGATCAGGAAGTCGACGTGCTCCTCGAGGATCTCGAGCTCCTTCGCGACACCGTAGGCGTCGGTGTAGGCCTTGTCGGCAGCATCGATCTCGCCCGCCTTGGCCTCGTCACGGGCCTCGGCGAGCAGCGCGCGGGTGTCCTTCTGCTTCGCCTTCTTGGTCTTGACCGTCTTGACCGGCTTCTTGGAGCCGCCACAGGCGGGCGCGGCCGTGCCGATCAACGCGGCTGCGGCCACGAGCGCGAGGAGGTCGCGAAGCATGTTGCCAAGGGTAGCGAACCCGTCGGTGCGATGCCAGTTCGGCTACCGACCCCGGGCCCGCGATGGAGCGAGCCAGCGAACGCTGGCTAGCGGGGCCCAGACGGCGAGCGTGGAACAGCGGTCACTTTTCGCGCGACGGCCTCACCCACCCCGAGCAGCCAGTCCATCACCGAGACCCGGGGGTCGTCGGGGGCCTGCGCCTCCTCGGCTGTGAGCTCCGGCGGCGAATCGAGCAGGTGGTCGAGGGTCTCGTCGTCGGGAGCGGGCATCGTGCGAGTCACTGCAGCACCCGCCATGCCAGCGCTAACCTCGTGGCACACCGTCGGGATCCGTGCGGATGCGCTACGGTGTGGGCGCTGGCTTCGGGCGCGTGAGCGCAAGCATCACGGCGATCACGATGAGGCCGTTTGCCACGATCGTGCTGACGCCGATCGGCTCGCCGGAGACCCCGGCGCCGAACAGCACCGCCAGGATCGGGTTGACGTAGGCGTAGCTGGTCGCCACCGTCGGCCGCACGTTGCGGAGCAGCCAGTTGTAGGCGGTGAACGCGACCAGCGAACCGAAGATCCAGAGGTAGCCGACCGCCAGCCACGACGTCGCGCTGGCATCCAGCGGGATCCGCTCGCCACGGACGGCGCCGACCAGGGCGAGCACCACGCCGCCGGTCAGCATCTCCATCGCCGGCAGCATGAACGGGTCCTTGCCGATCGACATCGGCAGCCGGCGCGCCATCACCGAGCCGAGCGCCCAGCTCGCGGGAGCCGCGATGATCAGCACGATGTGGAGCGGCTCGCCGGCGAGTGATGGTCCGCCCATCAGTACGAGGATCCCGATGAAGCCGATCACGAGCGACAGCCACTCGCGGCGCGTCGGCCGTTCGCCGGTGACCACGCCGAGCACGCCGACCCACAGCGGCATCATCGCGCACACGACGGCGGCACCGCCCGAGGTCACGGACAGCTGGGCGATCGCGACGAGGCCGTTGCCGCCGAGGAACAGCAGCGCTCCGATCGGCAGCACGCGAAGCCAGTCCCGTGAGGCCGGGAACGGCGTGCCGCGTCGCATCGCCACGAGCAGCATCACGAGCCCGGCGGCGACGAAGCGCATGCTCGCCATCAGCAGCGGCGGCAGCTCGACCACCGCGATTCGCATCGCGAGGTACGTCGAGCTCCAGATGATGTAGACCGCGGCAAGCGACAGGACGACGCGGGGATCCACGGCAGGTCTCACGGTCAGCGTCGAGGAGTATAATCGGGCGATGCGCATCGGCTCGATCGTCGCGGTGGTGATGGTGATGCTGGTGGCCAGCGCCGTGCCCGCACAGGCGGACGCGAAGCTGGTGCGGCAGTACGCGGGGAAGATCGTGATCTCGCCGGACCCGGCACCCACGCTCGCGGCGGAGCTGCCGGCGTACATCAAGGCGAACGCCACGAAGGACGCCTACTACGAGGCGATCAAGGGATCGCCCTGGGAGATCCATCTCGTCGGCTTCCTCGCGAAGCAGCCGAAGTCCCAGGTCACGCTCGAGGTCGTCGACGCTGCGACCCCGAAGGCGGCGCCGCTCGTCGCACTCGAAGTCGGTGCGAATCAGCGCCTCGTGATCAGCCACACCAAGGTGACGACCGCCGCCGGCTTCGAGGTCAACAAGACGTACGTCGTGCGGCTCGTCGCGAACAAGCAGGTGCTCGCGAAGGCCGCGCTCAAGCTCCGCGATTGATTACATCGAGAGGCCGCCGTCGACGTCGATCGTGCGGCCGTTGAAGTAGTCGCACTCGAGGACGAATTTGACGGCGACCCAGATGTCCTCGGGGAGGCCGATGCGGCCGACGGGGATGTTGGTGACGAGCGCGTCGCGCGCCTTCTGGTTCATGCCCTGGGTCATCGGCGTCTCGATCATACCGGGAGCCACGGCGCCGACGCGGATGCCAAACGCCGCGAACTCGCGCGACCACGTCACGGTGTTCGCCGCGAGCGCAGCCTTCGCGGACGTGTAGTTCGACTGGCCGCGGTTGCCGTGGCGCGCGATCGACGACATGTTGACGATCACGCCCGGCTTCTGCTCCGTAGCCACCATCTTCGCGACGGTGTCGCGCACCATGAGTGCAGCGCCGGTCAGGTTGACGCCGAGCACGGCGTCCCAGTTCTCCTTCGAGAGCTTCGTGATCTCACCCGTCGTGCGGTCCTTCTTGACGAGGAGCCCGTCGCGCAGGATGCCAGCGTTGTTGATGAGGCCATTGAGGCCGCCCATCGCGCCGTGCGCCCAGTCGACGAACGCGCCGACATCAGCCTCGCTCGAGACGTCGAGCTTGCGCGTGTGGATCTTGCCGGGCAGTCCGCGAGCGGACTCCGCGAGTGCTGTGAGGCCCTCTTCCTTGACGTCGCCGGCGGCGACCTGGGCGCCAGCTTCGGCGAGCCGGCGAGCGAAGTGCGCGCCCATTCCCTGCGCGGCACCGGTGACGATGATCTTGAACGACGAGAGCTGCATACGCGGGTCTTACCATCGCGCGCGCACGCGGATCACGCAGATCCTCGACGAGAACTCGAGAATCTGCGTGTGGCGCGCGGCCTGTTGGCTCGCGCCTACGGATTGAACGTCGCGGTGACGTTGCGTGCCGCACTCATCGTCACGACGCACGATCCGGTACCCGAGCAGTCACCCGACCAGCCCGTGAACAAGCCCGTCGTCGCCGGCATCGGCGTCAGCGTGACCGCCGTACCAGCGACGTAGGTCTCGGTACAGTCCGCACCGCAATTGATCCCGGTGGGTACCGACGTCACCGTGCCAGCGCCGACGACGGAGACGGTCAACGTGAAAGTCTGCGCGAAGTTTGCGGTCACCTGCGTGTTGGAGGTCAGGTTGACCACACACGTGCCGGTCCCCGAGCAACCGTTCGACCAGCCTGTGAAGATCGAGCCGCTGCTCGCGGTCGCGGTCAGCGTGACCTGGCTGCCATCGTCGAACTCCGCGCTGCAGTCCCCAGTGCAGTTGAGGCCCGCCGGGCTCGAGGTCACCGTGCCGGCGCCAGCACCCGTGAAGTCGACGCTGAGCGTGTCGAGGTCGACGAAGTTCGCCGTGATCGCGAGCGGACCGTTCATCGTGACGACGCACGTACCCGTACCGCTGCAGGCGCCGCCAGACCACCCGGCGAATCGCGAACCGGACGCCGCCGTCGCGGTCAGCGTGACCGACTGGCCAACGTTGTAGTCCTGCGAGCAGTCACCGCCGCAGTTGATGCCGCCCGGATTGGACGACACGTTACCGGACCCGTCGCCCTCGCGAACCACCGTCAGCCGGTTGTTCACGAACGTCGCGGAGACCGACTTCGCAGCATCCATCGTCACGACGCAGCTGCCGGTGCCCGAGCACGCGCCACCCCAGCCCGCGAACGCCTTGCCGGCATCCGGTGCGGCCGTGAGCGTGACCATCGTGTTCGCGGTGTAGGTCTGCGAGCAATCGCCGGGACAGGCGATGCCGGCCGGGCTCGAGGTGACGTCGCCACCACCGCCCGGAACCGTGACCGTCAGCGCGAACGTCTTCACCGCGAAGGTCGCGGTCACCGCGCGTGCCTGGCTCATCGTGACGACGCAGTTCGCGGTGCCCGAACAGGCGCCCGACCAGCCCGTGAACGTCGACGTCGCATCGGGAGAGGCGATCAGCGTGACCACGGTGCCGGCCGTGAAGCCCGCCATGCAGGTCGCGCCGCAATCGATGCCTGCCGGAATCGAGCCGACGTGGCCGCCGCCTGTGCCGGCGGGCGTGACCGTGAGCGTGAAGTTATTGAGGTCGAAGTTCGCGTTGACCGTGGTCGCCGCGTTCATCGTCACGGTGCACGTGCCGGTGCCGGTGCAGCCGCCGCCCGTCCAGCCGGTGAACACCGAGTCGAGCGCCGGGGCAGCCGTCAGCGTCACCATCGTGCCGACGTTGTAGTCGTCTGAACAGTCGCCGCCGCAGTTGACGCCGCTGCCAGTGACCGTGCCGCTACCCGTTCCGGACTTCGTCACGGTCAGCCGGTTGAGGTCGAACGTCGCGGTGACGCTCTTCGCTGCGTCCATCGTCACGACGCAGCTACCGCTGCCGGTGCAAGCGCCCTCCCAGCCCGTGAACACCGACTTCGCCGCTGGCGTCGCGGTCAGCGTGACCATCTGGTTCAGCAGGTAGATCTCCGAGCAATCGGTGCCGCAATTGATGCCTGCCGGTGCCGAGCTCACGGTGCCGGTGCCGGTGCCGTTGCGGTTGACGGACAGTGCGAACGGTTCGAGCTGACAGCCGTTGCTGCAGCCGTCGCCGTTCATGTTGTTGCCGTCCTCGCACTGGTCGCCGAACGCGGTGTTGACGTGGTTGTCGCCGCAGCTCGGCGTCGTGCAGTCCGAGTCGCAGCCGGCGGTGTTCGTACCGACCGCGCCGGGGTCACACGCCTCGGCGGGCACGGTCGCCGCGTTGACGTGGTTATCACCGCAGACCGGGATCGTGCAGTCGTTGTCGCAGGTGGCGCTGTTGTTGAGCGTGCCGTTGTCGCACTGCTCGGCGGCGGTCTGGTTGACCTTGCCGTCACCGCAGCGCACGTCGGTACAGTCGATGTTGCAGGTCGCGGTCTCGGTCGCGACCGTGCCGTTGAGCGTGCCGCCGTCGCACTCCTCGAAGAACCCGCCGGTCGCCATGCTCGCCTCGACGCCATCGCCGCAGGTGGCCCGCTTGCAGTTGTTGCGACAGTCGTCGGTGTCGGTGGTGTTACCGTCGTCGCACTGCTCGACGGGCGCGCCGCTCGCGTCGACGTCGATCAGCCCGTTACCGCAGCCGGCGAGGGCCTCGCAGTTCGCGCTGCACGCGTCGCCCGAGATCGTGTTGCCGTCGTCGCACGTCTCGTTGACGTCCTTGATGCCGTTGCCGCAGACCTCGGCCGACAGGCAGTTCATCGAGCAGCCGTCGCCGCTCGTGGTGTTGCCGTCGTCACACGCCTCGGTGACGTCCTTGATGCTGTTGCCGCAGGTCTCGACCGAGAGGCAGTCCGCCGAGCAACCGTCGCCCGAGGTCGTGTTGCCGTCGTCGCAGCGCTCACCCGCGACCTGTACGCCGTCGCCGCACGACTCGTCGGCGCAGCCCGGCGAGCAGCCGTCACCGACGAGGATGTTGCCATCGTCGCACTGCTCGCCGACATCGACGCGCCCGTTGCCGCAGCTGTTGACGATGCAGACCGGCTGCGCCGCGGCACAGCTCGTCCCCGACGGACAGATGATGCCGGTCGCACATTCGACGGCGCCGGGCTCCTCGGCACAGGCGGCGAGGAGACCGAGGACGCTCGACAGGACAAGACCCAGGAACCGATGGTGTAGATAAGCCATGACGAGCTCCTAGAAGCTGCTCTGCAGCATCGCGCCGGCCATGGTGGGCGCGACGATCGGGGTAACCGTGACCTTGCGGCGATCGCGCTCGAGCTGCTCGCGACGGTACTCGTCGGAGCTGATCTGATACGCGGTCGAGCGATTGAGATAGAGCAGCACTGCTCCGGTGACGACCGCGGCGCCCGCGACGCCGTACATCACGTAGCCGAACGTCCGCTTGCTGTCACCACTGTCGCGCAGCGCGGTCAGGTTCGAGGTGGCCTCGCAGCCACCATTCATCCCGGTCTCGTCGTTGCAGCGCTCGACCTCGGCATCTAACTCGTCGTAGCTCGACTGCGCGGACAGCGTGAACGCACCGCCAACGAGGCCGGCGACGACGCCACCACCCATCACGGCGAACGGGACCCAGCGCGAGTCCCAGCGGCGCTTGTAACGGGTCAGTTCCTCGGCGGTGTAGAGCTTGAGCTCGATACGAAACGTCTCGCCGGGTCCGATGAACGGGGCGTCGAGGCCGGTCGCGTAGCCCGGCTTCTCGGCGACGAACGTGTGCTTGCCGATCCGGACGCGCGCCTTGTAGACGTTCGGCTTGCCTGGCTCGACGACGAAGATCTCCTTGTTGTCGACCGAGACCCGCGCGCCTTCCTTCTGACAGCTGACCTCGATCGTCGCGAGCTGCTTCTCGATGAGCAGCAGCGACTGCTTCGCGTGCTCGAACTTGCCCTTCTCGAGCGGCGCCGGTCCAAACCGGATCGCCTTCTGGAGGCTCGCCTCGACCTCGATCGGCTGGTCGAGGTTCGTCAGCGACAGTGCGAGGTTGTAGTTGATCGCCGGGTGGTCCCAGTGTTTCAGCGCTGCGCGGTACAGCTCGACGGCCTTCACGAAGATGCCGTCGTTGTGGTTCTGGTTACCCTCGCGGAACAGCTCCAGCGCTGCGCGCTGGTTCTCGATGCTGACGCCCGCGGCCCACGGCCGCTGATCGCCACCCTCGGTCAGGGACTCGCTGGTACCCGTCTTCTCTAGCGTCGCATCGGTACCCGTCTTCTCTGACGTCGCATCGGGAACCGGCACAGGAGCCGGTGCCGGAGCTTGCGCGAACACTGTCCCTGCGCTCAGCACGATGCCGAGCGTGATCATCATCACCCGTGAGCTCATGAGTCTCCCCTGAATCGAAAACGCTACTTGAGATCGTCGACGATCGTACTGCCCGCCTGCTTCTTGATCCGCTCGGCGCGCTCGAACTCTAGCTTGTACAGCCGTTCTGCCTCGGTCTTGGCCTTGAGCGCCTCTTCCTTGGCGATCAGGGCCTCGGCCTTGGCCTTCATCGCTTCCTCCGCGCTCGCCTCGGCGTAACGCTTCTGGATCTTGGCGCGGGTCTCGTTCTCGGTCGCCTCGTCGATCGCGATGCGAAGCTCGTCGATCGTCTGCCGCAACGTCTCCTCGGATTCGCCGAGCTTGGTGTCGACCGCCTGCTTGTCGGCGACGACCTTCAGCTTCTCCTCCTCGGCCTTGCGCTGCGCGGCCTCGGCGATCTGCCGCTCGCGCTCCTTCTGCTGCGCGGCCTCGAGCTGGCGCTCGGCTTCCTGCTGCGCGGCCACCGCGTTGCGATGCTGGACCTTCGCCTCGCTGCGCGACTTCTGAATGATCACGAGGGCGATCATCGCGGCGAGCACGAGGGCACCGAGGCCCACGAAGCCGCCGATCACCATCACCCGGCGACGGCGCACCGAGGCGGTCTCGTGCGCGACGACGGACTCGAGGAACGCTTGCTCGGCGTCCGAGAGCGCACCCTTGTAGCGCTTGTGGAACTTGCGGGCCTCGTCGGCCATCTCGCCGCGCCACAGCAGGCCTGGGTCGCGGTTCTTGGTCTGCCACTGCCGCGCCGCGGTGCGCAGCTGGTCGACGATCGCTGCGTCGTCCTGGTTCTCGTCGAGCCAGCGCCGCAGCATGGGCCAGCCATGGACGAGCGACTCGTGGACGATCTCGACGGTCGATCCCTTGCCGCCCTCGAGTGTCTGCACGACGAGCAGGCGGGCGTCGACCATCTGATCGACAAGCCGCTGCACCTCGCCAACCTCGCGCGACAGCTCGCGCAGTTCGGCCATCGGCACGATCGCACGGGTGCGCTCGGGCGTGACGAGTCGCAGCAGCACCGCACGGATCAGCGCGGTCTGGTGGGTCCCGATCTCGGCGACCACGCGATCGGCGTGACTGGCGAGCGCACCGGCGACGCCACCCATCGAGTGGTACGAGGCATGCGTGAGCAGCCGGCGCGCCTTGTCGCGCTGGTCCCACAGCTTGCTCGCTGCGAACTGCAACAGCGGTAACGCGCCGGGCGTGGTCTCGAGGTGATCGAGCATGTCGTCGACGATTGCTGGCAGCTCGAACTTGAACCCGGCCATCTCGGCGGGCTGCTCGATCGCGTCGCGCAGGCCATCACGGCTCGGCGCGGCGAGGAAGAACAAGCCCTGGGTGATCTCGGCGACGAATTCCTGGTCCTCGGCGATCCGGTCGACGAAGTCCGAGCGGATCGAGAGCACGACGCGCAGCGGGCTCGTCGCGTCGTCCGCGACGGCCGATAGACACGCGGTGAACGCCGCGCGCTCCGCGGGATCGGGGACCTGCGTGTAGAGCTCCTCGAACTGATCGACGAACAGCAGGAGCCGGCGACCATCGCGTCGCGCGCGACCACGCAGCACGTGACCGAGGTGGCCGGGCTCGCGGCGGAGCGTCTCGACGAGCTTCTTCTGCTCCTCCATCTCGTCCGCGAGGTTGACCGCGGTCGCGACCATCGGCTGGATCACGCTCGCGAGCGCCTCGAGCGGCTTGCGACCGGGGCGGATCACGAGCGTCTCCCAGGTCTCGCCCGAGCGCTTGAGTGCGGGCACGAGGCCGGCGCGCACGAACGATGACTTGCCCACGCCCGAGCTGCCAACGACCGCCATCATCGGCCGGTCGCGGATCCGGGTGACCATCGCCGCGATCTCGCGGTTGCGGCCGAAGAACTTGCCGGCATCGTTCTCCTGGAACGACGACAGGCCCGCGTACGGACTCTCGTCGATCTGGAGCTCCTGGGTGCGGCGACCCGGGAGGAACGGCTCGAGGGCCGAGAGCAGCTCGCCGGCGCTCTGCCAGCGCTGCTCCTTGATCTTCAGCAGGCAGCGGTCGACGACCTGCACGAGCTCACGCGGCACATCGCTCGGCGCGGCTTCCTGCATCGACGGCATCGGCAGCTCGAGCATCGCGGTGACGACGAGCTGGTTGCCGTCGAGCGGGTGCAGTGGATGGCGGCCGCAGATCATGCGGTGGAGCAACACGCCGCACGCCCAGATATCGGTGAGGTGATCGATCTCGATGCCGATGCCCCACTGCTCGGGGGACATGTACTTCAGCGTCCCCATGATCGTGCCGACCCGGGTCAGGCCGTTGTTCGTGCCGGTCGCGAGCTCGAGCGGGCTCGGCATGCGAATGCCACCCGAGGCCTGCGGTGCGTTCTGCTGCTGCTGCTGGTTCTTCTCCTGCAGCACCTTGGCGATGCCGAAGTCGAGCACCTTGATCGTACCCGAGTCGGTGATGAAGATGTTGTCGGGCTTGAGGTCGCGGTGGACGATGCCCTGCTCGTGCGCGCACTGCAGCGCGCGGAGGATCGAGCACATGACCTCGACCGCACGCGTGTACGTGAGGCGTCCGCTGTTCTCGGTCAGCGACGTCAGTGGCTTGCCGTTGAGGAACTCGAGGACGATGTACGGCGCGCCGTTGTGCTCGCCGACCTCGTAGATCACGACGATGTTGTCGTGCTGGCAGCGCGCGGTCGTGCGCGCCTCGACGAGGAATCGCTGGGTCAGCTCGGGCTGGTTGGCTTGCAGGAACTTGATCGCGACGCGGCGGCCGAGCCGCAGATCGCGGGCGAGGAAGACGGTCCCCATCCCGCCTTCGCCGATCATCTTGATCATCTCGTACTGGTTGATGCGGACGCCCGGGTGCGGCATCGACGCCACCGCGTGGACGCCGGTCGGGCGCTCCGACGCACCGTCGTAGCTATCCCACGCGCTCTTGCCCGGGCTCGAACCGCCGCTCGATGGCCCGACGGACGATCCAACCGAGGGCCCGACGGATGGTCCTGCGGACGGCCCGGCCGATGGACCGACCGATGGCGCTTCCGAGGACCGCTTCGCGCGCGGTACGCCGGCGATCGTCGACGCCGACGGCGCGGCCTTGAACACCGGCGTGGAGGCCGAGCCGGGAGGCGGCGTGCCGAGCGGGACCTTGGTGGGCGATCCCTGAACCGGCGCCGAGCCTGCGGGTCCGAGGTGTACGGTCGCGTCGGCGGGACGCGAGGGCTTGACGCCGACGATCGTGTTGCGCGAGACCGCAGGCGCGTTCATCACGGTGGGCTCGTCTGGCTTGCGAACCGGCGCGACCGGTCGCTGGTGCATGCCGCTACCCTCGTTGATCGCGGCGAGCTGCTCGGCGATCGCGGTCGAGTCGCGGCGCGGCCTCGGCTGTCCGATGACGCTCGCGACGGGGCGCGGGTTCGGTCCACTCTCCTTGCGGACGTGCGAATACAGGCCGCTGCCTTCGTTGCGCGGTGCCGCGGGATCGAGGTGACGTGGCTTGCTGGACAGTTTCGCCTGCCGCGCTTCGTCGGCATCGTCGAGGGCTGGCATCTTGGGATCGATCAGGGTCTTGTCATCGCTCATCGCGCTCGTCCTTCCAACGAAACGTCCCGCCCAGGCAGCACAGACGCGCCTGTTCCCACTCGTTTCCCATCGTACAGGAGCGACCGCGACCGTTCCTACGATCGCGATCGATCTTCGAGGCAGATTTAGTGGCCCTACATGTGTGCGAGAGCGCTTCCGAGAGGAGCTCAAGCATTCGAGATCGTATGCAGTTTCGATCAGCCTCGCGTGCGATGAGCGAAACGCTGACGCGCGCGCGGCGATGGAACTCAGAACAGCCAGAGCGGCTTGCTGCCGGCGAACAGCACGCTGTCACCCGCAGCCGACGATGCGACGTCGATCTCGACCATCACGCCACGCTGCACGGTCTCGTCGTGCGGATGGATATCGGTGACCTCACCGTCGAGAACCGCGGTGACCTTGCCGACGGTCTTGCACGCGATCAGGCCCCACGCGCAGCCGTACAGCTTGGTGCCGAGCTTGACGTTCCTCAGATTGGTGTACGGCACGAACGCGAGCACGACACGCTGATCGATCGCGCGGAGGTACGGCGACTGCGCGAGGCGGCGAACGACCTTGTCCTGATCTTCCATCCGCAGCTTGATGCTCTCGAGGCGCTGGCCGAGCGGCGCGCGCCGGCCGATCGAATTGTCCTTGTCGAGCTTCGCCTTCTCGAGCTCGCGGCGAAACAACCACTGCTCGGGGCTCTTCGGGTGATCCGCCTGGGCCCCGACTTCGGCGATGAACCGTTCGTCGGCGGCAACCGTGCGGTCGATCTCGGAGAGCTGCGCCTCGATCGCGAACTTCTCACTCATCAGCTCGGCGGCGCGCAGCTTGGAATCGGCGAGCTGCGTCGAGGCTTCGACGACCTTCTGATGCGTCGGCGACAGCACGACCGGCCGCACCCAGCTGTGATCGAAGAAGTAGAAGATGTTGACGACCAGGAATCCGATCAGGCCGACCAGGATCGCGGTCAACGCGATGAGCCCGGCGACCTTGTAGAGCCGGACGATCGTGGGCTGCAGCGCGACCCAGAACCTGGGCTGGCTGCGAGCCGACTGCGGGCGAGCTTCCATTTGCACGTTCTCTTACACTAGGCAGCGGGAAGCTGGGCGTGAGAACGGCGGCGACGCGACGTTTCCGTGATCGACGCGTATGCCGCTTCACCGACGAGGACCTCGGTGCTGACGACCGGAGCCAGGACCGGCTCGGGCACCTGCTCGGGCAGCGTGTCCTCGTGGTTGCGGGTCTCCCAGTTCGCGGTGTCGAGCGTGAACAGCGCGAGCGGCGTCAGCAGCGCGTACGTGACCGGCATCAGGAACGTCAGCGGGCAGAACGCGAAGACGCCGACGCGCTCCGCCTTCGGCAGCTTGCGGGTGCGGTAGCGATAGAGAAGGCCGAACAGCACGACGACCGCGAGGTGCAGCGTCATCGCGCCGAAGAACTTGCCAGCGGCCAGCGTGCGGACGACCGCGACCGGATAGACGAGCAACAGCGCGAACAGCGAGAAGAAGTGAATCGCGAGGACCGGGTTGAGACGCCAGACGTGGCTGAATCCACCGGCGTAGTCGACGATGTTCGAGCGGCGCCACCGCAGCTGCTGCGAGAAGTAGCCAGACAGCGTGCTCGGCACGAAGGTCTGGCAGCGCGCGGTGAGCGTCATGGTGGTCAAATAGCCAGCCTTGACGATCTGGCGGGTCAGGAAGCGATCTTCGCCGTACTTGATCGGGACGCCGAGCACCGAACGCTCCGAGAGCACGGGCTCGAGATCGACGAGGACCTTGCGGCGGTAGGCGGTCAAGCAGCCGGAGAGGCACATGACCCGACGGAACCCCCACTCGAGGTTCTTCATGAAGTAGTAGGAGTACCAGTACTTCACCACCTGCATGCGGGTGAGCCAGTTCTCGTGCTTGTTGCGGACGTCGACCCAGCCGCCGACGGCCGCGATCTTGTCGCTGGTGAACCGGCGCACGAGCTGGCGGATGGCGTCCTTGTCGACAACCACGTCGGAGTCGACCGAGACGATGATCTCGCTCTCGGACTCGCGGACCGCGCGGATGATCGAGCGACGCTTGCCCATGTTCGTGCGGTTGCGGATGATCGTCAGCCGACCACCCGACGCACGCGCTACCTCGTGAGCGTGGTCGTAGCTGTCATCGCTCGAGCGGTCGTCGATGCAGATGACCTTGAGCTTCGCGTGCGGGTACGCGGAATCGAGGATGCTCTGCAGCGTCTCCTTGATCGCGGTGCCCTCGTTGAACATCGGGATCACGGCAGTCACGGTAGGCTCGAAGTCGTCGCGAGCCTCATCCCATTTCTTGCCGCGAACGCCCCTCAAGATCATGCCTGCGACGTAGCGGTTCACAAAAACCACGACGGCCAAGCAGTGCACGATCACCCAGAGCGTGTGATTCGTCATGCGCGGCCTCGTGCAGGTGCGAACCACGCGCCATGGCTGGCGAGCAAATGACTGATCAGTTCAGGCTTCAAGGTAAGTAAACAAGTAGGCGCAAGAGAGCAGCGAAGAGACACACGGCCCACCGGCCGAGCGCCTTGATAATGCCAGCAAACTATTATGGTTCGCGGCTCAACTCAAGTTGCTTGACGCACGTTGCCACATTGTCCGTGACCGGTGCACGGACCCTCAGGATCTTGAGTAGGTGCCGCTTGTTTTCACCCACCCCTCATGAGATGAGCCGGAAGGTGCGCAGGCTGGTCGCCGCCGTATTGGTGATCGCGTGGTTGCGCTACCCGGTGGGGGCAAACCCCCGCGTAACGGAGTGGGCACCCCATGATCGGGATGGCGCGACCCAGGCGTCAGGCAGTTCCCCCTGGATCGATCTTGGTCCAACCAATGTGGTTGCGGTCAAGCCGCGTGCCGAACCGGTCGCCGCAAATCGCAACAAGCTCGCTGCGTCGCTGACCCTTGCGGGGCTCTATGCCGGCTTCATGGGCTGGACCTATATCGCCTGGTACCGCAAGGACTGCCCGCGTGCCGGCGATGACTGTCCGACGTTCAAGTGGGCCGATCCCAAGAAGGACGGCAGCTGGAAGATCTGGAAAGAGGAGGGCTGGTTCGGGACGCGCGGCTACGCCGGCGGCTCGGACAAGATGGGCCACGCCTGGGCGACGCTCGCGCTCGCGCGCTGGGGCACCGAGATCCTCTACCAGTGGGGCGGCTACGATCGGCTGACGTCCGCGATCATCGGGACCGGGCTGTCGGAGGCGCTGTTCCTCGGCGTCGAGATCCGCGACGGCACGTCGTACACGTTCTCGCAGGGCGACTTCGTGTTCAACACGCTCGGCGCCGGGCTCGCCTTCGCGCAGTCGGTGTGGCCGGGTGTCGACGAGGCCGTCGATCTGCGGGTCGAGTACGTGCCGAGCCCGGCCTATCGCGATCGGCTCGCCGACAAGGGCGACCTCGACATCGCCGAGGACTACTCGGGGCAGACCTATCACCTCGCGTTTCACCTCGGCGCGATCGCGCCGCTGCGGACGTGGCGATATGGAGGGTGGTCGCGCTACGTCGACGTCACGCTCGGCTTCGAGACCCGCGGCTACAAGCCCGATCCGCTCTACAAGCCGAACCCGACGATGTGCATGGAGACCGGCGAGCTCTGTGACTTCGACAAGGAGCGCAACCTGTTCGTCGGCCTCAGCCTCAACGTCCAGGGCGTGTTCGACACCCTGCTGCGGGGGCGCTCCGAGGGCGGACGCAAGTTCGCGCATGGCGTGCTCGAGGTCTTCAGCGTCCCCTACACGACGCTGCGTGCCGCGACCCACCACGCGATCCCCGGCGGCGAAGTTCCCGACGAGCAGTAGATCTGCGAAACCGCGGGCGGCGAGTGGTGTCCAGGGGTCGATGCATCTCGCGATCGTCGTCGTGCTACTCGGGGCGTGCACGGTCTACGATCCCGTCGACGACATCCCGCACCGCGAGTATCGCGACACCGTCGAGGCAGTCCGCGCGATCCTGCGCCGGGAGGAATCGTGAGGGGTCCAGGTCTACGCGGTCGGCGAGTACCATCCGACGCGCAACTCGGTGATCCGGCAGTCTCCGCTCGCGCGATTCTCGACGGAGATCGTCGGGCTGCTCGAGCCGCGGGCGCAGCACATGGTCGTCGAGGCGTGGCTCGAGGATAGCTGCCGGTCGACGGCGACCGACCAGGTCACGGTGCAGGTCGCGGCGGTCACCGGTCGCCCGCACAGCACCCAGGGCGATCTCGCGCAGCTGATCACGACGACCCGGAAGCTCAAGATGGAGACCCACGGGCTGCCGATGACCTGCATCGAGCACAGCTCGGTCCTCGATGGCCGCGGCCACGTCGACTTCCTGCGGCTCCTGCTGCTCGTCACCGAGAAGCTCCACGACTCGACCCGCGCCCTCGTGCGCCAGGGCCGGACCGTCATCGTCTACGGCGGCGCCCTCCACAACGATCTGTATCCGCGGTGGCCGCTCGAGGAGCTGTCGTACGCGCAGTCGCTCGCGGCCGAGCTCGGCGGCGGCGTCCTCGAGCTCGACCTCGTGGTCCCCGAGATCGTCGCGCCGATGGCGATGGTGCGGCGCGAGGACTGGTTTCCGCTGCTCGGGCGCGCATCGCCGGACCGCGTGATCGTGTGGGCGCGCGGCCCGGGCAGCTACGTGATCATCCTGCCGGCGCGCGACGAGTCGGTAGCGAAGGTGGCCAAGCCCATCGCCCTGATGTGATCATGCGCGGGTGATTACCGGGGCAACCCGCTGGAGCCTCGCGATCTTTCTCGCGGTGTTCGCGCTGTACCTGGTGACGTCGAGCCGCGAGCCGGCGTGGGGCGATGCCCGTGGGATGTGGGAGGTCGCGAACCGGATCGTCGATCACCGCGCGATCGACATCACCACGCGATGGCCCGAGGACATCCCGGCGGGGCGCGGTGGCAAGTACTACGGCATCGCGCCGATCGGCCCGTCGGCGGTCCACGTGCCCGGCGCGGTCGTCGCCCAGGTCACGCACGCGATCGCGCCGCGCCACGACGTGCTCGTGAGGCCGCTCGCGACCCACCTCGCACCGGCCGCGCTCGGAGCGCTGACCTGCGTGCTGATGTTCCTGCTGCTGCTCGATCTCGGGATCCGGCCGCGGACCGCGAGCATCTGCACCGCGATCCTCGCGTGCGCGACGACGACCTGGGTCTACGCCCGGATGCCGTACTCCGAGATCCTGCAGATGACGTGCTTCCTTGGCCTGTTCCGCCAGGTGCTCCGCGTCTGCAAGGAGCCACTCCGCAAGGACGCGCTGTGGCTCGGCGTGTGGGCGGGCTGCCTGTTCAACGCGAAGTACGTGTTCGCGTCGGCGATCCTCGGCGCCGCCGCGGTGATCGTGTGGACCTTGCGCCGGCGGTGGCCCGAGCTCGTACGCGTGATCGGCTGGGCGGCGGTGACCGGCGTGCCGTTGCTCGTGATCGCGCTCGTCTACAACTACCTGCGGTGGTCGTCGATCACGCGCACCGGTTACGAGCCATATCTCGACATGTACTTCGGCGGCAGCGTGTTCGACGGCGCGTGGGGCATGCTGCTGTCGCCGAACAAGAGCGCGCTGCTCTACTCGCCGCCGCTCGTGCTCGCGCTGCTCGCGCTGCCGGCCGCCGTGCGCGCGGTGCCTCGGCTCGGGCTCGCGATGCTCGCGGTGGTGGTGCCGGTATTCCTCGTGTACTGCACGTATCGCTCGTGGAGCGGCGACTACGCGTGGGGCCCACGGTTCTTCGTCTGGGCGGTCCCGGTGCTGCTCGTGCCGCTCGCGTGGTTCATCGATCGCAGCGCCTCGCGATGGCGGCGCGGCGTCGTGATCGGCGTGGTCACGGCCGGCGTCATCGTGCAGCTGCTCGGGGCGAGCCTCTACTGGGATCACTTCATTCGGATCTCGATCGATACGAAGAACCAGTGGCTCGGCCCGCCAAACCGCGCCGGCTCGTACATCCCGGCGAAGGGCCGCGGCCACTGCGACTCGTGCTTCGAGGATACCTACCAGCTGCTGTGGACGCCCGCGTTCCAGCCGATCCGCGGGCACTGGTGGCTCGTGAAGTCGCTCGCGCGCGGCGACGACTGGAAGGCCGCACAGGCCGACGCACCGTGGCGCCGCTACACGACGCTCGAGGTCAACCTCGCGAACACCTACCCGCGGGCACGTCTCGACTGGTGGATCCTGCTGTGGATCGAGGACGCCCCGCATACGCGCGGTGCGGGCCTCGCGATTCTCGGCGTCCTCGTCGGTGCGCTCGCGCTCGGCATCTGGCTGTGGTTGCGGCTGCACCGCGCGGCGGAAGCCCCCGCCGCGGCTGCGCGACAAGGTGGCGGCGGGTGAAGGATGACAGCCCTGGTTTGACGACTGTGGTAGGAGTTCCTATACTTTTGGTATGAAAAGTCTGGTGTCCGAAAAGGGCCAGGTGACGATTCCCAAGGCGCTACGCGACCGGCTGGGTCTGCGTCCGGGGACGACGATCGAGTTCACCGACGAGTCTGGCAAGCTCGTCGGACGAAAGGCGCTGAAGCAGGATGTGTTTCGGAAGTGGCGCGGCAAGGGTCGGCTTCCAGGCAATAGCTCGGTCGATGGATTCCTTCGGCGTTCACGCGGAGCGTGATGCGGACCGCTCTCGATTCGAGCGTGCTGCTGGACGTGATCGTCGACGACCCGAAGTTCGCGTCGGGTTCGGAACGCGCGCTACGTACCGCCTCCGTAGAAGGTGGGCTGGTGATTGGCGAGTGCGTTCTCGCCGAGATCCGGCCAGCGCTCAGCGAAGCCGAGCTCGAGGAGCTACTCGCCGACTGGAACATCGACTTCGTGGCGTCCAGCAAGGCGAGCAGCCTGGTCGCCGGCGCGATGTTCGAACGCTATCTCCGCAGGCGTCGCCGTGCCGAGCGCGTGCTTCCGGACTTCTTGATCGGCGCGCATGCGTTACACAATGCCGACCGCTTGCTCGCGCGCGACCGCGGGTATTATCGCGACTACTTCAAAGGGCTCGTACTTCTCGAACCCTAGAACACGGTTGGCCGCGGGGTGAAGGATGACAGCCCCCCGGATTCGTAATATGAGTGACGTGTGCCACGACCCGTGCGTGACGCTGATGATCTTCCCGTGACCGAGCCACCTGCCGATGCCCCGCTGCCGAGTGCGGAAGACATCGAGCGCTGGGTGTTCGCCTATCTGCGTCACGCGCCGCTCTCGCTGACGCTGCGCGAGATCAACCGGCTGATCGCGATCGAGACCGTCGCCAGCGGCAAGGGGCCAGTCCTCGACGTCGGCTGCGGCGACGGGTTCTGGTGGACGCTGCGCGGCGATGGCGGTCGCGAGGTCTTCGGCATCGATATCTCGGCCGGCGAGATCGCGCAGGCCAAGAAGCGGATCAACGCGGCGCTGACCGATGTCTCCGCCGAGCGGCCGTTCCCGGGCACCGACTTCGAGGAGATCATCGGCAACTGCTCGCTCGAGCACGTGCCCGATATCGACGCCGCACTCGCGAACCTTCGCAAGGCCGCCGCCGATGGAGCACGGCTCATCCTGTTCGTCCCGACGCCGCGCTGGGCATTTCAGGGCCGGCTGCAGTCGATGTTGCTCAAGCGTGCGCCGCGGATCGCGATGAGCCTGTCGGGTGCGCTCAACGGCTTCTTCCAGCACTGGCACCTCTACGACTCGAAGGTGTGGACGAGCCTGCTCGCGCAGCACGGCTGGAAGGTCCAGGCGGCGTATGGCCTCGGCTCGGCACGCTCGGAGTTCCTGTTCCGGCTGTTCATGCCGCCGGCATTTGGCGAGTTCATCGCGAAGCAGCTGACCGGGTTCTATCCGTCCCGGCTCACCCGCTTCCTCCCCGATGCCATGCTGCGGCCTGCGGTGCGCCTCGTGCGCTGGGCGGTGTCGGATCCGCTGGTCCCCGTCGATTCGCCGACCGCGTACGAATATCTGATCATCGCCGAGGCCGCCGAGGTCCCGACGTGAACAACGCGGATGGCGAGCACGGCGCGCGCGTCGGCCATCCCGGCCATCCTGGCCATCCTGATCAGGGTGACTACTTCGCGAACCACGCGCGGGCCCGGCAGTTTCCGTGGACGCTCTACCACCAGCCGCTCGAGCGCGATCTCGAGCGCTTTCTGCGAGGTCTAGCCGGCGAGCATCCCGCGGGCGAGGTGCTCGTCGTCGGCTGCGGCTTGCTCCACGAGATCGACGCCGCGCCGGCCGGCCTGACGTTTCACGTCGTCGACATCGACGAGCGCGCCGTCGAGGCCGTGCTCGATCGCGGCGACCTGCGGATCACGGGCGGCACCGTCGTCGTTCCCGAGGAGCCGGTCGATCACGTGCTGACGCGCCAGTTCGCGGCGATCTACGCGAAGGAGGTCGTCGAGCACGTGCTCGCCTGGCCGTCGTGGCTGGTCGGGCTCCGCCGTGCGCTCGTACCGGGTGGCCGGCTGTGGCTGTCGACGCCGAACTACGGCGAGCCATGGCTACCGGCGATCGAGTCGACGGTGCTCGAGCTGATCGCGCGGAAGAGCGGCTTCTCGCGACGCCAGCTCCACCCGACGCGGTTCTCGCGGGGCTCGCTGCGCCGCGGCCTGCTCGGCGCGGGCTTCGAAGATGTCGCAGTCCGCTCGACGCCGACGCGCCTCGCGCTCACCGCGTGGGCACGCGCCCCGCGCTGATACGGCGAGAGCGATGTTGTTCAGGATGTGAATGCACGCGTTCGTGTCGAGCAGGAACACGGTCAACGCACCGCGAGATCGACGTCATCGAGCGACCGCTCGCCCGGGTCTGTGAGCGCTGAGCCGACACAGCTGCCGACGACACGTTCGAGGTACCCCGCCGGCCATGCGCCGCCCACACCGCGGCTCACCAATGTCGCGAGGTACTTCGAGACCGTCATACCTAGACGCTTGGCCTCGCGCTGGATCCGCTTGGCGGTCTGCTCGTCGACGCTAAAATGAAGCCGTCGCATAGCGAATACTTGTCACGAGTTGACGAGCGCCGCCATCCGTCGTCGACGCGCGGCGCAGCGCCTTCTCGCGACGCCAGCTCCACCCGACGCGATTCTCGCGGGGCTCGGCCTGCTCGGCGCGGGCTTCGAGGATGTCGACGTCCGCCAGACGCCGCCGCGCCGCGAGGGGCACGCGCCGCGCTGATACGGAGAGGGCGATATCGGCTACTTGGCCTCGTCCTTGGGCCGGCCTCACATAGACCACGCAACCGATCCACGGTTTGGTCGAGATAACCCACATGCGCAAATTCAGGCTCGCTCGCGTGGCTCATCACCGTCCGCGCATCGCTAGGGTTAACATTCATCACGTTTCATATGGAGGTGCGGCGTGAAGGCGTTTCTTTGGATGACGATCGCGATCACGTTGGGGTGCAAGACCCCAAACCCCGAGCGCTGCTGCGTCGACGCCGCCGACTGCGCGAGCCAGGGATTGGATGAGGAGATGCGCACGTGCGCTGAAGGGCTCGCCTGCGTGGCGAACGAGTGCGTCGTCGCGAGTTGCTCCACCCAGGGCTGCGCGGCGAGCGCTCCGGTCTGCGACATCGCGTCGGATATCTGCGAGGGATGTAGCGACGCCGCCGACTGTGCACGGTTTGCCAGCGAGCAGGTCTGCGATGTTGGTTCGGGGAGGTGTCTTCAGTGCCTGACACCGGCCGACTGCGGCCCGACCACACCCGTCTGCGACGCGAATGCGTGTCGCGGTTGCTCGCTCGACAGCGAATGCGAAAGCGGCGCCTGCGGCGATGACGGTGCTTGCATCGCCGCCACCAGCGTCGTGTACCTCGATCCCAGTGGGACGGACACGGGTGATTGCACGGACTCGCAACCGTGCCGCAGCGTGCCGTTTGCCGTGTCACGCACGAACGCGGCCAGGTCGCATCTGGTGATGCGAACCGGCGTCTACGCGATGACCAGCTTCTACGAGCTCGGGTCTCAACAGACCAGCGCCGCGAGTCTGATCTTTCATGGCGGCGGCTCGAGCCTGGTCGCGGCCCAGTACGAGGGACCCAAGCTGTTGTTCAGCATCCCGGTCACGATTCGAGATCTGACGATCAGCATCGAGGTCGGTCGTGGCCTGAGCTTCGCCACGGGCGCGCGCTACGTCTTGGAACGCGTGAACATCCGAGCAAATTCCACAGGGCTGGAGATCGAAGGCGATGTTACGGTTCGCGACTTTGTCCTGGATGTGGCACCGGCAAGAGGCGGCACGATCGCCGTGACCCTGGGTAGTGGCGCCGCTCTCACGCTCGAGCGCGGGTCGATCAGCGGTTTCGCGACAGCCATCGGTTCCCTCGAGGTGGTTTCCATCCAGGCCATCAACGTGCTGATCCATGGGGCGAACACTCGTGCTGTCGACTTGCCTCAGGCGCAGGGCAGCATGAGCTTCGTGACGATCGCCGACTCGGGTACGAACACTGGTGACGGACCGCGCGCCGTTGCGTGCGGCCCGAGCATGACGATCAGCGGCAGCATCATCTGGGCGCCAGGTACATCGGCTCGAGTCCCCGTGAGTGGCTGCAACCTCGTCTCGAGCATTGCTGGGCCGACGCCGATTGCTGGGATTCCGAACAGCGATCCTCGATTCGTCGATGCAGCCGCTCGTGACTACCACCTGCGCAGCGATAGCCCGGCCAAGGACATGGTGGCTGCGGGGCCCAACGTCGACTTCGAGTCCGATCCCCGGCCCCGTGGCACACGGTTCGATGCCGGAGCCGATGAAGCCCCGTAGGCAGGACCCCGCCTGGGAGAGTGCGTAAAAGTTAAAGGATCTCGCCGACGCAACCCGCGATGTCGAAGAACATGAAGGCGAGCGCCTTCTCCTGCGGCGACAACGCCCCTCCCGCCGGACCGCAGGCAGTCGGGAACGAGCCACTGGTCCCGCCGCCCGACACGTGCATGTCGGACATCACGATCTTGCCGCACTTCGCGTCGGTCGCGGCCTCGGCCGGCGTCGTGAACTGGAAGTTCTGGAGCTGGCCGCCCTGGAGGTGCACCCAGCGCTCCGCCTTGGTGGTGTCGATCATCGAGCAGGTCTCGCGCGTGTCCTCGACGAAGACCTGGCCGGCGACCGTCGAGCCCATCACGTTGACCATCCACTGCGCGAACGCCGGGCCTTTGGGGTTGTTGACCTGATCGATGATCGCGGTCTGGTCGACCGGGTTCGGATAGTTATCGATGTTGCACGACGCGACCTGCGGCCACACCGCCGGCGCGGCCGAGCCGTTTCCGCCGATCCACAGGCTCTCGTAGTGCGAGAAGAACGCGCGGCCGCCGACATCGGCGAACGCCTTCATGTTGTCCATCCTCGCCTGCGTCACGGTCGCGTCGCGGCCGCAGTCGCAGGAGAACATCACGATGTCGTACTGCTTGAGCTTGTTGAGATCGCTCGTCAGCGTCGAGTAATCCGCTAGCGTCTGGCCGTGGGCGCCAGTCAGGCCACCGCCGTTGTAGAGGTGGATCGAGCCGGTGCCGCCGTCGTGGGTGAACTCGCTATCCGAGACGCCGAGCTTCTTGATCAGGCACTCGAGGCGGTCGCAGCCGCCCGAGCCCATCGCGATCTTCGGGAGATCACCCTCGGTCTTGTTCTTCGGCAGCGACGTGATCGTGGCGGGCAGCGGGTTGTCGGTACACGGCGTGACCGACGGGATGACGACCTTGCGGCGCCACTTGCCGATCGTGATGAACAGTGGCACCGAGCTGCCGGCCGGGACGTTCATCATCGTGAACTTGCCGTCGACGCCCGACGTCGCGCTGGCGGCCGCGCCGCCCGGTAGCTGCGACTCGCAACGCGAGCACTGCACGCCGGCCGGCCACGGACCAGGATCGAGGAGCGGGACGTAGACGGATGCGCCGAACAGCGGCAGCGTTCCGTTTGGCGCGAAGACCGTGCCGGATACCGTCGTCGGAGGCATGCCCTGCGCGGCGCAGTTCACGATCTGGCACTCGATGCCGGTGCAGGCATCGGGCGGCGGCGCGTCGGTGTCGTCACCTCCGTTGTTGCGAGTCGACGGACCACAGCCAAACGCCAAGCTCGCGAGGACAACCATCAAGACGATTCGCATTCGCGAGTTATATGAGCGGGATGGCACCCGGCACAACGGTTTTTCCACGTCCTGGCGCGGCAAGAACCGTCGCCGTGCCCTCAGATGCGGCGTGGGGCGCAACCTCGAGGTTGCAGGCCGCCACGTCGGTCACGTCGGCTGTGCGAAGCGTTCCTGGTAGATCCGCAGAATGTCTGCCGCGGTCTCCTCGATCGCGCGGTTCGTCACATCGATGACCGGCCAGTTCGCGTGCTTCCGGAAGATCTCGCGCGAGTAGGCGATCTCGTTCTCGATGTGGGCGCGCTGGCCGTAGCTCGAGTCGTTCGGCATGCCGAGGTGAGAGAGCCGGGCCTGCCGGATCCGCATCAGCATGTCGGGCTGAACGATCAAACCGAACACCTTGCGGTCATCGACCTGGGACAGCTCCTCCGGAGGATCGACGCCGAGCACGAGCGGGACATTGGCGACCTTGAGCCCGCGCTGCGCGAGATACGTCGAGAGCGGGGTCTTCGACGTTCGCGAGATCCCGACGAGGACGACGTCGGCCTTCGGGAGGTTGCGGGGCTCGGCGCCGTCGTCGTTCTTGACCGCGAACTCGACGGCCTCGATGCGGCGGAAGTAGTCGTCGTTGATGCTGTGGAGCAGGCCGGGGACGCCGGCGGGCGACGAACCGACGTAGACCGCGAGCTTGCTGATCAGCGCGCCGATCAGGTCGACGGTCTCGATGTTGTAGCGCTCGACGAGCTGGCTGATCAGGGCGCGCTCCTCGGCATTGACCACGGTGAACACGACGAGCGCGCGCAGCTCGGCAGCCTTCTCGAGGATCTGCTCGAGCTCGCTCTCGAGGCGGACGCGCGAGTACAGGCGGATCTGGACCGGCTCGCTGAACTGTAGCGTCGCAGCGCGAACCATGCGCTCGGCGGTCTCGCCCGTCGCGTCGCTGATGATCATCACCGTCTTCATCGGGGCGTCTATATCACGGGCAGATGATGACGTGGCTTCGCGGCGGAGTGCAGGCCGCGATGATCGATGACTCGCGGGCACTCGGGATCGGGCGCCGAGAGGTCGCCGGTCACATGAGTCGACACTACCTTGCAACCGCCGCGACACAGCTCGTGGTAGCTGCAGCTCGCGCACGGCTCGGCGGCGTCGCGCCAGGTCCGGAACGCGCCGAACGCGTCGGGCTGCGTCCAGTAGCTCGCGAGCTGGGTCACGCGCGGGCGATCGCCCTCGTTCGTCACCGGTGGCGGCGCGGCGAAGCTGCATGCGGTGAGCTGGCCGCCGGGCTTCGCGCCGACGAGGAAATCGCCGCCGGTGCAGCCATAGACTGCGAGCTCGGCGAGCAGCACGCGATCGGGCGCGTGGTGCGCGAGCATCGGCGTGTACGAGCAGTCGACCTTGACGCGGACAGCGTGGCGCTTCGCGTGCCCGAGGATCGTCGGCAGGAAGGCGCGGTGCTGGGCGTCGGTGCAGCGCAGCTGGTCGTACGTGCGCGCGCCGCGGCCCGACGGCTTGAACCGCAACAGCTCGACCTCGGAGAGCCGGCGCTCGCTCGCGTACGCGAAGATCGCGTCGAGCTCGTCGAAGTTGTGGCGAGTGACGACGACGTTGATCCCGATCTCGCGCTTGACCGCGCGGAGCCGGCGGATCGCGGCGTCGGCGCGCGCGAAGCCGTCGAAGCCGCGCACCGCCGCGTAGGTGGCGTCGAGGCCATCGAGCGAGACGTTGATCTGGCCGAAGTGCTCGACGTTCGCGAGGAGCCGCTCGAGGCCATCGAGCCCCGAGGTCGTGAGGTTCGGGATGATGCCGCGGCGTCGGGCGTGCAACGCGAGCTCGCCGATCCACGGCAGCACCGCACTCTCGCCGCCACCGAGCGCGACGTGGAAGACGCCCGCGTCGGCGAGCGCATCGATCGCGCGCGACCACTCCGCGAGGCCCCACTCGTTCGGCGCGCCCTCCGCGGACGCGCCGGTGTAGCAACCCTGGCAACCCGCGGTGCAGCGGTTGGTCAGCTGGAGGTGCGCCTCGAGCGGCGCGCTCAGCACATAGGTACCGAGCTCGGGCTCGGCGCCCGCCCAGATCGCCGGATCGCCGCCGGGCTCGCGCGCGATCCGCAGCGCGCGTCGCGCGAACGTGCGATCGACGAACACCAGCGCGCGCGGCACTCCGAGCTGGATGATCGCGCCGAACCGCTCGAGCCGCGATCGTCGGGCCGGCAGCTCGCGCGCGGCGCGTACGCGGTCGATCGCGGAACCCGCGAGATCGAGCCCGCGCTCGACGAGCTTGCGTGCGGTCGCGAACATCGCCGGCACTCTAGCAGCCCGCGGCGGTCACGCGAGGAGCTCGTGATCGACGCCGAGTGCGGCGTAGGTCTGGCGTGCGCGTGCGTCGAGGGTGAGCAAGCGAACGCGGTGCTCCATGCACGTGCTCGCGATCAGGCCATCGTAGACCATGCCGCCTGCGATGCCGTGGGTAGCGCATCGCGGGACGAGCGCCCGTTGCTCGGCCGCCGACAACGCGATGACTGCATGATCTTTGAACGCGAGTTGCAAGAACTGCGAGACGATCGATGGTGCCATCCGATGTGGCGTCGGTAGCCGGGTCAGCACCGAATAGGTCTCGAGCAGGCAATGCGACACGACGACATCGAGCCGGGCGATCGCTTCGAGGGCGACCTCGTGATGCTCGTGCCACGAGGCAAACGACGCGACGAGGACGCTGGTATCGGCGGCGAGCTTCACCTACGCGTGCCTTCCAGCGCGGCGCGAACCTCCGCCTGCGTGAGCTGAGGAAGCGACTTCGCAGGCTTGGCAATGATCCGCTTGCCGCGCCGGACCAGCGTCACCTCGGTCGGCATCGGTTCGATCACGAGCGTGCCATCGCGACTATGGATCGCGAGCGGCCGGCCGGGCTTCAGGCCGAGCTCGTCACGCAGCGCCTTCGGAATGATGATCCGGCCAGCGCTATCGATGGCAGTCTTCACGACACGTAGATACCATTTAAAATGGTATCTAGCACCCATTCCGGCGCCGCGACTGGTTCTCGTTCGCTTAGCGCCTCCCGTCACGACTCGGAAAGCTTCGGAGCGTCGCTCGCGACGGTGGGCTCGACCGGCAGTGGCCTACGCCAGCGGAGCAGGGCTCCGACGATCGGCGTCACCATCGCCAGCGCGCTCGCGCCGACGAGCAGGAACGTCACGTCGACCCCGAGGCTCGAGGAGTTGGGGTTCATGCCCCACTTGATCGCCAGGATCCGACCGCGTCGCACGAGGTGTACTGTAGCAGGCATGCGGACTTGGAACGACCGCGATGTAGGCGGCGGCCTCCCTTCACGGCTGGGTATTCCGGCCGACCCGGAGAGCTAGATGGCCGACGTCAACGTCCACCGCTCGCAGGCGATCCTGCGGATGCCCGTCAAGTATGTCGACGCGACGCTGATCCTCCACGACGGCGAGCGCGTCGAGGTCATCTTCATGCTGCCGCGCAGCGAGGAGCTGACGCGGGTCATCAGCGAAGGCGAAGCATTTGTCCCGGTGATGCGTGACGCCAAGATCTACATCGTCGCGCGCGACGCGATCGCGTGCGTCTCTCTCGTCGTGGAGCCGCCAGCGGTCCCCGACGAGAATGCGCTGCCGAGCAATCACCAGCGGGCGGCGGTCAAGCTGCGCAGCGGGATGATGGTCGAGGGCGAGCTCCGCTGGCCGGTGGTGAGTGGCGAGCAGCGCACGACCGACTACCTCAATGCAGCCACGCCGTACTTCGAGCTGCACACCGCCGACCGGACCTACTACGTCATAAAGGCCCACGTCGCCACCGTCCTGGAGATCACGTGATGTTGACGATCCCGCATCTCCTCCGGTTTGCCGTCGCGCAAGGCGCCTCCGATCTCCATCTCTCCGCGGGCGAGCCGCCGATGCTGCGCGTCAACGGCGACATGTTCCGGATCGACGCGCCGGCGCTGACCCAGGAAGAGACCCACAAGCTGATCTTCGACGTGATGAACGACAACCAGCGCCGCACCTTCCAGGAGAAGCTCGAGGCGGACTTCGCGTTCGCGCTCGATGCCACGCTGCGGTTCCGCGTCAACGCGTTCGTGCAGAACCGCGGTGAGGGCGCGGTGTTCCGCACGATCCCGCACAAGATCCCGCGCTTCGACGACCTCGGGTTACCGCCGGTGCTGCGCGCGCTCTGCGAGGAAGAGAAGGGGCTCGTGCTCGTCACCGGACCGACCGGCTCGGGCAAGTCGACGACGCTCGCCGCGATGATCGACTACATCAACGAGACGATGCAGGGCCACATCCTCACGCTCGAGGATCCGATCGAGTTCGTTCACAAGCCGAAGCGGTCGCTGGTCAACCAGCGCGAGGTCGGCACCCAGACCAAGTCGTTCACCAACGCGCTGCGCAGCGCGCTCCGCGAGGATCCCGACGTCATCCTCGTCGGCGAGCTCCGTGACCTCGAGACGATCGGGCTCGCGCTGACCGCGGCCGAGACCGGCCACCTCGTGTTCGGCACGGTCCACACGTCGAGCGCCGCGAAGACCGTCGACCGCATCGTCGACGTGTTCCCGGCGAACCAGCAGGCGCAGATCCGCACGATGGTCGCGGAGTCGCTGCTCGGCGTGTGCACGCAGATGCTGCTGCACAAGGTAGGTGGCGGCCGCGCCGCGGCGCTCGAGATCCTGATCGGGACGCCGGCGGTGCGAAACCTGATCCGCGAGAACAAGACCCACCAGATCCCGTCGGCGATGCAGGTCGGCGGCAAAGCGGGCATGGTGACGATGGAGGCAGCGCTCATGGACCTGATCGGCAAGGGCACGGTCACCCTCGAGGAGGTGCGCAAGCGCATGCCGGATGTCGCCGCCGTCCTCGATCGCCACGCGGTGGCGGCGCGATGAAGTCGAACGACCAGACCTGGGATCCGTCGCTGCGCGGCCTGCTCGAGCACATGCTCAAGGTCGATGCCTCGGATCTCTACCTGACGGCCGAGAGTCCGCCGGTGTTTCGCATCGACGGCATCGGCTATCCGGCGAAGGTCTCGCTCAACGGCGAGCAGATCGCGGCGATGGCGAGGACGCTGCTGACCAAGGCGCAGCACGACGAGCTCCTGGTCAAGAAGGAGATGAACGTCGCCGTCGCGTCGAGCGCCGGCGGCCGGTTCCGCGTCAACATGTTCTACCAGCGCGGGGAGCTCGGGCTCGTCATCCGGCTCGTGCGCACGGCGATCAAGACGCTCGCCGATCTCAAGCATCCTCCGGTGCTCGCCGAGATCATGAACAGCAAGCGCGGGCTCGTGTTGCTCGTCGGCGGCACGGGTAGTGGCAAGTCGACGACGCTCGCCGCGATGATCAACCATCGCAACGAGGTCGAGACCGGTCACATCATCACGATCGAAGATCCCGTCGAGTTCATCCACCCGCACAAGCAGTGCGTGGTCACCCAGCGCGAGGTCGGCGTCGACACGCTGTCCTATCGCGATGCGCTCAAGAACACGCTGCGCCAGGCACCGGACGTCATCCTGATCGGCGAGATCCGCGACGTCGAGACGATGGAGGCCGCGATCACGTTCGCCGAGACCGGCCACCTCTGCATCTCGACGCTGCACGCGAACAACGCGAACCAGGCGATCGAGCGCATCCTCAACTTCTTCCCGCCGGGCCGGCAGGCCGAGATCCGGCTCCAGCTCTCGCTCAACCTCCGCGCGATCGTCTCGCAGCGGCTGCTGCCGGCGCTCGCCGGCGGACGTGCCGCGGCGCTCGAGGTCCTGATCGATACGCCGCGCATCCGCGATCTCATCAAGCGCGGTGACGTCGAGACGATCAAGGAAGCGATGGAGCAGGGCGTCAGCGAGGGCTGCTGCACGTTCGACGAGGCGATGTACGACCTGTTCTGCGATGGCCGCATCGAAGAGTCCGAGGCGATCCGCGCGGCCGATAGCCCGAACAACCTCCGCATGCGGATCGATCGGTTTCGCCGGCAGGGCGGCTCGTTCATCACCGAGCCCGAGCTGCGACTGATCAAGGACGACCCGCCGCGCCTGGCCGCGTTGAAGCGCTGATCGCGGATTCGTTGGCTGGCTCACGCCCGCTACGTCCGGGAGCGCGACAACCCGAGGCTGCCACGAGGATTGCCGTGACAGGATGGTGGGGTCGCGTGGTATCCGAGGCGCGCGATGAGCTTCATTCGAACGATCTCGTGTGTCCTGGTGGTGGTGGCGTTCGCGGCATGTGCCGAGAACAAGGAGCCACCGACGACTGGCGTCACTTTCTCAAAGCAAGTCGTACGCTTGCTTCAGGAGCACTGCCAGAGCTGCCATCAGCCCGATGGTCACGCACCGTTCCCGCTCACCACCTATGAAGAGGCCGAGCCACACGCGCAGCGGATGAAGGCGGCCGTCGCCGACCGGATCATGCCGGAGGCGCGACCGATGCGTCTCGATACCGGCTGCGCGGACGAGCACACGTTCGAAGGCCCGCGCCAGTTGACCTACGACGAGATCGCGACGTTCGCCGCGTGGGCGGATGCCGGTGCGCCGCAGGGCAACGTTCGTGACCTGCCGCCGCCGCTGAGCTTCGAGCCGGGTGTCGAGTGGAAGGGCGGCGCTCCCGACATGATCTTCTCGAACGCCGCCGGCGGCTTCACGCTGCCGCCGAACCTCAACCGCGACGTGTTCCGCCGCTTCGTGATCCCGACGAGCTTCGACACCGATCGCTTCATCACCGGCTTCGAGGCGATCCCGGGCACGCCCGAGGGCGAGCGGCTGTCGCGCGTCGTTCACCATGTCACGCTGTTCATCGATCCCGAGCGCAAGTCGACGATCCAGGAAGCGGAGTACCAGGAGAACCCGACGCTCGCCGGCCCCGGCTTCGAGGGCGATTTCACGTACACCGCGCAGCTCGTCGGGATGTGGTTCCCCGGCAGCGCGCCGCTGGCGCTGACGCCGGGCTGCGGCATTCGTATCCCGAAGGGCTCGAACATCGTGATGGAGGTCCACTACGGGACCGTCCTCGGCGGTGCGATCGATCAGACGCGCGTCGGCCTCCACCTCGACGACGTGGTCGACGTCGAGCTCAAGCCGTCCCTCGTCAAGAACGAGCAGATCCTGATCCCCGCCGGTTCGACCGACACGGTCGTGACGGCAGAGCGCAAATTCGACGTGCCGTTCACGCTTTACTCGATCACGCCGCACATGCACCAGCTCGGCACCGAATTCGAGGTCTCGATCGAAGTGCCGGGCGAGGGCCCCGCATGCCTCGCCGATGTCGCGTGGGATTTCGAGCATCAGGGCTCGTACTGGTTGCGTCAGCCGCGCAATCTTCCCGCGGGCACGATCATCCGCACGACTTGCCGTTACGACAACTCCGCGGCCAACCCGAACCAGTTCCACCAGCCGCCGAAGGACATCGTGTTCGGCAAGGTCGTCGATCTCGAGATGTGCCAGCTCACGGTCGCGACGACGCCGATCCCGGCGCCAGCGCCACCACCGCCGCCGCCGGCCGGGACGCTCGTGATCAACGAGGTGCTCGCTGATCCGCCCGTTAACTACGACGCGAACGGCGATGGCGTCCTCAATACGTCGCAGGACGAGTTCATCGAGCTCGTCAATTCAGGCACCGGTCCGCTCGATCTTTCGGGCGCGACGATTGCCGATAGCGTCGGCGTGCGCGCCACCGTGCCAGCAGGCACGACGCTCGCGGCCGGCGGAGTCCTCGTGATGTTCAGCGGCGGTACGCCGGCTCCGATCTCCGGCGTGCGCGTGATGAAGGCGTCGGCGGCGCTCCAGCTCAACAACGCGGGCGATACGCTGACCGTGACGTCCACCGCCGGTGTCGTGCTCGGCACCGTGACCTGGGGCGCCGAGGGTGGCGCCGATCAGTCGCTGGTCCGCGCCACCGAGAAGAGCGGAACCGCCGCGTTCGTCGGTCACAAGTCCGTCTCGACCGCGCCAGCCTCGCCCGGCCGGCGCGCCAACGGCACCGCGCTTTAACCGCCGAGCATCGAGGTGTGGCGGGCCACGACCTGCCACCGTCCGTCGCGCTTGACCCAGACATCGGTCACGAGCATCTCGCCGCTGCGATCCTTGCCGAACACCGTCGCCTGCTGCTTGTAACGCGAGCGCATGACGGCGGTCTCACCATAGACGTGCACCCGGACGTCCGTGTGCTCGTAGCTGTGGACGACGTACATCGGCAGGCCCTCGAGCCACTTCGCGCGCGGCATCTCGCCGAGCCCCGGCGCCATCAGCGCGTACTCATCCCCGAGGATCCGGCTGGCTGCCTCGACATCACGACGCTGGATCGCCTCGGCCCACGCGGTCGCGGCGGCACGGATTTCGGCTTCGGCTTGCATCCTCGCAGCGTCCGTCGCCGGCCCGGTCGGGTCAATGCTCCGGGTCGCCGGTTGCAGGCGTCAGGACGAGGGCCCGAACTTGACCGTCTCGATCACCATCTCGAGCAGGTTGTCGTGCATCAGCACGATGTAGACGAGACCGACCACGGCGACCAGACAGAGCGCGATGTGGAGCACGGCGCGGAGCCCGACGCGGCGGCGGCGCGCACGCAGGTGCTCGAGCGTGATCCCGGACAGCCACGCGAGGACGAGGCCGCCGATCGAGACGATCAGGACGGCCGGTGCGATCGCCTGGTGCGTGGTGACCGCGACGCCGACGAGCACCGCCGAGATCGGCACGAGGAAGTAGACCTCGACGGGAGGGCGCAGCGAGGGCCAGCGTCGGCCGCCGCGCAGGATGGCTTCCGCGCACGACGCGAACAGCCCGAACAGCGCGCCGACGAGGCCGAGCCACGAGACCATGTACCAGCGATCGAGACGGCGGCCTCGGGCGGCGCGCTCGATCAGCTCGTCGCGGAGCACGCGATCGGTGTCCTCGCCGACGGGCAGCCGCATCGCGAGGGCGACGGCGCGATCCCAGTTGCGACCGTCGAGGGCGGCACTCGCTGCACCGCGCAGTGCGGCGGTCGCGTGGATGCTCTCGGGCCAGCGCGCGACGACGTCCATGTAGCGGTCGTGCGCGGCATCGAGCCGGCCGGTGCGCTGCAGCCATTCGGGGAGGAACAGTGCCGCATCGGGCGCACCCGGCCAGTTCGCGGTGGCGAGCGCGGTCGCGTGGCGTTCGACCTCGGCAGGTGGCAGCGTGTCGGCGGTGGCCATCAGCTGCGCGAGCTCGGCCGCCTCGCGCGCGTACGCGTTGTCGTCACCGACCCGGCCGCGGAACAGCGCGGCGCGCGCGCGCGCGACCCGCGACGCCGCGGTGTTCGGGAACTCGTCGAGGATGCGTTCATAGAGCGCGAGGGCACGTGCGGGATCAGCAAGCACGTCCTCGCACGCACGCGCCGCGCGACGCAGTGCCTCGTCGAGGTTCGGCGTGGTCGCCGGTGCCCGCTCGATCTCGGCGACGGCACGCTCGATCGCCGCGCGATCCGGCGCGCCGACGCGATCCGCGAGCACCAGCCCGTCGAGTGGCGGCGGTTGCTGCGGCTGCGGCTGCGCGGCACCGAGCCCGCTGGTGATCACGATCGCGAGGATCGCGACCAGGCCAGCTAATCGGCGCTGACCTTCGAGCACGCCTTCTCGAACGCGTCAGCCGCGCCCTTCAGCGGCGCGCCGAGCTCGACATCGCACGTGAAGTAGCGCGCGCCGTCGGGGACCCACCACGCGGTGACGATGTTGATCGCGACGTCCTTCTCGGGGAAGTGCTCCGACAGCTTGCGCTCGAACACGAGCGTGCGACCGGTCTTCGTCTTGACGTCCTTGAGCACCTTGCCCTCGACCTGTCCCGACGTGAACTGCGCGAAGTTCACCTTGTCGGAGACCTTCTCCCAGTCCTTCTTCTCGCAAGCACCATCGCAGTTGGAGCTGATCTGCATCTCGCTCTTGCCGAGCGTCGCCGAGCCGAAGTTGTCGGCGTCCGCAGGCTCGATCTCGCCCGGCATGAAGCCGGCCTTCCAGCCCTTGGGACGGGCGAGCTTGAAGTTGCGATCGTCCTTGCCCATGCTGTTCGTGATCTTGCCGAGCTCGAACTCGAGCTTGCCCTTGAGATCGGCGGGCATCGCCGCGTTGACGGCTGCGACGTGCTCGGCGGTGACGTCGACCTTCGGTGCGTCATGCTTGCTGCCGCCGCAACCGAGCGCGCCTGCCAGTGCCAGTACGAGTGTCGTCCTAGTCATGATCCCCTCCTTGAGTGCCTTCGCCACGGTGGATGCCGAGCGCGCGTAGCTTCTTGTGCAGGTTGGTCCGCTCGATGCCGAGCGCCTGCGCGGTGCGCGAGATGTTCCACTCGAACTCGGCGAGCCGGATCCGGATGAACTCGGATTCGACCTCCTCGCGAAACTCGCGCAGGCTCTTGCCGGCGTAGCGCGCGAGATCGATCGACGTCTGCGGACCCGTCGAGCCCGTTGCGCGACCGGGAGGCCGCGGACCACCGAGGTACGGCGGCAGGTCCTTCTCGCGGATCACCTCGTCGGACATGATCACGAGCCTCTCGACGACGTTGCGCAGCTCGCGCACGTTGCCCGGCCAGTCGTACTGCTTGAGGCGCTCGAGCACGCCATCGTCGACCGGCTTGTAGCCGAGGCCATTCTCGTCGCAACACTCGCGCACGAACGACTCGACCAGCAGCGGCACGTCGTCGGCGCGCTCCTTGAGCTCGGGAGAATGGATCGGCACGACGTTGAGCCGGAAGTAGAGGTCCTCGCGGAACTGGCCGTCCTTGCACATCTGCTCGAGGTCGCGGTTCGTCGCGGCGACGACGCGGCAGTCGGTGCGCAGGCTCTTCTCGCCGCCGACCCGGGTGAACTCGCCGGTCTGCAGCACGCGGAGCACCTTGGCCTGCGCGGACAGCGCCATGTCGCCGATCTCGTCGAGGAAGATCGTGCCGCCGTCGGCGACCTCGAACAGGCCGCGCTTCTTCGCGATCGCGCCGGTGAACGCCCCACGCTCGTGGCCAAACAGCTCGCTCTCGATCAGCTCCGGCGGGATCGCGGCGCAGTTGACCTTGACGAACGCGCCCGCCGACACCGTGCTGTTGCGGTGGATCGCGCGCGCGATCAGCTCCTTGCCGGTGCCGCTCTCGCCGGTGATCAGCACGCGGCTGCGCGTCGGTGCGACCTTCGCGATCTGCCGCCGCAGATCGTGCATCACGGGGGTGCTGCCGAGCAGCTCCCAGCGCGCGTCGACGGCACGCCGCAGATCGTGGACCTCGCGCCACATCCGCCGGCGCTCGAGCGCGTTACGTGCGGTGACGACGACGCGGTTGCGATCGAGCGGCTTCTCCATGAAGTCGAACGCGCCGAGCCGGGTTGCCGCGACCGCATCCTCGATCGTCGCGTGACCCGAGA